>NZ_CP121196.1:630301-945452 GCF_039994875.1 Telmatobacter sp. DSM 110680 | reverse complement strand
GGAAATCCGATCCCCAGCAACGCCTATCCCATGATCGACAACGCATTTGTTGTCGTCCACAGTGACAAGACGGAGATCATGGAATCGGCTCGACCGCCGCAGGATGGGAACTTCTGCCTGGGCGTCTGGGAGAAGACTGGACCTCGGTCCTACTTCATCAACCACCTGCCCTGGCTCGGCAACGATACTGCGAACGCGCCCAGTGGCATCGGCAATCCCACGGGGGGCGCTCAGATCACCGAGCACTTGACCCTCAACGAAGAAGGCGATAAATACGCTGGAAGCTTCACGCTAGTGGCCTATAACCTCGATGGAACGAAGGCTGTGACATTTACCGGCGTTATCGCCGCAACCCGCATCACCACCTCAACATCCTTACCCGGCTTGTTGTGATGCTGCCGGTATAAAGTCCAAGCCCTGCCCTGACTTGTCAGAGCGGGGCTTTTTTGCAGGGTGTGCCGAGAAGATATTGAAGGAGCGGTCCACGCTTTGACTCCGCACAGATGTTATGCCGGCGCGCGAGTCATGACTGTGAGGTGTGCGGAAACGGACAGTTTTTACGCGAACGAACAAGGGAAGATCAACTGGCGCAGCAGTTTGCAGATTCAATGTCGCTGTAAATGCGGACCTTAGGAAGGCAGGTGCTTTGGCGCACTGCATGCAACAGCAGTTATCAATACTCTTATTCCCCGGGAGCAACGTTCCTTAAGGAGGCTGTCCATGACGGGACTGCTTCAGGATGTTCGCTTTGCCTTGCGGCAACTGCGCAAGAGTCCGGGATTCACAATTACCGCAGTGCTGATGCTGGCGCTCGCTATCTGTGCTAACAGCACGGTCTTCAGTTGGATTGACGGGACCATGCTGCACCCCATTCCAAAGGCCCGGAATACCAGCGAACTGGTGAGCGTCATGCGCGGCCAGTGGAGCACCTCGCCCGCCCCGCCTCTCTCCTATCTCGACTACCGTGACCTTCGCGAGCGGAACCGCACCTTCAGCGGAATGCTTGCTTATCACCACGACTGGCTGACCTTGACCGGCAACGGAACCCCCGATCGAATCTACGTGGCAAACGTCTCGTCCAACTTCTTCGACGTCCTCGGTGTAAAGCCCGAACTCGGCCGCTTCTTCTTGCCGAACGAAGAAGCTCGGGAGGGCGGCGCGCGCTTCGTGGTGCTCAGCTATTCGTTATGGAAGAACAAATTCGGCGGAGATCCGGCCATTATCAGCAAGCCCATTTCGCTCGCTCGCCAATCAGGAACCATCATTGGGGTCGCACCGGAGGGATTCATCAATGCCATGCCCGGCGTACGCCATGATGCATGGCTCCCTCTCGATCCGCTCGGAACAGATCGGTACCGAATGACGCACCGCAGCGCCTCTTATCTCAACGTGCTGGGGCGGCTTAAACCGGGCGTCACTCGCCAGCAAGCTACGGACGATCTCGAAAACCTCATGCGCCAGATTGTGGCCGAATATCCCAGCGATCACATCGGCGCAAACAATATCACGCTCGATCCGATGTGGCGCTCGCCGTTTGGCGCGAACGTATATCTGGCCAAGTCTCTTCCGATTCTTCTGGCAATTGCCGGCTTCGTCTTGTTGCTCACATGCGTAAACGTCGCCACCCTGGCATTGGTACGCTTTGTCGCCCGCAGAAGAGAAATCGCCATCCGCGAATCGCTCGGGGCCAGCCGTCTGCAGCTCATGCGTCAGATGGCCCTCGAAGGATTGATCGTCTCCAGCGCAGGTGGCGTGCTCGCCCTTATCCTCACCTCCTGGACCGCCAAGCGATTCGCCGATTTCATCCCGCCCAACGCAAATCCAATCGTCCTGAATGGAACTGTGGATCACAACGTCATCGGAATCATCGTGCTGCTTTCAGCGCTTGCGGTGGTGATCTGTGGCGCCTTCCCTGCGCTGCGATCCTCCCGCGTCAACGCCGCCGAAGTGCTCAAAGAAGAGACCGCCAGCATCTCCGGAGGACATCACCGGCGTTTACTCAGCGGCCTCGTAGTTGCACAGATAGCTCTCTCGCTAGCCCTGCTCGTCTCGTCCGCGCTCTTTCTGCGTACGCTCAGAAACATGAGCGATGCTGATCCCGGCTTCAAGCAGGACCACATCCTTACCGCCTCCATGGCTCTGGGAATCGCCGGTTACTCTGACAACGAAGCTGACGCGATTGAGCACAAGATTCTCGACCGCGTTTCAGCTCTGCCCGGCGTTCAGGTTGCCGCGCTTGGCAATTGGCTGCCTCTCTCCTTCAATGGCAGAAATGCCGACGTCTATCCCGAGAATTACGTTCCCAAGATGCACGAGTCGCACGAGGTGCGCCGTGCCGATGTCACCGCCGGGTACTTCTCTCTGATGGGAATCCCCATCACTGAGGGCCGGGAGTTCACCCGCGACGACAACCGCAGCGCACCACCGGTGGCCATTGTCGATCAAACATTGGCCAACCGTTACTGGCCCGGTGAAAACCCGATCGGCCGTCACGTGAAGATCTGGGGGCGCATGTACACCGTGATCGGGATTGCAAAAAACTCCAAGCACCAGTTCGTGAACGAGACGCCGGAGCCGATGGTTTACCGGAGCTTCTTCCAGAACCCGGACGAACCAACGCTGATGGTCCAGACCTCCGGCGACCCAGACTCGATGGCGCGAGTCGTCGAGGAAGCCATTCATCAGGTCGATCGGCAACTTGTGCTCTTTGATGTCCGCTCTCTTCGCGAAACCACCCGCGCCTCCACCATATTCCCGGTCATGGCCAGTACTTTCGCTGGAATCTTCGCAATCATCGCCCTGATCCTGGCAGCGACCGGTATCTACGGGGTGATTTCTTACCGCACACAACTACGAACCCATGAAATCGGAATCCGCGTTGCTCTCGGTGCATCGCGCGCGGACGTCCTTCGCCTCGTTCTCATGCAGGGGCTTCGACTAACTGGTATGGGGCTCTTGCTCGGTCTTTTGCTCGCGTTTGGCCTCACACGGTTCATCGCCGGGATGTTGTATGGGATCAGCGCAACCGACCCACTCACAGTGATCGCCGTAGTTTTGCTGCTGGGAGTGATGGCGATGATGGCCTGCTACCTGCCCGCCCATCGCGCCATGCGTGTGAATCCGGTATCCGCGATTCGCGAACAATAACAGCAAAGCCCAGGCTCACCCCAACGATGAACCTGGGCTTAGATGACCCGGGCTTGCTTGTTACCGCTGCTTGCGGCAGCTTACATGCTGCCGCGGCTAGCCGGCGGTACGATGCCGTTCATGCGCAGATAAACCACCATCTGGCCGTAGTGGTCCATCAGGTGCGCGATGCCGAATGCAGACATCCCACCCCGCGTGCCACTGGCCGTCATCACGAAGGCATTCTCAGGTGTGATCCCACCAATAAAGGTGTGCGCCTGCGTGAACGAGTCTTTCAACGCCTGAATGATGTCGGCCTTCGCAGTCAGCTTTTCGATGGCGTCTGACTTGGCCTTCATATCGGCTTCGGACATGCCGCCGCCAAAGAAGTAATAGTTGGCCTCGGCAACGTGCTTGACCTGGCCACCGAAGGAACGCACGCCTTTGAAATCTCCCGCGCTAGCTGGCGGCGCAAAATTGAATTTGTCTTCGGGCATGGCCTCAGCGGCATCTACAAATTCCTTCTCCATGCCGGAGAGCAGCTTGTCGTAAGTGGCTGACGGTGTCATCTGCGTGCCGACCGCTGGCTTGGACGGCGCCGCAGCTTGAGCAAAAGCAAAGGCCGGAGCCGCAGCAACGGCGCAACACAACAGGATGCGACCGGCAAAATGTGTGGGGATGTTCATCGAGACTCTCCTTGCGCGACCATCTCGTTCTGCTTGAGAAAGAAAAGGGACATGGCCGCGTGAGGGCAAATCTAGCAGATAGATCGACAGTACCGATAGCTCCAATCTGTAAATCTGTTGCAGAAGGCAGCGAAATAGTTTCAGGACGGATTTTCGCAGCGCCCAGTTGCGCATTGCTTGTGCAGCAGTCTCGCGCGGGACTTTTTTGCGAGATCACGCAATCCATGCAACTCGTCACAAAAAAGAACGTTTCACTTGACATCCAAGTAAAATGCGCTGTCTACTTGGATGCCAAGTGAAGAAAACGACGCTACCCATTTTGCAAGGCACACTCGACATGATGATTCTGCGCGCTCTGGCGACCATGGGCCCTCAGCACGCCTATGGAATTGCCAGCCGCTTGGAGCAAGTCTCCGGCGATCAGCTGAATTTAAATCAGGGCACCATCTATCCGGCGCTCGTGCGGCTGGAGCAGCATGGCTGGACCCGCGGATCCTGGGGTAAGACAGAAAACAATCGTGAGGCCCGGTACTACACCATCACCAAGTCGGGATTGAAGGCGCTTGATGAAGAGACAGCACGTTGGCGACAGATGGTTGGTGTGGTCGAAAAATTGCTGACAGAGGAGCAGTAATAATGGTGCGATGGAAACGATTCTTGAGACAGTTCTCGAATCTCTTTCGCAACAATCGTGCGGAGGAGGATTTGGCGCGCGAGGTCGCATCGCACCTGACTTTGCTGACGGATGAATTTGTTCGTCGCGGCATGTCGCCGGAAGAAGCGCGGTTAGCGGCGAGTCGCTCATACGGCGGCGTTGAACAAGCTAAACAGGCGCATCGCGATGAACGAACGATGCTCTGGATTGAGCAGACCTTGCAGGATCTGCGTTACGCGCTCCGCATGTTGGCAAAGTCGCCAGGCTTTGCCGCCGTTGCCATTCTCACGCTCGCTCTCGGCATCGGAGCAAATACCGCAATCTTCAGCGTCATTGACGCGGTGCTGTTGCAATCTCTCCCCGTCGAAGATCCGAAACACCTGGTGATCTTCAGCTGGTCAGCTCACAATAGGCCGAAATTACACGGACAAAGCAGCTATGGCGACTGTGCTGAAGAATGCTCGCTCTCGGTCCCGTTTTTTGAGACTCTGCGCAGCCGCACGAACGCATTCTCCAGTGTGGCCGCATTCGCCGGCGCTCTTGAAGTGGATTTCAGCGGTAACGGTCAAGCAGATATCGCGCGTGGACTCTATGTTTCAGGCGACTATTTCTCAACGGTTGGCGTGAGGACATTTCTCGGACGTCCGCTGCTCCCCACAGATGACGCACTTACTGCATCTCCCGTGATCGTTCTGGACTATGGCTATTGGAACCGCGCGTTCGGCGCAGACCCATCCGCAGTGGGACGTGTGATCCGCCTCAACAACGTCGAAGCTGCCATCGTAGGTGTCTCCAGTCCCGGCTTTACAAGTCTCACGCCCGGCAAGCGCCAGGACTTCTTCATGCCTCTTTCACTCTCGCGGCAGGTGAAAAGCTCATGGTGGGGTACGCGTGACAGGCTCTCGGATGCATCTACGTGGTGGGTCGTGGCCGCTGGCCGCCTCAAACCTGGAGTTTCTATAGAGCAGGCCCAAACTGAGGTCAACGCCCTGTTCCGCGCCGAAGTGCTGCATGGAGCCAAGCCGGCCTTCACTGAAGCTGACGATCCCGCGATGCGACTGTTGCCCGGGCGCGAGGCCCTCAACGGCGAAAGTAGACAGATCGCTCCCATGCTCAATCTCATCATGGTCGCGGTTGGCCTCGTTCTCGCGATCGCCTGCGCCAACGTCGCCGGTCTCATCCTTTCTCGCTCGACCAAGCGTCAGAAAGAATTGGCAGTGCGTCAGGCACTTGGCGCTGGACGCGCCCGCATCGCCCGCCAACTTCTCACTGAGAGCGTTCTGCTTTCGGTCGCCGGTGGTGCGCTTGGCATTTTGCTGGCCCTCTGGGGCGTCGATGCCATCACCACGTTTGTGTCCAGCGGCCTCGACCAGCCCTTCCCGTTCACCATTCATCTCGATTGGCGCGTGCTGTCGTTCACTACCGGGATCACGCTCACCACCGGTGTTCTATGTGGACTTGTCCCGACCCTGCGAGGATCTCGCGTTGACATCACCCCATCGCTCCGTGAAAACTCCTCGTCCATTCCGGGCGGAGCCCTGCAAGCTGGAAGGCGCTTCAGGCTCGGCGACGCACTGGTCGTAGCACAGGTTGCGCTGTCAATCGTGGTCCTGGTTGGCGCGGGATTAATGGTTCGCACCCTCAGAATGATCCAGGCAGTGAATCCAGGATTCGATACACAAAACATCCTCTTGTTCGGCATCAATCCAGGCCTGGCCGGATATAAGGATGAACGAACCGCGCAGCTCTACCGTCAATTGCAGGAACGATTCGCTTCGTTGCCCGGTGTTGTCTCTGCCAGTTATTCCGAAAGTGCGCTATTGAGTCGAAGTTGGTCTGGCACGGATATTCACCTGGACGGCGCCCCTCCCAAAACCAATATCGATACATCGACTCTCGCGGTTGGATCCGATTTTTTCTCGATGATGCGCATTCCTATTTTGGTAGGGCGCCCGTTTACAGCAACGGATTTCGCCGCGGCGGAGAAGACGAGCGCGGTGATGACGGCTGCCGCTGAAGCAGCCGCGGCATCAAGCAGTTCAGGAGGCGCGCGCACAGCCGCTTCTGTGCATCCGCAGACGGAATCTCCAGTGGCTCCCGTTCCCGTAATCGTCAACCACGCTTTTGTGCAAAAATTTTTCCCGCATCAGGACGCCGTCGGCAGGCATATGGGCGACGCGCAGGAAGATGAACCTGCAACTGGTCCTCAGCCCGGCTACCGCATCGTCGGCATCGTCAGCGATACCAGGTACGATCAGTTGCAGAGCGACATTCGACCCATCATGTTCGTGCCGCTGGTGGGTAATGGCGCCCACTTTGAGCTGCGTGCCAGCGGCGACCCCAACGCGCTTGTGAATCAGGTGCGGCGCATTGTGGCGGGGCTGGACAACAATCTGCCGCTCTTCGAGGTGCGAACTCAGACTCAGCAGATTGATCAAGCTCTTTTTCAGCAACGATTGATGTCACGACTGTCGAGCTTTTTCGCAGGCCTGGCGTTGGTGCTGGCTTGCATCGGCCTATATGGATTGCTCTCTTACGAAGTGGCGCGGCGCACCCGCGAACTGGGCATTCGCATGGCTCTCGGCGCGCAACGGCGCGATTTGATGCGGCTGGTGATCCGCCACGGACTGGTACTCGCGTTTATCGGTGCGACCATCGGCACCGGCGCATCGATGGCCGCGAATCGTCTCATGACCAGCTTGCTCTATGGGGTGCGGCCCAACGATCCCGTTACGTTCGCGACTGTTTCGATCCTTCTGGCACTTGTGGCGGTCGCCGCATGTTTGATCCCCGCTCAACGGGCGATGCGGATCGATCCCATGATCGCTCTGCGTGAAGAATGACGATAGGAAGTTACACTTCTTAGTCAGCCGCTGATCTGCCAGTCCGCGCGAACTCTTTGAACTGCGAACTTATTGGTTGCCTGCGGTCAGGCAACCAACTTGCCGCGCTTTACTGTAAATCGTTCACCGCGCCAGACGATCGTGTTTCCTGCGAAGCCCGCGACCCATAGACCCGTAGCGACAAGGTCGCGCACCGGCAGTAGCCAAAGACTCGGAAGCACCGAGTGGTCGCCGAGGACTTCGGCACCGACGGTCATTGCCAGGGTCAGCCGAAGGAAAAAACTCAGCGCAAGAATCCAGAGGCTGACCGGGCTCGCTCCGCTGGCAAGAATGTTGAGTACCGCAAGTGTGAACCCTTGCGTGAAAAGCAACCCTAAGTAACCGCCGGGGCGAGCATCGCGCACGGTGCGAAGCCAGCGAAGCTGATGATCACAGAATCCGTTCCAGGCATAGGCTGGCACGCTGGTTTCTACGACTTCGCTCGAAAGAGCGACACGGTATCCAGCTTTGTAGATGCGCTCCCCCAGTTCATAGTCGTCGGCGAGATGATCGACAAGAGTCTCGAAGCCACCGATTTTCTCAAGTGACTCGCGACTGACCGCGAGCGTGGAACCGAGCCCGTAGCGCAATCCACTCTCAATCAAACGCGCTACCAAAACGCTAGGCATGAAGTCCGTCGCGATGCCGAGCGATTCAAGATGAGACCCGAGCGTGCCGTGGGCGCGACCGCGATAGAGCGCAGTGACAAGACCGACGGCCTTCGGTGCTTCATGATCCGGTTGTTGAGGCAAGGGCGCGAAGTGAGCCATGACCTGCTCAAGATAATGCGGACTTACAGTTATGTCGGAATCGTTGACGAGCAGAAATGCATGCCGGGCGTATGGCACGAGTTGCGCCAAAGTGCTGACTTTTCCGTTGCTGCCAAGCCGTGCGGGACACACGATTAATTGAATGGAGCGGTCAGGAAATTCACTCTGCAACTGGTGAACGGCCGCAACGGCGGGGTCGTCAAGAGATGAAACGCCGAACAGCAACTCAAATTCGCCGGTGTAGGTCTGTCCGCAATGCGAGCGAAACGCGTCGAGCATGCCGGGATCGAGACCCTTGAGAGACTTCAGAATCGACACACCCGGTGCGAAGGCCGCGAGCGGAGTGCGCCGCAAGGAGAGAAACACGCGCGCCGCAACGATAGCGAAAACAAAATAAGCCATCCCTGCAATTGCCAGAACCGTCGTAAGCGCTTCAACGGCCAGGGCGAAGGTGTGGGTGTTCACGGAAACTAGTTTAGCGGAAGGGCGTCCGCAGTTCGAAGTACGGCTGCGCAAGACGGACCGTTAACTGTGAACGCTGAACTAAAAACGGCGAACTGTTTCACTCGTATCGCAGCGCTTCAATCGGATCAAGGTTGGCAGCTTTCCAGGCAGGATAGATGCCGAAGATCAAACCGATTGCGCAAGAAACGCAAAAGCCGGTGACCACCCACACTGTGGACATCGCTGCAGGCAAACCGATCGGCAAGAAGTAAATGATCCACGTAAATACTGCGCCCAGCAGAATGCCGAAGACTCCCCCTAAGGCAGTCAGAGTCACCGCTTCGGTCGTGAACTGCAGCAGCAATGCGCGCTTGGTGGCGCCGATAGCCTTGCGCACGCCGATTTCACGGGTGCGTTCGGTCACGCTTACCAGCATGATATTCATCACGCCCACGCCACCCACCATGAGACCCACACTCGAGACCGCGATCATGAAAAGGACCAGCCCGCCGGTGAGCTGGTTCCACAACTTCGAGATGGAGTCGGGCCCGAAGATCTCAAAGTTATCCGGCTTGTCGGCTCTCACCTTGCGGCGAACACGCATCATCTCGCGGATCTCTTCTTCGACCAACGATTTATTCTTCGGGTCGTCGTATTTCACGCTGATATACATGTCCTTCAGTTCGGGATACAGGCTATGAAAGATACCGAGGGGGAAGAAGACGCCGTTGTCCCCCGGGTTTTTGCCGGAGCCGAAGGGCTGCTTGCGCTTTTCCAGTACGCCAATCACTGTGAAAAGACTGGAAGCGACATTCACGTCCTTGCCGATCGGATCTGTGTCTCCAAACAGTTCTTCCGCAGTGTCGTGGGCCACCACGCAGACATGCGCGTGGCGCTCGTCTTCACCATCGGTCCAGAATCGACCTTCTTTCATGGTGAGTTCCGAAACTCTCTCCAACTCTGCGGTTGAACCCGCAAGGAAAGCGCCCGCCACCTTTTTGCCGTTGTATTTCACGCTGACGTCGCCCACGTGGAACTGCTGATTGACATGCTCATACGTGCCGTCAACGGCCAACACGTGGGGCAGCGTGCGCAGCGCAATCACATCATCCAGGTTCAGTTTCTTGCGGGTAAGCATCTCGGTCGTAGGCCGCACGCCAATGAGCGGCATGTGAAATACCCAGAAGACGTTGGAACCCATCGAGGTGACCCAGTCATTCACACGGTTGTTGAGCCCAGTGATCACCGAGGAGATGGTGATGACGGTGGTGACTCCGATAACGATACCGAGAATCGTCAGTCCCGACCGAAGCTTGTTGGTTCTCACCGTATCGAGAGCCATCTTGACGGATTCGCGCGTCTGTCCCCTGGCCATGTCCAGCCTGACTTTCTAGGGAAGGTTCAGTGCGATTATGCGCTTGCGAATTCGGAGTTCCAACCAAGTTCTGGGTTCCGCAAACCTAAACTCCGAATTAAGAATCAAAACTGTGAATTCATTCATACCGCAAAGCCTCGATCGGATCGAGGTTCGCGGCCTTCCATGCGGGATAAATTCCGAAAATCAGCCCAATGGCGCACGAGACACCAAATCCCGTGAGCACCCACATGGTCGACATGGTTGCGGGCAAGCCGATGGGCAGGAAGTAAATGATCCACGTAAAGATAGCGCCGAGAAGGATGCCGATAACTCCCCCTACGGCGCACAGCGTCACCGCTTCTGTCGTGAATTGAACCAGCAGCGTTCGCTTGGTGGCGCCGATTGCCTTGCGCACTCCGATCTCACGCGTTCGCTCAGTCACGCTCACCAGCATGATGTTCATCACACCGACGCCGCCCACCATCAGGCCGACACTCGAAACTGCAATCATGAAAAGAACAAGGCCGCCGGTCAGCTGATTCCACAATTTCGACAGCGAATCAGGCCCGAATATCTCGAAGTCGTCATCTTTGTTGACCTTCACCTTGCGCCGTACGCGCAATAGCTCTCGAATTTCTTCTTCAACAAGAGACTTGTTCTTAGGATCGTCATACTTCACGCTGACCCACATGTCCTTGTCTTCTGGATGAAGATTGTGAAAAGTCGCAAGTGGGAAATATGCCATGTTGTCGTTCGGATTTTTGCCGCCGCCAAATGGCTGTTTCTGCTTGTCGAGGACACCAATCACGGTATACATCCCGGACTCGACATTCACTTCCTTACCGATGGCATACTGTTCGCCAAACAACTCTTCCCAGGTATCGTGGCCCAGTACCACCACGTGCTCTGCCCGCTGATCTTCAGCGTCGTTCCAAAGCCGTCCCTGCAGAAAGACAAGGTCGGTCACCATTCCCACCTGTGAAGTCGAACCCTGCAGGATTGTTCCGGCAATTTTCTTTCCGTTGTATTTAACGGCGACATCGCCGACCCGAAACTGGCTTTTGGTGTGCTGATAGCCACCGTCGGCGGCGACCACATGCGGCAGCGTCCGAAGCGCTTCAACATCGCCGAAGTTCAGCTTCTTGCGAGCCAGCATCTCCGTGGTGGGACGCACGCCGATCACCGGCATGTGAAATACCCAGAAGACATTGCTGCCCAGCGAACTGACAAATTCCTGTACACGATTGTTAAGCCCACTGATCACCGAGGAAATCGTGATCACTGTGGTCACACCAATGACAATGCCCAGGATGGTGAGCCCCGATCGCAGCTTGTTTGTGCGAATGGTTTGAAGAGCCATCTTGACCGATTCGCCGGCTTGTTGACCTCGCATGAGTTGCTCCGCGCTCTAAAACTAAGAACTACGAACTCTGAACTACGAGCTGTTTCTTTACATCTCTGCCCGAAGTGCCACCACGGGATCCAGTCTTGCAGCCTTGCTCGCCGGGTATACCCCAAAAAATATTCCGACTGCGCTAGCGAGAATCAGGCCAAGAAAAATCGCCCAGATCGGCACAGCGGTCGGAAAACCCACAAAAATCGTGATCAGCTTTCCCACCAGCACGCCCAGGAGCACTCCGAAGATACCCCCTACCGATGACAGTGAAGCGCTCTCGATCAGGAACTGCATCAGCACATCCCGCTGCTTCGCCCCCAGCGCCTTACGCACGCCGATCTCCCGCGTTCGCTCAGTCACGCTGACCAGCATGATGTTCATAATCACCACGCCACCCACCACCAATGCAATCGAGCCAAGTCCCAACACTACCCACGCAAAGACGCCCAGCAACTGGTTGGCGATATCGAGAAACGTGTCGTTGGTCTGAATTTCAAAATCATCCGGTTGCCCGGGAGCCCGGTGTCGACGCGCACGCATGATGACACGCGCCTGGTCCTCGGCATGCGTCATCACCTGCGAGCCGCCTGTGACGCGCGCATAGATGTCCACCGAATCGTTATAGCCGTAGATCTGCTGGTAGGTCGTGATTGGGACGGCCACCCAATTGTCCTGCGACTGGCCCAGTGTTTTGCCTTGCCGGTCACCCACTCCGATGATGGTGAATGGAATCCCATCGACACGGATTTCCTTGCCCAGCGGATCGTCGCCGCCGATCAGGTTGTCGACAATGTCGTAGCCCACGATGGCATTGTGGAAGGCGTGCTCTTCGTCAGCCGGCGTGAAACCCCGGCCTAGCGCAATGTCAACGTTGTTCAGCGACATCATCGACGCGGTATAGCCGCGAATGCCTGTGTTGTTGCTGGAGTGGCCGTTGTACACCACGTTTGTGCTCTTGAAGAGCGAAGCGCCCACTTCGCTACAGGCATCGCAGCCATCCTTGATGGCCTCGTAGTCTTCGATGCGAATGATCTTGCGCTTCTGATAACTGAAATATTCGTCGGCGGAAAGAATCACGCTCGACATCCGGTTCACCGTGAACACGTCGGCACCATAGCCGGAGAGCTTGGTCGAGATAAATCGCTTCGCCCCCTGCACCAGGGTGAGCACCATAATTACCGACGCCACGCCCATCACCACGCCAACCAGGGTGAGAATCGAGCGCATCTTGTTTCCCCACAGGGATTGAAGCGCGAGTTTGAAGGCTTCGAGAATGCTCATGAGAGAACGATCCGCTTCTTTCTATCTCATACCGGAGGAACTGCTTTCAGTTTACGCAAGGTTGTCTCTGCAATCTGCCGTAATCGATGACAGTACGCTGGAGTGCCGAACAAACCAGCATCTCTCCCCAATTCGCCGCGATATTCGATAGACGGCTGGGAGCGCTGCCAAGCCTCAGTTTCGAAGCGAGAACATCCCCTTAAGGTAAGGGTACGCAGCCAATCGGAATATGGTTCCGGGCGGCCTCGTCTTCGAAGACGAAACGGACGAATATGACCTCAAACCGGATTCGGCGCTAGATAGGCCGCGCCGTCGTGTTGTGGGCGTCGGTCACGTTGTCCGGTTCATCGGTGAAGGATTTGCCGGCTCGATAAGCGTATTTCTGGTCCTTTCCCCCCACCTTGCGGATAGCGTCCATCGCGCCATCATCCCACGTAACTCTCGCTTCGCCATTCACATACGCCCACTTGCCGTGGACACTACGGAGCGAGCGGTGAGCGTCGCCGCTTTCATCCAAAGTGATGTAAAAGGTACCCCCGTTGCCGTCCCCTACCTCCCACTTGCCCAGGAAATGGCCGCGGGGGGGAGCGCCTACGGGCGCTGAAGTTGAATCCCCGACTGGGATGCCACCGCTGCCGGAGAATTCGATGCGCGCCACATCGGCAAAATTGAATGTCTGCCGGTGGCCGTCTTTAAAGACAATCACGAGCTGGCCCGAGCCGTTCCTGGCGGCATGGTTTTGCGCGACACTCGACAACGCCGAAAGCGACAGCAGTGCCCCCGCTGCTAGAAAGACGACAAACTTACGCATCGTGTTCTCCTTTTTCATCAGCGGACGAGACAAAGGCGACCCGACCCGCGGCACCATTATCTACGCGGATCGGGGATGGGCAGTTCCTGATATGCACCAATTTCGTTGAAAGCCAGATTCCGGCGAGCTATGGGAAGACTGAAAACAGGGATCGCAGATCCGTCTCACTGCCGGCGTTTCGAATTAGCGGGTACACGCCGAAGATCTCCTGGATAGTGCGCAGAGTCGATCCATGCGTGTAATAGGTGGAGTTCGAATAGTGATTGCCTTTCCCATAAGGCGACAGCACGATCATGGGCACCGGGCCATTGCCGCTGGCCGCCTCGTCCCAGGTTATGAAAAGTGCTCCGCCGCTGCGATAAGCGGTTGAGTTGAGAATCATGGGCACGGTCTTTTTGAGCCATTCGTCTCCGTGAGCGATGGCGTTGCCGCCGCACCTGTCATGCATGTCGTCGCACACGTTCGGCGTAATGAAGTTGTAGCGCGCCACCGTGTTCGCTGTCAGATCGTGCGCCAACTGCGTAAGGGGACGAATGTGCGCAATGCACTCCGCCGAAGAGGCTGAACGGTTGTTGGTCTGGTCGTTGAAATACACGAACGGGTTGTGGTGCACCTGGTAAAGCTGATTTCCGTTGGAATCGCTAGCGCCCTGGTTTGTCAGCGGACAGTTAATGCCACTGATGTCTTCATCGTAGGACCGCCAGGAAATGCCCGCATTCTCAAGCAGCTTTACGAGGTGATCGCTGGTTGTCTGGGGATGCTGCGAGGGCGGACCATCGTCATAGATCCCGAAGTTCGTCCCAGCTTCGAGCCACAGATAATTCGGCAGGCTGGGGTGGTTTCCGGGGGGATTGTTGTAGTTATTGGCGTACGACGCCATCGGTAGCAGGGTGTAGTTGATGTAAGGCGCCTCGGAATTGCCCTTGATGCTGGTGCTTCCGCTTCCCGTCCAGTTGTGGTTTTCCATTACGATCACGAAAACCGTCTTGATGTGATGAACGGTGGTGGTGGCGTCGGGCTCGGGAACGGACGTTGAGACTTCCTGGGCCAATGCTGGCAGAGAGACCGTAATCACAAGAAACGCCTGCAGATAGCGCCGAATTGGTAGTGGGACTGAAAACATCTCGAATCCTGATTTCTTTTGAGATTCCCTGGCTCGCAAGGGTTCTTTGTGGGTATCGAGCGAGCCGCCTAAACCGGGCATCGCCGCTGCCTGTTAGATTGTGCCCGATCCAGGGTGTGAGCCATTCGGGCGCTTCCGCACTCGGAGCGCATAGGCGTTCGATGAGAGCGAATCCATCGCGAAGATGCGATCGGCGTAGGATGTTCCTCGACGCGGTCTAACGGATTAACCCGTTGAGCTGGCGATTTCCGAAGACTGGGAATCCGCTTCCGCATCTAAATGCTTATGAATGCAACGACGAAGCGCGTCCTCGTGGTCGGTGCGGGGATGGCCGGCCTTTGTGCGGCGCGGGAACTCGCCGAGGCTGGCAGGCATGTCCTGGTACTGGAGGCTCGCGATCGTGTGGGTGGCCGCATTCGCACGCATCGGGACCAGGGAGAGATTGCTGAATTGGGCGCCGAGTTCGTTCATGGGCAGTCCCCGGAGCTTTGGGATCTGATCAGGGAAGCTGAGCTTGAGACCTACGAACTCGACGGCAAGGACATTTGCCACCGGCAGGGGAAGCTGAAGAAGTGCGACGAGCAGGGCGAGATGTTCAAGTTCCTCAACGGGCTCGAACGCTGGATGGGCCCTGATCTATCGTTCGCCGACTACCCGCCCTTGCAGAATCTCTCGCCCGAAAAGCGTGATGAAGTCATCAACTATGTGCAGAGCTTCAATGCGGCCGACTACCGCCAGATTGGTGTGCATGCACTTGCTGTGCAACAACACGCAGAAGAGGAAATAAGCAGCGACAAGGTATTTCGCATCAAGGGCGGCTACGATCTTCTACCGGAGTTCGTGGCGAAAAAAGTGCGCGAGGCAGGCGGCCGCATCGAGCTCTCGCGCACAGTGGAAAGAATCGAGTGGCAGCGCCATCGCGTGCAGGTATTTGCGCGCGATGGGGGAGAACTGGCTCAGTATTCAGCCGAACAAGCGGTGATCGCGCTGCCTCTGGGCGTTTTGCAGCATCTTGTGGTCGTGTTCGATCCGGTGCCTGCGCCGCTGATTGCCTCGAATCAACTGGCGATGGGGCCCGTTCGCCGCTTTACTTTGCTGTTCCGGGAGCGATGGTGGGCTGAACATGAGGACGTGCAGTTGCCGGCGATGAGCTTCCTGTTTGCTCACGATGCCATGCCGCCGGTTTGGTGGACCGCCCACCCGTGGGAGACTCGCACCATCACCGGGTGGATCGGTGGCCCGCGATCAGCCGCGTTCGCTCAATGCACCCGCGAGCAGATTGGCGACCTTGCGTGCGCAGAATTGGCAAAGGTCTTCTCGCTTCCCCTGGCATATCTTCGAGGGCAACTGATTGGTTGCGCAACTCACGACTGGCAGACTGATCCGCTCAGTTGCGGAGCATATAGCTATGTTCCCGTGGGCGCTCTCGATGCGGTGCTGAAAATGGCGACACCCGTGCGTGACACGCTTTATTTCGCCGGAGAACATACCGATGTAACGGGCCATTGGGGCACCGTCCACGCGGCGATGCGGTCAGGATTGCGGGCGGCAAAACAGGTGCTGTCATCCACGCGAGCGCAGGTGCACGAGTTGAGCGTGCGACAAGGATAAAGTCGATCTTGGCTCAGAGCTGTCCGGGCCAGCTCCTACCGTATCGGTATGACCCTAGCTTTCCCAGCACTTGTCACATTTCGAGCGTCTTTCCGGCTTTAAAGTCGTAGGATACTCTGACAAAGCTCTTCTTTCGATCCGCTGTTCCCAAACCAACTGACGTTTGTATTCGGAGATTCCTATGACTCCTGTTCGCTCCCGGCTGGCGCTTGTTCTCACAGCGCTCGCTCTCGTCACCCCGATTTTGGTTGTCGCGCAGAATGCCTCAAGTTCTTCAAACGGCCAGATTCCTTTGCTGCTGCGCAATCCCTCTCTCTCGCAGGACAAGATTGCCTTTCTCTATGCGGACGATGTGTGGACTGTGAACCGGAACGGCGGCGAAGCTGAACGCCTCACCTCGAACGGCAAAGTCGCAGCCGGTCCTTTCTTCTCCCCAGACGGAACGGAGATCGCCTACTCCGCGCACCTCAACGGAAACGTCGACGTATACGTGATGCCCTCCGGTGGCGGAGTGCCTCGGCGCATCACCTGGCATCCGGGCGGCAGTGAGGTCGTCGGATGGACACCCGACGGCAAAAACATTCTCGTCACCAACGGCGCGACCAGCTTCCGCGATTTTGCAAGGCTCTCGACAGTCCACGCCGATGGCTCCGGCATGCCTGAGTCTCTGCCGCTTCCTTCGGGAGTCCAGGGATCCTACTCGTCCGACGGCGAGTCGATTGCCTATCAGCCAATCACGAAGTGGGAAGAGGCGTGGAAGCAGTATCACGGCGGCCAGACCACGCCTATATGGATCGTGAATCTGAAAACCCTCGACCTCGTGAAAGTGCCCCGCGAAAACTCCAGTGACTCGAATCCCGTGTGGGTCGGCAAGTCTGTGTATTTTCTATCCAACCGCAACGGCCCGGTTTCGCTCTTCCGCTACGACACGGATTCAAAACAGGTGACACCTGTCGGCGAAAACAAAGGCTACGATCTTAAGTCTATGCAGGCTGGACCCGGCGGCCTCGTCTATGAGCAGTTCGGTTCAATTCACTTCGTAGACACCGCGAACGGCAATGCTGATCATGCAGTTCCGATCCAGGTGCACGGAGAACTCTCAGATCTTGCGCCGCATCAGGCTTCTGTCCGCGCCGACGAAATTAGAAATGCCACCCTGTCGCCGACCGGTGCACGCGCCGCCTTCGAAGCGCATGGAGAAATCTTTACCGTTCCCGGAGAGAAGGGCGATACTCGCAATCTCACCAATACTCCGGGCGTTGCCGAGCGCAACCCCTCGTGGAGCCCTGACGGCAAAACGCTTGCCTACTTCTCCGATGCATCCGGGGAGTACCAGCTCTATCTGCGTGATCAAACCGGATTCAAAGCGCCGAAGGTGATCGACCTCGGCCCGGATCCCAGCTACTACTACAGTCCGACGTGGTCGCCGGATTCGAAGCACATCGTCTTCGCAGACAAGCACAATCGCCTGTGGCTGGTGGACGTTCCCACTGACAAGAACCCAGCCGGCAAACCCGTGCAAATTGACAAAGCCATCTACGGTTCCTTCGGATTTGGCTTCAATACAGTCTGGTCTCCTGACTCGAAGTGGATGGCCTACGAGCGCGATCTCGAAAACCAGCTCCACGCGATCTTCCTCTATTCCATGGAGACACACAAATCGACGCAAGTCACCGACGGGATGAGTGACGCCGGAAGTCCAGCATTCGACCTTAACGGAAAATACCTGTACTTCATCGCTTCCACTGACGACGGCCCCTCCCACGCCGGCATCGATCTGTCATCGCTCGATCGCGCACAGACAAGTGCGGCATATGTAGTCGTGCTGGCCAAGGACGGAGCATCGCCGATCCCGCCCGAAAGCGACGACGAAAAGATTAAAGAAGAAAAGAAGGACGAGCCTAACCCCAAGCCGCCCGTTGCCGACGACAAGAAAGATGACAAGGATAAAGACAAGAAAGCTGCCGACAAAGACAAGGACACAAAGGCCGGAGATAAGGATAAGGACAAAGAGAAGGACAAGCCCGTCGAAGTCAAGATCGATCTCGACGATATCGGCAATCGGATCCTGTCACTTCCCATTCCGCCGCGCAACTACGCCGCAATCGGAACTGGAAAAGCTGGCGTCATCTACCTGCTTGAAGGTCCGCCGTTCGGACGCGCCTCTGGCGATGGCGGTCCCGGAATTCGTGCCGTATGGCGCTTCACACTCGAAAAGCGCGAACCCGAAACCGTTCTCAACGACATCGACGCCTTTCAGCTTTCGGCGGATGGATCGAAAGTCCTCTACGCGCGTAAAGGCGGATGGACGATTGCTCCGGCAGATGATCTCAAGCCAGGCAACGCTGCTCCCGGCAAGCCGCTGAACCTCGGCAGCATGCAAACCATGATCGATCCCCGCGCCGAGTGGAGGCAGATTTATCACGAGACGTGGCGCATCCAGCGCGATTTCCTATACGACCCCAATATCCACGGATTGTCGATTCCGAAGATCGAGGCTAAATACAAGCCCTATCTCGATGGTCTCGCATCGCGCGCGGAATTCACCTATCTCTCCGTCGAGATGCTCGGCGAGATCAACATTGGACATATGTTTGTCGGCGGCGCGCACTCTGAAGACAACGGCCCCAAGGCTGGATTGCTGGGAGCGGACTACAAAATCGAAAACGATCGGTATCGCATCGCGAAAATTCTTGGCGGTCAGAATTGGACCCCGGGGCTTGCTTCTCCTCTGACCATGCCCGGCGTATATGTGAAAGAAGGCGAATACCTGCTTGCCGTTAACGGTCGCGAACTCCACGCACACGACAACCTCTATGAATTCTTCGATGGCACCGCAGGAAAACAGACAATCCTGCATGTGGGTCCAAATCCCGACGGAAAAGATGGACGCGATGTAACCGTGGTTCCGATCAACGACGAGAACGGTCTGCGCAACCTTGACTGGATCATGGGCAATATCCGCAAAGTGAATGAGCTCTCCGGTGGCAAGGTGGCTTACGTCTACATGCCTAACACTGGCGGATCGGGCTACACCAATTTCAACCGCTACTTCTACTCGCAACTCGATAAACAGGCCCTGGTACTCGATGAGCGCTGGAACGATGGCGGCCTGATTGCGGATTACGTGGTCGACGTGCTCAAGCGCTTCCCGCTCTCCGGAGCGATCGAGCGCGACGGCAAGCCTGTTCACGACCCGGTGGGCGCCATCTTCGGACCCAAGGTGATGCTGATCAATCAAAACTCAGGCTCAGGCGGCGATGCCATGCCGTGGTACTTCCGCAAAGCCGAAATCGGCAAGCTGGTGGGCACCAAAACATGGGGCGGACTGGTGGGCATTGGCGGATATCCTCCGCTGCTCGACGGCGGATTTGTGACTGCGCCGCGCTACGCCATCTACGGACTGAAAGGCGAGTGGGAAGTGGAGAACCTTGGAATTCCCCCCGACGTCGCGGTTGAAGAATTGCCCAAGGACTTCGCCGCGGGACACGACAAGCAACTTGAAACCGGCGTGCAGATGGTCCTCGACGAGTTGAAGGCTCATCCTATTCCGTCAATCGTCGTGCCCCCGTATCCCAACTATCACAAGAGCGACGGTCTCGGAAAATAGCAAACGCTTCCTTTACATCGGGCGCAGCAAGTTGGGGCACGACTTCCATCGTGCCCCTTTGCTCGACCTCTCGATGGCTTCACTACAGTTCGGATTCGAAACCGCGCTAGCGAAGTCTTCGCCTGTCAGATATGGTGATGGCCATGGACCGAAGAGGCGTATTACTTGGCGTCACCAGTCTCACCGCAGGCCTGGTCGCCGGACCTAATGCTGCAGAGGCGCAACCCGCGACCTCATCCCGCAAATTCAAAATCATGGTCACTGGCGGACATCCGGGCGATCCGGAATACGGTTGCGGCGGCACCATCGCGCGACTCACCGCGCTGGGGCACGAAGTAGTCCTGCTCTATCTGAACAATGGAGCGTGGCCTCCTACTCCGGCCGAGACTCGCATCGCTGAAGCCGCTAGGGCTTGCGCGATTCTCCGTTCGCGTCCGGCTTATGCAGGCCAGACCAATGGACATGCGGTACTCGACAACGATCGGTACGAAGCATTCCACAAGATCATCGACGCCGAAAAGCCCGATGCCATCTTCAGTCAGTGGCCCATCGACAATCACCGCGATCACCGCGCTATATCCATGTTGACCTACGACGCATGGACTCGCTCTGGTAAGAAATTCGCCCTGTACTATTACGAGGTTTCAGACGGAGAGGATACGCTGCAGTTTTCGCCCAACCAGTTTGTCGACATCACAGACGTGGAACCGTTGAAGCGATCGGCCTGTTTCGCTCATGCCAGCCAGACGCCGGATCGTTATTACAAATTGCAGGATATGGTCGCGCAGTTTCGCGGTATTCAGAGTGGCTGCGAGAAGGCTGAAGCCTTTGTCCGCCAGATACAGAACCCGTACGACATCTTCCAGATGACAAACATTCACACTCGATAAAGCTGCGGTCCTTTCGATGTTCGCTTTCGACACAGCGCCGACCGCTTGCGAACAGCATAGACCGGATTTTCTATCCATGCTGTATCCTGGCGTTTCACTGCCGCGCCCACCTCGCAGCATCACCACGCGTCCTGAACACCTCAGAGACCGCTCCACCTCATCCCCGCACTTCGTTTTCCGATTGGTCCCGAAGTTGCTTCGTATAAAAGCGCAGCACCAATCCAATTCGCCTCCGGAGAGCTCCATGATCTTGCGATTTCCACGCCAACTGCTCGTCGTACTTCTGTTCACTGGCGCACTTTGTGCGGCCCAAAATCCTTTCGCCGGAACCTGGAAATTGAATCCTGCAAAAAGCAAGCTCACCGATCAGATGAAGGTTGAATCGGCCGGCCCCAACAAATACACCTTTATCTTCTCCGGCGACAACTCCGAGACCATACTCGCCGATGGCACCGATCAGCCCGGCATCTTCGGCACCACGTTCGCCGTCACCGTCCGGTCTCCTAATCAATGGAAGGTCGTGCGGAAGAACGGCGGCCATGTGACCATCTCAGCCATCTGGGATCTCTCACCCGACGGCAACACCCTCACCGACAACTTCACCGGCTACAGGGCTGACGGCTCCACCAGCAATCTCCTCTACAAATACTCGCGAACCGCGGGCACATCCGGCTTTGCCGGCACGTGGGAAAGCACGAGCGAGCAGGTCAACTCCAGCTATGAGATGCAGATTGAAACCTATGAAGACAACGGCCTCTCCTTCGTTAACCCGGCCCAGAAGATGACGAAGAGCATCAAGTTCGATGGCAAAGACTACGCATCCCAGGGGCCGAATCTGCCGCAAGGTTATGCCACGTCCGGTCGTCGTCTCAACGAGCGGTCCGTCGAACTGACTGACAAAATCGATGGCAAAGTTATGGACATTCAGCAGGTCGAGGTTTCATCGGACGGCAAGAGCCTCACCATCACGACGCAGATTCCGGGCCACACCAAGCCCAACATCCAGGTCTTCGATCGCTAGACTTGGCTATCCCTAGCTGACCAAAGCAGGCTTACCCAGAATCAGGTCCGCCAACTGCTCAGTGGTAGCGTTGCCCTGAATGCGTCGCTCTCCAAGCTCGATCACTGGAACCGCCCGGATCCCGCGCGATGCAAGAATATCCGGACGCAAGGTCACATCAATTTTTTCAATCTTGAAGTTCATGCTCTCCCGCAGCGCCTGCAGACGCTTCTCCACGATTGGGCAGAACGGACAGCCAAGACCGGTGTAGAGCGTCACAATTACCGCGGCTCCGTTGCGCTGAGGCTCGGGCCCCTTCGCATCGGGTGCCGGTGTGTCATCAACTTTGCCGTAACCCATCGCTTGCGAGATGGAAGGAAAAACTCGAAGGTACACCCACATCACAAGCGGCAGAGCCATGAGCCATGTAATTGCGAACCCATAATGGTGCGTGAACAAAAGATAGCCAACGCCGCCTACGAGTATCAGCCAATTCAGATAGATGGCGACTAGATAGCATTGTTGCTTCATGGTCGATGAGTAAAGCATTCATCAAATCAAGCCTCCGTGATCCGCATCACGGGCGACAACGCACAGTGCTGCATGCTCAAGACCCCGCACTGCAAACTTCTGTTTAGCAATAATTTGCCACCCCTATCCAATCATCTTTTTGAAACGCATTCTCATTGACGAGCACTATCTCTGCGGGTAAACTTCGGGCCAGTCAGGCGGCCCACAGCTTGTTTCCCTCTATGCCGCTGATTTCACCCTGGAGGATTCACCAATGCTCCCCCTCTTCAAGCGCGCTGCGCTCCTGCTTGCCATCTTCCTTCCTGCCACCATCTATGCCGCCGACTACACATATCAGCAGACCACGCAGGTGACCGGTGGCTCGCTGCTGCACATGGTCAAGTCTGTCGGCTTTTTCAGTTCGCAGGCCCGCCATATCGGCGATCCCGTCGTCTCCAGCATTTACCTCAAAGACAACCGGCTGGCCAATGTGTCCGCTGAGTCGATTGAGATCATCGATCTCGACAAAGAGACCATCACTCACGTCGACGTCCAGAAAAAGACCTACACCGTTATGACCTTCGATCAGATCAAGCAGGCGGTGGCAAACGCTCGCGCACAGTTGGAAAAGCAACAGCCCGCTCAACCAGCCGCCGCCCAGCAACCAGCCGCCGACCCAAATGTGAAGATGAGTTTCGACGTGAAGGTCCGCAAGACCGGGGCCCAAAAAGAGATCAGCGGATTGCAGAGTAACGAAGCTATCCTCACCATGACGATGACTGCCACGAGCACCGCCCCCGCTACCACTGACCAGCCGCAACAATCCGGTGCGATGGCTATCACCAACGACATGTGGCTGGTGCCAGCGATCCCCGGCTACGACCAGGTGCGCGATTTCTACAAACGCATGGGTGAGAAGATGGCCGACTCCAACACCATTGGGCTGGGCTACGACTTCAGCAAGATGCTGGCGCAGAATCCCGGTGCTGGACAGGCCCTTGGCGACATGGCCAAGGAGATGCAGAAGCTTGACGGCGTACCAATCATGCAGGTGATGCGTATGGGCACCACCTTGAACGGACAGCCACTGCCCGCAGCATCCGAAGCGCCCACACCCGCAGCCCCCGCAGGACCCAGTGCGGGCGACGTGGCCAAGCAGGGAATGGCTTCCGCAATCTCAAGCCGTCTGGGTGGATTTGGCGGTTTCGGCAGAAAGAAGCAGCAGGCTCCTCCACCCGATCCCGCTCAGGACGCGGCCGCCGCGCAGGCAGCTTCAATCTTGATGGAGACGCAGATCACCACATCCAATTTCTCGTCTGCTCCGGTCGACCCATCTCACTTCGACATCCCGGCAGGCTATAAGCAGGTGCAGCCGCAAACTTCAGCCCCACCCGCAACCCCTCAATAAGCGATGCATGCCCGCGGAGGGCAAAGACTGAGCGCAGCGCCTCAGGCTGGCCAGCTTGGAGTATCTGTCGCCTTTTATTCGGGCGCCTCCTGGCTGCTCCGCAGTGGTCGACGACGAGTTGATTGATGATCCGATTGCGCGCATTCGGCATGAATGCGCGGAGAGCCAAACCAGGTCGGTTAGCACGAAACCAGCGGCCATATTGACGTCCTCTTCTTTGTGCCAAAATGTCTCAAAATAAAATCGAAACACTCTTTCGAATTCGATTTATGATTATGAATTAACCAATCAAAGCATGCCTCGAAAGAAGACAGAAAAAACGGCGATCTCATACCATGCCCACCGCGAGCGTCAGCGTCGCCGCATTCTCGATGCCGCCTGGAAACTCTTCAATGATCGGGGAATTGATCGCGTCACGATGGCTGAGATCACTGCGGGCAGTGGAGTTCAGCCTTCCACCATGTATCAGTATTTCTCCAACAAGGACGACATCGTCTGGGCGATCGTGAGCGAGTTGATGCAGCAGGCTCGCGGGCGGGCAAAGCAGATGCTGGAAGGAGCTACAAACGCGCTGGCGCGCATCACCGCACTGCTGGAACTGATGGCGGATGAACTCTCGAATAACCGGGAGCAGGTGCGGTTCATGGCCCAGTTCGATGCAATGTATGCGCGCGACTGGCCGGTAGAACGACTTCTCTCTTTGGAGTCGCAAGTTCATCCGCAGCCGTTTCGATGGTTCAGCGAATTGATTCGCGAGGGCGTTCAAGACGGTTCGCTGCGGAGCGACCTTGATCCCGATCTCACGATGCATGCCGTGGTCAATGGCGTCATTGGGACGCAGCGCCGCCTGGCTTCCCTGGGAAACAAAATTGAGCAGGAATACGGCAACTCGATCGATCGTCTGTTCCGCGAAACCATCCGCCTGATCCTGCTGGGACTACGCGCACCAGAACGCAAATCAAAAACCCACTCGCGCCGGAATCAGAGAAAGCAGAAGTCTACTCAAGAGATAAGCAGAAAGAGGTCCTCGTGAAATTCCAATCCTCGAGAGCAATCGTTTTAGCGGTCATGCTGGCCTGCTTCATCACTGTCTCGATGAGAGCCGCCATCCCCAGATCGCCGCGACAGGAATTCGCTGCAGATGCCGGATGGAAGTTCTTCCTCGGCGATCAGAACGGCGCGGAATCGCCTTCGTTTTCCGATACTTCCTGGCGCGTTGTCGATTTACCCCACGACTGGAGCATCGAGAGCAAGCCCGACAAGGACAATCCCAGCGGTGCAGGCGGAGGATTCTTCCCCGGCGGCGTGGGCTGGTATCGCAAGACATTTCGCGCCCCCGCCGATTGGAAGGGCAAACGTGTGAGCGTCGAATTCGATGGCGTATACCGCGACGCTACGGTGTATCTGAACGGGCACAAGCTGGGGACGCATCCCTACGGCTATACCGCGTTCACCTTTGACATGACTCCGGGACTGAACTTTACCGGGCCGAATGTGCTTGCCGTGCGCGTGGATAACTCAGCCCAGCCGAATAGCCGATGGTACAGCGGATCAGGAATCTACAGGCATGTGCGCGTGGTGGTGACGGACCCTGCGCACGTGGAGCACTGGGGCGTTGTAGTCACGACGCTGGAAGCGACGGGCACGTCGGCCAAGGTCTCGATTCGTACACGCGTGGCAAATGAGTCCTCTGGCGATGTCCCAGTTACAGTCGAGACGACGCTGCTGGACAAGACGGGAAACAAAGTTGGCAGCGCACAAACGATGCTGAGCATCGCAACGGGCAAGGATGACGTGGCTTCGCAGGAGATCACGGTAGCAAATCCTGCGTTTTGGTCGCCGAAGTCACCCACACTGTACCGCGCAGTTTCTACGATTCGCGAAAATGGAAATGTAATCGATAAGGTCACCACTGTTTTTGGCATACGCTCGCTTGCGTGGTCAGCAGAGAACGGGCTTCTGTTGAACGGCAAGCCGATCAAGCTGACCGGCGGCAGCGTTCATCATGATAACGGACCTCTCGGAGCCGCCGCGTTCGATCGCGCAGAAGAGCGCCGGGTGGAACTGCTGAAGGCGGCGGGGATGAATGCGGTGCGCACGGCGCACAATCCACCGTCGACTGCGTTTCTCGATGCATGCGACCGACTCGGCCTGCTGGTACTCGATGAGCCCTTCGACGTGTGGAAGGCACACAAGGTCAAGTTCGATTACGGCACCGACTTTGATGAATGGTGGAAGCAGGATGTGTCGTCGATGGTGTTGAGAGACCGCAATCACCCGTCGATCGTGATCTGGGGCATCGGCAACGAGATTCCTGAACTCGAAACGGATCGTGGCGCCATACTTGGCAAACAGCTTGCGGACCAGGTGCGCGCGCTCGACAACACGCGACCGGTCACGCTGGCGTTTCCGGGCACAACAACCAAACCCTCGGCGCAGGCCGTCTTCTCGCAACTTGACATCACGGGTTACAACTACAACATCCTTGCCACATATCAGAAGGACCACGAGCAGTTGCCATCGCGCATGATGCTGACCACCGAGTCGTGGCCGACAAAGGCTTTTCCGCTCTGGAAGATATCAGAGGACAATCCGTATGTTCTCGGCGACCTGACTTGGACGGCCATGGATTACCTCGGAGAGTCAGGCATCGGAGCGTGGCAATACGGCACCCCGCAACAGGCGAAGATGGCTGATGGGATGGCAAGCATGATGGCGGGCACGGCGATGATCGACCAGTTGTTCACCGGAATGGCAGAAGGTAAAGACCCAATGACGGATATGGCCAAAAACAATTCCGATCCAAACGCCAAGGCTATGATGGAACTCTTTTTTCATCCCTATCCCTGGCACGCTTCAGCATGCGGCGATCTCGATCTGACTGGCTTCCGTAAACCGCAGTCTTACTATCGCGACATCATCTGGAACGGCGGCGATCGCGTTTATGCCACCGTGCGTCTACCTGAGCCAGAAGGCAAGAAGATCATTGCCATCATGTGGGCTACCAACCCCACACTGCACAGCTGGAACTGGCCTGGACAGGAGGGGAAGCAACTGGATGTGGAGGTCTATTCTGGCGCGGAAAAGGTACAGCTATTCCTAAACGACAAGCTGATCGGCGAAAAGCCGACGGGCCGCGAGCAGGAATTCAAGGCGGTGTTTTCTGTACCATACGCTCCGGGCACACTGAAGGCGGTGGGACTGCGCGGGAAGCGGGTTGTTACCGAAGATGTTTTGATGACCGCGGGAGAACCGACACGGCTGCGGGTGACGGCGGATCGAACTGTGTTGCAGGCGAATGGAGAGGACCTTTCGTTCGTAACGGTCGAAGCCGTGGATGCGCACGGCCAGCCCGATCTGCATGCTGATCGAGAGGTGCATTTCGCGCTCAGTGGACCTGGAGTGATCGCGGCTGTTGGAAACGGAGATGGACAGGACGCAGACTCCTACAGCGGCGATCGACGCAAGCTCTACCAGGGACGCGCACTCGTTGTGATTCGCACGTCGAAACAGGCTGGACTCATCAAGCTGACCGTTAAGAGTTCCGGCCTCAGCGACGGCGCATTGACTATCAGCGCAAGGGCGCCGCAGCCACAGGCTGAATTGCGGTGACCAGGCAGGCCTCAAACGCGCGCCTGCGGATGACCGTATGCGTGCTGTTCTGACCCAACGACCTCAAATTGCCTGCCGCAAGTAAAGCGACCCACCGTGTGAACCGTTGACCACAATCGCTGGGTCATCCCTCTGAAAATAAACGCCAAAGAAAATCCTGAATTTTTGCAGCTCATTCCCGCGACGGGTCTAGGCTAAATCTATGCAGAAAATATCAATGTTCCTTTTAGGGAGCAGCTCGTCATGGTTTCCAGAGATATCGAATTGGACAGCTATTGAAAGCTGTCAAAGGGTTTAGAACGGCGCCCAAAAGTACAAAAATGACCATTAGAACCACGCACGAAAATCAATTAACCACCATTCCCACAGCAAGTTGACTCTTCAAAACCTAACTCGAGAAAGTTGGCCGGTGAAACTGCGCAACTGTGAAGAGAATGCACTCTATGCAGAGATCCGATACTGCAGTTTCCGCTTACCTGTGCACGCAAACAAGGACTGCGCCTGGAAATCAACCCTCACAGCTTCCATGGAACGCAGGGTTTAGAATCGTTCGTGGCGTGGCAACTTTTGCGCCATCTTTTTGCCCGCACAGCACAAGCTGCGACGGGCTGATGTGTGCAGACTTTTCGAGGAAGCGGGCAGGGATGCGAGCGAAGACGGCAGTGATACTGGGCGCCCAATGGGGCGACGAAGGCAAAGGCAAGATCGTAGACGTGCTGAGCGAGCGCTTCAGCGCCGTCGCGCGCTATGCCGGCGGGCACAATGCCGGCCACACGGTGATCCATGGCAAGCAGAAGTTCGTGCTTCAGCTCATTCCCTGCGGCGTGCTGCGTCCCGGCTGCAAAGGCGTCATTGGCAACGGCGTTGTTCTCGATCCAATTGCTTTCTTGAAAGAAGTCGCCAAGCTTCGCGGACTCGGTGTCGAAGTGGACGACCGGCTTTTTGTCTCCAACCGCGCGCAAGTCATTCTGCCCTACCACCGCATGATCGAGCTCGCCGCTGAAAGCGCACCCGGACGCAAGCGCATCGGCACCACGAGCCGCGGCATCGGCCCCGCTTATGAAGATAAGATGGCGCGCAGCGGTCTGCGCATCGTGGATTTGCTGAATACGTCGCTGCTGCGTCAGCACATTGAGGCGGCGTGCGGCGAAAAGAATGCGATCGCGCACGCGCTATTCGGTACCGATCCCCTCGAGCCGGAGAAGATGTACGAGGAGTATGCGGCGGCTGCTGAAGAAGTGCGCCCGTTCGTTGCCGACACCGGCCGGCTTCTGCACCAGATCATTGCCGGTGGCGGGTCGGTGATGTTTGAAGGCGCGCAGGGTACCATGCTCGACATCGATCACGGCACTTATCCATTTGTGACGTCGTCGTCGGCAACAGCGGGCGGCGCGGCGACGGGAACCGGCGTCGGACCGACAGCGATCGGAACCGTGATCTCGGTGACGAAGGCTTATGTCACCCGCGTTGGCGAAGGACCGTTTCCAACTGAAATTCACGATCCGATTGGCGACCAGCTACGCGCGCGCGGCAACGAATATGGCGCCGTAACCGGTAGACCGCGTCGCTGCGGATGGCTCGATATTCCGCTGTTGCGCTACTCCAATTTAGTAAACGGCGCGGAGTGGCTTGTAGTAACCAAGATGGATGTGCTCGACGAACTAGAGGAGATTCCCATCTGCGTGGGCTACCAGGTGGATGGCAAGGTCAGCGATGAGATTCCCGCCGACGTGCAGGGCCTCGAACGCATCAAGCCGGTCTACACAACACTGAAGGGTTGGCGTTCCTCCACCGAGGGCATCACAGAATTTGATAAGCTGCCAAAAGCCGCGCAGGAGTATCTACGCTTTCAAGAACGCGAGAGCGGCGCGAAGATCGGCATGGTTTCTACGGGCCCCGACCGCGAGCAGACGATGGTGTTGCCGGAATTTGCTGCGGCACTCGACGAGATTCACGCATAGACTGGATTGACTGCCCGGTAACTTGCCCGGCGTGAGGAAGTGTTTCCGATGATCAGCTTTACTGTCCGGATG
The DNA here is from genome assembly GCF_039994875.1 of Telmatobacter sp. DSM 110680. Taxonomy (GTDB): domain Bacteria; phylum Acidobacteriota; class Terriglobia; order Terriglobales; family Acidobacteriaceae; genus Telmatobacter. Next base: position 916,247 of record NZ_CP121196.1, on the reverse strand, counting down.
AGGTTTGCCCAGGAAGATCGGGCGGAGATTGCCGAGATTCTTGAAGCACTCACCGCCGCGTCCCGGCAGGAGCCCGGATGTGTAAGCTACATTCCGCACTGGGTGCAGGGCGACACATGCACCGTCCTGATCTACGAACAGTACAAGGACCAGAAAGCTGAAGAGGCGCACCGTCAGTCGGCGCATTTCAAGAAGTACGCTGTCGCCGGCCTGTATCAGAAGATGCTGGAGCGAAACCGCGAAGATCTGGCCGCCCTCGCCTAGAACGGCGAGATAAGATCGCTCCGAGTTTGCGATCGGCAGGTGTGGTGCAATGAAGTTTCCTTCCTTCGAAGAATTGGCAGAAGTGGTTCGGGTTTCGGCTCGGTTGAAGCTTAACCAACGCATCGATCCCGACACTCAACTTCTACGTGATCTCAAATTGAATGACAAGACGGGCGTGAATGTTCTGAGTGCGATCGAACGACATTATGAAATTCGCCTCTCACCAGAAATTCACAATCACATTCAGAACATCGAATCGATTCAGTGCAAAGATGCAGATGAACATCCTGTCATCCAATCGCTGTTCGCGCCTTCAACACGCGAAGAACACCCTTGGACGGTTGGCCTGCTATATCGAACCGTTCTGGAGCAGTTGAGCAAATTGCCCACCGTGCAGTTCCTCGGGCGGACGTAGAACAGCGTTTTTTGCGGGATCAACAGATATCAAATGACGTATCTTTGGTCACATCATCTAATGACCATAAGGATGTTTGCTACCCATAAATGACCGCACAGCGGATTGACCCACACGACAAATCGGGACTACTATCCGTTACGCCGATGGGAATCGCGAAGTCAACGTTGCGTGGATGTTCGAGCCGCTATCTTGCGATGGGTGTTGCCGTCCTGATGATGGTGGGCACAGCCGCTTCGGTGGCCGCAATGGGTCGGGCAGAAAAGCATGAGACGCGCCACCAGATTGAGAATCTCGAAGATGCGTGGCGAAGCGCGATTCTGAAGGGAAATATCCCTGCAATGGATGCGCTGCTGGCAGACGACTATATGGCCATCACACCCACGGGAATCCTGCAATCCAAAGAGCAGGCGCTCGCCAGCCTTCGAGCCGGATCCGTACACTTCAAGGCGATTGATCTGAGCGACCGCAAGATTCGCATGTACGGAACCACGGCGCTGGTGACCTCGCGTGCTGAAGTCGCGGGAACCGGACCGGACGGGGACATATCCGGCAGTTACCGGTATACGCGCGTCTACGTCAGAGACGCGCGCGGGTCGTGGCGGATCGTGAGCTTTGAAGCGAGCAAGATCAGGCAGTTCAGCGACCATCGTAGATCGGAATAGAATTTCCCTCCAGGCATGCAATCATTTCCGCGAAATCCCCTAAAATAAGCCGATGCCAGAATTGCCAGAGGTTGAGACCGTTGCGCGTGGCGTGGATGCGCGAGTGCGCGGCGACAGAGTCGAGGAAGTTTGGTTTGGCTCGCATCGCGAACCATTCAAGACCCCGGCGTTCAGGCAGGCGGATGGATTACGAGGGCGACGGATCATATCAGTCCATCGCACCGGAAAACACATCGTGATGGAGCTTGGAGATCGGAAGAAAGGGAAGGCCGCCGCATCCGCTCTCGCGGAGCCTGGCGAGATTCACGCACAGTGGATTGTCCACCTGGGCATGACGGGACGGCTGCTTGTGACGACCCCAGGAGCAGCCATCGCGAAACACACCCATGCGCGGTTGACGCTTGAGAGCGGCCGCGAGCTCCGTTTTGTGGATCCGCGGCGCTTCGGAAGACTCGATTTTTACGATCTGGGCAACGCAGCAGGGGATGCCGAAAACAGATTCATCGCCAAAGGTCTCGAGCCCTTGTCGATCGGGGCGGAGGAGTTTGCGAACTTGTTTCGTGGCCGCAAGCTGGCCATCAAGGCCGCGCTGCTGAATCAGACGCTGATGGCGGGAGTGGGGAATATCTATGCGGACGAAAGCCTGTTCCGGGCCGGGATTCGTCCTCGGCGCCGGGCTGGGAAATTAACGCGCCTGGAACTCGAGAAGCTAAGGGGAGCGCTGCGCGAAGTTCTCGAGCATGCAATTCGGTTAGGTGGGTCTTCAGTGTCCGACTATGTGGACGCTGAAGGTGTGCGGGGATTCTTCCAATTGGAGCATTGCGTGTATCAACGGACTGGCGAGCCCTGCCGGATATGTGGAGAGTCGATCAAGCGCATCGTGGTCGCCGGACGAAGCACGCACTATTGCCCCCACTGTCAGAAGTAAGACGCGAGGAGCATCAAGAATCTACTGTTTTTTGAAGTGGATGCACCCCGCTTTATTAGAATCCAAACGGTTGCGTGTGACGCTGTAGCGTAAATGATTGAATCTAAAAGCTGGTCTAAACGGCACGCTGATTGCTAACTACAGGGTGCCAGTGATGTACCGGCTGCTGGGGAAGTTTCCGGCGAGCCCGCAAAAACAGCAGACGCTCGGCAAGAGCAGCCGCCAAAGAAGCGGTAGACCGGCCGGGAGAGCCTGTGGAAGGCGCGGTGGATATAACCATCGCCCATAATTTGCTGGGAGGCCAGTGACCAGCGCAGGGACACGAAACGCCACTCTTAGAGTGGCGTTTCGTGCGTCAGAGTGCTTCTTGAGCTCAGTCGCGAGGCAGGAAGATTCCGATTATGGTTACGCTTGTGCTGAGGTTAGTGGACGCCACTTGCACAGTGGCACGGTAGTATGTAGTATCGAACTTGCCTATCAAGCGGCTGAAGCGACCACCTGAACCAGGTAGAGCCGGCTCGCCGCTGACAAAAGAAACTTCGCACGCAGAACCGGCATATCAGGCGGCAAGCATCGAAGAATCCTATAGGACAGGCATCACCCCAGGAAACGCTGGCGAATCGTACCGATCCAGACAACCGAGAGTGTTGTTCAGGTTATGTCGGGCAAAAGGCTTGAGCGTTTCGATAGATGTTTGGCCCCGGAGCTGCATCGAAGGATTAGCGAGTATTTTCGGCGGGGATCCTGTCGGCGAGCAATCGTCGAGGGAGCAGAAGAAAATGCCGCGATGCACTGGGCAAGAAAGGTTTACCCCTGTTAGCGCGTTATAGACACGCAAATGTCGAGGTAGATTGCGTTCAAGAGTACAGTTCCCCCGACAAAATGCGAGGCGTCGACAAGCAGAAAGCTGCTCGCTGCGGACTTTTCCGCCGCATGGGGGCGAGCGGCACCAAAAAGAGATTCAGCACCCTCAGTGATGGAAATGGCTGAAGCAAGAGACTAATGCAATCCACAGCAATGTGCCAGGAAGTGCACGCATGACAACAGAACCGACGGTGCCCCAGCCCGAGCTGGGGTCGGCCCAGGCCAATGGCCAGGGACAGTCGCAAGGACATCGGCGCCGCAGGCGTCGTCGCAAAAACAAGACCAGCCAGCAAGTCGGGCAGCCGCAGGGCCAGTTGCAGCCGAACCAGCAGCAACCGTCTCCGCCGCAGATGCAGGCTCCGCAGCCGCAGCAGCCACGACCGCAGGGTGGTCCACCCAAGGATGGTTCTGGCCGTCATCGAAAGAAGAAGAAGTTCTTTCAGCAGAAGAGTGGCGCACCGCAGCCCGGTCCCGGCAACAGCATCGCCCCTCAGCACAACAACGGCAATGGGCGTCGCAAGGAAAGACAGCGAGGACCGCGCACTTTCGTCGGACCGATGGATCACAGCTATCGCATCGTAAACGGCAACGTGGCTGATGGTCCTCCCTCGACAATTCCTACTCAGGCCAATGGACATCACGGCGGGTACTACAACGACGTAAACGTTGGATCGCCGACGGTTCCAGTCAAAGCTGACGCGCCGACTCGCATCTTCTGCTTCATCGACGACCTCTTCTTCCAGGCGAAGATCCAGGAAACAGCGCGAAAACTAGGCGTGAAGGTGGAGTTTGTGAAGGGCGAGAAGGAAACCGTCGCTCGCATCATCGATTCTCCCGAGGCGCCGACACTTGTGGTGTTCGATCTGAACAACCTGAACGCCAAACCGATGACACTCATTCCAAAGTTCAAAACGAAGTTCAAGAAGGCGACATCGGTGATCGGGTTTTTGAATCACCTACAGGGCGACCTGAAGATGAAGGCGATTGAATCGGGCTGCGATACCGTCATGCCACGTTCGGCATTCTCGCAGAGTCTCCCAAACCTCCTGCGCAGATATGGCATGGAAGAAGAAGAAGATAACATGCCCCAACCGATGTAAAAACTGGTCAAGGTGGCAGTGCCGAAGGCGCCCGACATTGGGCGCCTTCGATTTTTGAGCGACGACGGTGGCACCGGTGACAAGATTAGCCCGGAGGCCACGCGAGATGGCGGCCACCTAACAGGTGGACATGAATATGTTCGACAGTCTGCCCACCATGCTCCCCTGTATTAATGACGGTTCGATAGCCTTCCACCAGTCCTTTGGAGCGGGCAATCTCGGCCGCAACCCAGTGCAGATGGCCGACCAATGAATTGTGCTCTTTCCCAGCATGGGCGATGGACGCTACGTGTTTACGAGGAACAATGAGTATATGGACAGGAGCCTGCGGATTGATGTCGGCGAAAGCATAGCACTCGTCATCCTGATAGATAGGTTTGGATGGAATGCTTCCATCAATGATCTGGCAAAATAGGCAGCTCATGACTGAAAGTCTATCGTCCGCAGTACTCCATTGTCAGATCCCGATGGATCTCGTCGAGCTGAGACCGCCCTAAGCGGTTTGCTCTTCGTATTCGGAGCTGTGCTCCCGTTCCTTCGAATGTTCCGAAAACTCGAGGATGCGGTGGATGGCCTGGGTTAAGGTGTGATTGAAGATGCGCAGACGAGCGAAGGATACGTTAAACAGCCGGTGCTTGCCGCTTCTTTCCATCAACTGGGCTACTCGGCGAGTGTGGTCCACGTCCATGACGACGAACAAGTCGTTCTCTGCCATCACGCCAACGATCTCTCCGGTGCAGGGTATCTTCTTCGAATGATGATCAGATTTGACAACAATGCAGGAAATATTGGAACTCACTGTACGCCTCAACAAAAGTAGTGACTTCCGGCGATCCATCCTCCATACTCGATCGCACCCTTCGAGAGATGCCACTGAGCCGGTTGAGGTTGTTCATCCTGCTGTTTAGAGCGGCCTGTATGTGGCTGATTTCACGAGTGAAATTACATCGGCAATATTGCTGAGCGAGGGCTTCCTCCTCTCCCGGATTGCATCAAAATGTTTTGGCTGCGTTGTGGATGTTTTTCGGACCGAAGCAGGAGGATCCATGACAGCGGAATTAGATAGACGTACGGTATTGGTAATTGACGATGACAGGATTCTTGCTGACACACTGGCGCAAATTTTGAGGCTGAACGGGTTTCAGCCCGTGGCCCTATACAGCGGAGAAGAGGCTATTGAACTGGTAGAGAGGCTTCAGCCCGACATTGTATTAAGTGACATCCGCATGAGCCGGGTAGATGGTATTGAGGCTGCCAAACGAATCCGAGAGTTGCATCCGGAATGCAGGGTAATTCTGTTCACGGCGCATCCTGTATCGGCGGCGATGAGACATATGATCCACGGATTGGACTTCGAACTTCTTCAGCGCCCTCTGCATCCTGAGGAGGTCCTGACAGCACTGCGCAATGCACCGCAATAGGCCCCGAACTCGCCTGATGCATCAACGAGGGGCCATGCGGGAGGTGCAATTTTCCAAGGGAGCACATGATGAATTCGGACTCGCCTAATGTTTTGGCGGAGATTTTACGCACGACTCTTCATCTAGTGGAGCGGAGGCAAGATCTTGATCAGAATGCGCCATCCGTCAACGAGCTAAAAGAATCGATGCGCCGCACAATTGCGGAAGTGGAAAAGAACAAAATGCCCCGGAAGGCTGAGCCGGAAGACGGCGGGGAAAGATCCTCATGGTCCAAGTTGTTGCGCGGGAGGAAACGCTAATCAAGAGGTGCGGAAAAGTGTTCATAAGGCTGTAGCAACATTGCAAGTGTGCGCGAATACCTTGGCGCGTCGTAACCAAGCCGGATGTACTAAAGTGACTCCATTTGTACTCCGACTGTGGATTGACGCACATGCATGTGGCTCTTAGCTTCAGGTTAGAGTGCATGGGCATTTGAGCAAGTGTTGTATGCACTTCAAAACACACAGCCCGCCCTAAAAGGCGGGCTTTGTGCGTAACCGGCCACGCGACGAAAAGCGCCTCGAAAGATCGCGAAATCTCGAGCTTATTTGGATTGCGCTGCCTGACGGCTGAGACTTGAAATCCATGGTCCGATGTCCGAGGTGCAAATCAAGATTCCCCACGCGGAACGCAGGACTTGGCCGGCATCGCCATTGCGCATAAAATGGGCGCAGTACCCGAACCGCTCAGCGCTGTTGCAAAAGATACGACCCTTACAACGTTGATGTTTGAACGTGCGGAGTCGGAATTTCAGCGCTGGACGTGCGCATTGCGCCTGCATTCAGCGCTTTGAGGGTTCATCGTGGCAACAGCACAACTCCTTCCCATCTACACCAAGATCAGTCAGAAGATTCTGCGCAAAAGTGGTGCGCAAAGACTGAAAGCCCGCAGCAACCGCTTCCATGGCGGCAACCAATACCTCGTGGAGGGGCTGGATCGCTTCTGGCTGGCTCTGCGTTGCCCCTCGCACGCCTGGAGCTGGCCCCGCGCGAATCATGAAGAACGCGTCCAAGGGTTTGATTCGCACCAGACGTGCCACAAGTGCCTATCGCGTCGCATGTTCAATACCCAGGGATGGCAGATCGGGCCGATCTATAGGCATGTGACTCGCAATGTAACTTCCCGCTGAGGGCTACATGCACGCGGCTCGTCGAGGATGAGGCGCTTTCTAGCTGGTGTGGTCGAGGATAATCTTCCAGCCGTGCGGACCCTTGCGCCAGACGAGGGAGAAAATACCGTCATCCTTCTTGGCTTCACCGTGGGCAGTGCGGTCCAGGTGGAACCTGCCGGTAACGAGAGCGATCTCTGATTTTCCGCAGCCTGACGGGAGCAAACGGATATCAAGGTCGTTAAAAGTGAGTTTGCCCATCTGCTCGGGCGTTGTGTAGTTGCGCAAGTAGCGCTCGCGGATCGGCTGGTAGCCCTTCCCGAGCGTCGCTCCAATGAAAGTGGTGTCGGGCGAATCCTCGTAAGCCTGCATGAACGCGGGGATGTCCGCATGGTTCCAGGCTTCCGTCTGCGCTTTGATGGCGGCGCGAATCTCGGTTTCGTCAGCAGCGGCCGAGGCGGTTTGCGCAACTGAACATGCGATGGGACAGAGACAGAGAAGTGCTGCCAGGAGAAGTCTTTTCACGAGCGGTCCTCCGGATTGGAGTGTACTTGGAAAGATTACAACGCAATCCTCCTCCAGCTAATTCTTTAGCTTTCAACGTTGGCGATGATCGATTGAACCACGAATCGTGACGGCATGCGATTTGTCCTACAATTTGACTATGGCTGCTGCTGAGACTTCCCCATTTCGCGTTGTGCACACGGTGTGCTCTCACGATTGCCCGGACAGTTGCGCTGTGCTCGTCACCGTTGACGCAAACGGGAACGCTGTAAAGGTGCAGGGTGATCCTTCGCAGCCAGTGACGCAAGGGTTTCTATGCGGCAAGGTTGCGAAATATCTCGACCGCGTTTACTCTCCGCAGCGGATCCTCTATCCGCTCAAAAGAAAGGCCGGTGTTGCCAAGGGGCCATTAAAGCGAGGCGAGGAACACGAAGCCTTCGAGCGTGTCAGCTGGGATGAAGCGCTCAGTTCCATTGCCGGCAAGCTGCAGCAAATTAGCGACGAGTTTGGGCCGGAGTCAATCCTGCCCTACAGTTATGCGGGCACCATCGGCGTGCTGGGGTTCGGATCGATGGATCGGCGCTTCTTCCACCGTCTGGGTGGGAGCCAGCTTGACCGCACAATTTGCTCCGAAGCTGGCGGAGTGGCGTGGAACCTGGTGTATGGGAAGAAGCTCGGAACGCCGACCGAAGACTACAAGCTGGCGAAGCTGATTGTGGCTTGGGGCGCGAATATCCACGGCAACAACGTTCATCTATGGCCGATGGTCGAGCAGGCGCGTCGAAACGGAGCACGGCTGATCGTGATCGACCCCTACAAAACGCGCACGGCGGCTCTGGCGGATTGGCATATTGCGATTCGGCCCGGCACAGACGCGGCGCTGGCGCTGGGGATGATGCACGTCATCTTGCGCGAAGGACTTGAAGATCGCGCTTACATTGCCGAGATGACCCACGGGTTTGAACCGCTCGCGGAGCGTGTGCGCGAATACACACCGGAGCGCGTGGCGGCATGGACCGGAATGAAGGCCGGTGAGATTGAACAACTGGCGCGCGAGTACACAACCACGCGACCGGCGGCTTTGCGCATGAACTATGGAGTGCAGCGCAGTGAGAATGGCGGAACAGCCGTGCGAGCAATTGCGATGCTGCCCGCGCTGACAGGGGCATGGAAATATCGCGGAGGAGGCGGCTCGCTGTCGACTTCAGGCGCGTTCGCGTGGAACAAGCGGGAACTGGAACGGATGGACTTGGCTCTGGACTCACCGCTCGGACGCCCGGCGCGGACAGTAAACATGTCTCAGCTCGGCCAGGCACTGACGGAACTTGGCCAGGGACGAGATGCAAACGTTGAAGATGGGCCTGCTGTACAAGCGCTGTTTGTGTACAACTCGAATCCGGGCGCGGTGGCTCCGAATCAGAACGCGGTGCTGAAGGGAATGGCGCGGCCCGATCTGTTTACTGTGGTGCACGATCTCTTCTTCAACGACACGACCGACTACGCGGATTATGTGCTGCCTGCAACGACGTTCCTCGAACATACCGACATCCAGGGCGCTTACGGACACTACTTTGTGCAGCTGTCGCAGCAGGCCATCGAGCCTCCAGGTGAGGCGCGGTCGAATGTGTGGCTGTTCGGGCAAATGGCGCAGTATATGGATTTCACCGAAACCTGCTTCCGCGATACTGAGGAACAGCTAATTCGGCAGGCCTTGGCAGTGGGCCTCGACGGACGTTCCAAGAATGCGGGGATGGAGCACATCAGCCTGGAGGATCTGCGGGAACAGGGACACATTCCGCTGGCATTCCATCGTGATCCCAAAGGATCGCCGTTCTTGCCGTTTGCGTCAGGAAAGCTGGCAACTCCTTCTGGGAAGATCGAATTCTACTCGGAGACGCTGGCGCGAAAAGGAAAGGATGCTCTTCCTGGGTTTCTGCCTCCTGCCGAATCGCGATGGAGTGAAGGCGCTAAGCGTTTCCCGCTGGAATTCCTGGGCCGGAAAGCGGACAACTACATGAACTCGACGTTCGCCAATCTTGATGGGCACCGGAAGATGGAGGCGCGCACGAGCCAGCGGCTGGAGATGCACCCTACCGATGCGAAGGCACGGGAGATCGCGGACGGCGACAATGTGCGGGTATGGAACGATCGCGGCGAGATTGTACTGACGGCGCTGGTCGATGGCAGCGTTCCGGAGGGTGTGGTTGCAGGGCGGATGGACTGGGCCAAGTTCAATGACGGCGGAGCCACCTTGAATGCACTCACCAGCGAGCGCTTGACGGACATTGGAGCAGGAGCTACGTTCTATTCAGTATTGGTGGAAGTGGCGAAGGCCTGAGATTTCCCCGCATTCCAATCCTGTTCGAAAAACCAAACTCTTCCGGCCCGCGTACGTGGTTGAGGTGTCCCCGGCGGAACCCTCGCAAAATGTCTGATAAAAGGCGGTAAACTGGAACTATGTCATGGGTACCATTTGGTGTCGTCCTCGTTCTGGCCATCGGCTACATATCGATGAAGCGTTCGGGCCAGATCTCGTCGAAGGAAGCTTCGGAATTCCTCAGGAACGGAGCGATGGTGATCGACGTGCGGAGCTTGGACGAGTTTGAGTCTGGACACATCATGCAGGCTCACAACATTCCATTGGATAAGGTTGAGATGATGGCGCTCTCGGTCATCCGGGATCGGAATAAAGTGCTTTTGTTGCACTGCTCCACCGGGGTGCGCAGTAACTTAGCCAAGAAAAAGCTCATGGATATGGGATTCAAGAATGCGTACAACCTGGGATCCTACGAACGAGCCCGCAAGATCGTTACCAACCAGTAGAAGCAAAAATCCAGCAAAATAGAAAAATGAAAGCTGCGTTTCGATTGCGTGTCGCAACGGAGGAGGACATTCCTGCGCTACATGCGCTGATTGAGGCGTCGGTGCGTGGATTGCAGGCTGACGACTACACGCCGGCACAGATCGAGGGTGCGCTGGGAACGGTGCTGGGGCTGGACACGCAGCTGATCCGCGACCGGACGTACATTGTTGCTGAAGAGGCCGTAGAAAAACCGAAAGCACCGAATCGCCTGGCCGGGTGCGGCGGATGGTCGAAGCGGAAGACGCTGTTTGGCGCAGACCAAGGGCCCGGACGCGAGCCGGAGTTGCTCGATCCAGCGACGGATGCGGCGAAGGTACGGGCGATCTTCGTGCATCCGGATTTTGCGCGGAGAGGATTGGGCTCATTGATTCTGGCTACCGTTGAGGATGCTGCCCGGGCTGCCGGGTTTACCCAGTTCGAGATGGGTTCGACACTGACCGGCGTGCCGCTCTACCGGCTGAAAGGCTACGTGGAGACCGAGCGGATTGCGGTACCTCTGAAGAACGGCGAGGCGCTGCCGGTGGTGAGGATGGTCAAGGCTCATACCACTTCATGACGGGTACCCCTATATCCCTATCTCTGGAGCTAAATTGCTGATTTTCATGGCTTTGGGGACAGGAGTTTGCTCTAAATTATTCCAGCGATTAGGCTTAGCTACAGATTATTGCTGCGATTGGACTTAGGGCCACCTGCGAGATTTGATCCGGTCGATAAGTGTAAGTTGGCACATCTCTCAGACATGGTGGGATTATGCACTCACAGGGGCTAATACCCTGCAAATACCCCCGCGGAATTCGCCCAATGGAATGAGCGGCTTGAAGAGAATTTGAGGCGGGACTGGCTTGACAACGGTGAAAACGTAGCCCCCGGCGAGAACTACGTTTCGCAGGAGTAAAGCGCACCACAACCCACGAACGTTTGCGGCTCACCTAAAGCCGTGCACTGACATCGGAACGCATCAATCTCGAATCGGGATGGAATTGGGTTAATGAACAACGTGGAAAGTGCGCTTCCAGCGGGTATCCGGGAAGAAATTCACCACAACGTGGCCCATCCACGCGAGCATGTGACCGAATCCTGTTTGTTCAAGTCGACCGTCTGGGGCCTCGAACGACCAATAATTGAACAAGGGACGGCCAAGTATGTTCGCGCGTGGCACGAAGCCCCAAAAGCGCGAGTCCAGGCTGTTATGCCGGTTGTCGCCCATCATGAAATACATGCCTGGCGGTACCACCAGATCGCCGTCCTGGATATAACTCGGGAAGTTCACGGCCCACGACTCAGTTGCCCCGGGCGCCCCGGCTGGAGGTACTGCGGGGAAATCGTCGAGAAACTCGTTGAAGTTATCTGCCGTGGTCGGCTGCGCAAATCCCACCGGCTGTGCGACTCCATTCACAAACACGATGCCGTTGCGCAGGTGAATATGATCGCCGGGCACTCCAATCAATCTCTTCACAAGGGGAGTGTATCGCGGCGTGCCATCGGCGTTTGGCGCATCAATACCGGGTTGATAAACGGGCTTATGGAACACCACGATATCGCCGCGCCTCGGCTCGCGATACCTTACTAGCGGCATCCACGAAGTGGGCGCCATGAGCGTGATCTGGTCGACGACCAGGTGATCGCCTACGAGTAACGTGTTCTCCATCGAACCGGATGGAATGAGGTAGTTCTGGGCTAAGAACGTCAGAATGAACAGGCCCACCACCAGAACTGAGCAGATACTGGCCAGCGCCTCGAAAGGGGTTTCTTCCCGATTGATATTGGCGGAAGCTGTGCGATTTGTCGAACCGGAAGAAATCTTCGTTGTTGGGCTCATCCAAGGCTCCTCAGGAAGGCTCGCGAGCCCAAGGGCATTCCATTGCAGTCGAGTTTGCGTCTTGACCGGAGTCTATCAAACATCTGTGTCGCGTAGGCTTTTCCGAACGCATGGGGCACCGACATCGTGCTGATCGACGTCTTGTATGGCTTGGAAAGTCTACTGCACGTTAGCGAAAGGATCTTCCAGCGATGGGCATTGCGGGGTGAGGAGTTCCGCGCCGTCATGGGTGATGAGCATATCGTCTTCGAGGCGGATGCCGAATTCGCCGGGAATGTATATGCCGGGTTCGTCGCTGAAGGTCATATTTGCTTCGAGCTTTGGAGCGAGATCCCAGCCGTACATATCGTTGCGGACGAGATAAGGCCACTCGTGGCCGTCCATGCCGATGCCATGGCCGACGCGGTGGGTGAAGTATTTGAAGCCGGGTCCGTAGCCGCCATCGACGATGACTTTGCGCGCGGCTGCATCAACATCGGCCGCCGGAACGCCGGGACGCGCGGTTTTGAGCGCTGCGGATTGGGCGCGTTGGACGAGATCGAAGACGGACTTCATCTTGTCAGTCGGTTTGCCGAGAACGAAAGTGCGGGTGATATCGGACTGGTAGCCCTCGACGGAGCAGCCGTCATCGAGCATGAGGATGGAGCCCTGGCGCAGAGTTTGCGGCTTGGCTGAACCATGCGGCACCGCCGTGAATTCGTCAACATTGAGGCTGGCTTCGCCTTCGAAGCCTACGCGATGGTAGGCGGCAGCAATGAGCATGCGAACATCCGTCGTCGTCATTCCGACCTGAAGAGACTGCGCAACTGCACGGTAGACGAGCAGCGTGGCGTGGCAAGCGAGACGCATGCATTCGATCTCGTGCGCGTCTTTGATCATGCGGCAGCCAGCTGTAATCGGCGTGGCTGAGACGACGTTGACATGCGCGTTGGCGGCACGAATTCCGTCAGAGAAGACGAAGGCCATGTGTTCATCGAGACCGATGGTGGCGGACGTGAGTCCTCGATCTTTGAGACCTTTGGCGAGGGCGACGTAGGGGCTTTCGTCTTCCTGCCAGGTGAGGACATCGACGTTGCCGGCAAGCGGTCCGCTGGAGAGGAGCTCATGCGCGCGGCCTTCTTCAAACGCGGGACAAACAAGGAACGGGTTGGAGCGCGCGGGCAAGACGAGTGCCCAGAGTCTCTCTCCGCCATAGAGGTGCAAGTCGGCGAAGTAGACGGTGGAGCTGGTGGAGTTGGCAAGCACGATGGCGTCGATCTTCGCGGAGGTCATGAGCTGGCGTGCGCGCTCGATGCGGGCCATGCGCTCGGCGTTGGTGAAGGGTCGCGCCTGGCCGGCGAGATTGGGCAACGCCGCGATGGCGGGCGGGGAGGATGGCGGTGCTTGCCCAGCTTGCGTTGGAAGTGCGGTGGCAGCGACAGCGGCGGTTGCGGCACCGAAAAAATTGCGACGAGTAAGCGTGGGAAAGCGGGGCAAGGGAATGGCCTCCGGGAAACATGAGACGCGGTCTATCTAGAGTAATGGTAGATGTCAGCTTTCAGCTATGAGTCTCTAAGTTGGACATGGGTGGATTGGGTTCGTGCTTTCCCATCCATTCGACAGAAAGCGTCGAATGGATGGGGCACCCTGCACCTGAGTTATATTGATAGGTCGAAAAGCGCAGCCATTCGGTTGTGCTTCTTTATTGCGTTGCAGTGATTGCCAGAGACATGCAGTGTTGCTGCGTAACTTCGCATTGAAGCATGTCTTCGGACAGCAGGTTCCAACCGACGAAGCCTGCGAATTTCTTGCCTGGCGACTGCTCGACCGTGGGAGCGAGGCCGTCGCCGGTTTCGGCGTCATAGTCTTCATGCATCGAACCCCACTTGGCGATGTCGCGATGGATATCGGCAGCGAGAGTGACGGCAAGCCAGCGCGCTTCGTCATTGAATCCGTAGCGGCGGAGGGCGATCCAGTCCAGAAAATTGGCATTGATCCATATAGGACCCCGCCAGTTGGAATAGGGGTTGATGATGGCCTGGTTGTTATAGGCAGAGTCAAAGCGCGAGAGGCTGCGGAAGCCATGTTCGGAACGCATCTGGGTCGAGTTGAGCAGATAGGCAGAGACCATGCGGCGGCCTTCTTCGCGCGGAAGGAGTCCATCCACGAGTGGAAGGAAGTTCGACCAGGCAATGACGCGGACGAAGGAGCCCCGGTCGCGGCGACGGTTCCAGAACATGCCATCGCGCGGGGACCAGAGCTGGCGCAGGATTTCGTGCCGAGTATTGAGCGCCTCGGCTTGATAAGCCTTCGCATCTGCAGCGTCACCAAGATGCCCGGCAAGTGACGCCATCGCCAGATATTCGCGCATCGCGTAGACAGAAGCGTCGACGGCGAGGATGGCGCTGCGATCGTTTTCGTCGTTGGTGAGGGCGGCGTTGTTGTCGGCGCCGGACTGCATCGCGTTGTCCCAGAACCAGAGCTTCCACTTTTCGTCGTATTGCGTGCGGCGACGGTAGTCGAGGACGCGCTTCATTGCGGGCCACACAGGACGGACCCATTCGTAGTCATGCAGGTTTTGGGCGGCGATGACGGCGCCCTGCGCAAGGAACGGCTTCATCGCAAATTTGCCGAAGAGCGGGCGCGGGCCTTTGGGCGTGATGCAGCCGGCAACGTAGCCCTCTTCATCTGCGGAGCCGGCAAATCCGAGCACCCAGTCGCGAAGATACTTGGCGTTGGCAGGATCCTGGTTGGCCCAGTGGAGTCCGATGAAGAAGCCGTCCCAGTCCCACATCTGGTTGTAGTATCCGGCGGGGATGAGGTAGGGATACTTGATGTATCCGTCGGTGGGACGGATGGTTTGTGGAGCGAGGCGATCGAAGTCGGCGGTTAGATCGCGGAGGAGGGCGGCGGGATCGGGCTGGCCGGGAGGGGATTGCGCACGAGAAGCCGAGATTGAGATTAGCAGGATAAAGATGAGCGCGAGATTCGTGCGGATGATGCTGCGGTGGATTTGCACGCAGGAATGATAGCGCGTGCGATGAGGCGCGTCAGTGTATGCGCAATTTTACTCAGGAGTGCCCGCTATTCTCTGAAGTTGCGGGGAGGATTTCGATGTAGTCGAGGGCGGCGGGATCCTGGCGATCGGGAGTTCCTTCAACACGCACAATATCGCCGGGTTTGAGTGCGACGTTGTGAACGATGTGGCGCGTGGAGTTGTCGGCGTGAGGGCGGGTTGTCGGGAACATGCCATCCGCAGACCATGATGCGTCGGGGCTGGGTGGTTGG
Source organism: Telmatobacter sp. DSM 110680 (assembly GCF_039994875.1). Taxonomy (GTDB): domain Bacteria; phylum Acidobacteriota; class Terriglobia; order Terriglobales; family Acidobacteriaceae; genus Telmatobacter. The sequence goes on along the minus strand of NZ_CP121196.1, from coordinate 900,990 downwards.
CCGTTGATGGTGAGTACGAATCTGGCGGTGCCGCCTTGCAGGTCGAAGTATTGAACAGCGATGTTGAAGCGGCCGGCCTTCGCGTTGTATGTCCATTCGGCGGAGCAGGACGGCTGTTTCGCGTTTTGGTCGCAGTTCACAGCCCGGCCACCGGAGGCATCTTCCCATGGATTTACATCGATTACTTTGTAGCCGGTGAGGTGTGCGTCTTCGGCTTCGAGGCGATTGGGATAGTGTCCGGCGCGGCCCTGTGCGTCGGGGATGCCGCTGAGTTTGAGGAAGTATTGCGTGATGGCGTCGCGCCAGACGATTGCGTGTCCCGCCTGGTACTGAAGCCTTGGGAGCATGTCGTTGTAGAGTTCGGGATCGATGCGGGCTTTCAGCGAGGTCCATTCATCGACGAACTGCGCTGCTTGCGCGGCACCGTCGTAGTGGGAGTCGTAAAGGTATTGGATAACGGTTTTGCGGTCGTGGAGTTTCCAGGTGTAGGGGACATGGTGGAAGAAGAGGAGCAAGTCGTCGGGGGTGGTGGTAGCGGATTCGTAGAGCTTCGCGACTTCGGGTGAGTATTGGCCAACGAAGCCGGTACCCGTGGCGACGCTGCGGTCCATCCCTACGCCGTCGTGATCGGCGCGGTGCCACTGACCCCAACCGTTGTTTTCGCTGGACTCGATGTTCGGGCCGTAATGGCTGCCGGTGATGTCAGTGAGGGTCTGGAGTCCGAGAGGACCGGTGTAGTTTTCATACGCGGGCCAGGATTGCATCAGCATTTTTGTCACCGTACGGACGGCGGCGGGATCATTACTGATGGTCTGGCGGGTCCACTCATCGGCGATCTGCTCGGAAGTGAGGTCGGGATTCCAAGCGAGGCGGCCGAAGGCGTAGAGGTTGGCGAGAGCGAGAGGCGAGCTGAGCCATGCCTGCTGGCCTATGCCGGAGACGCCGACCATGCCACCCAGCTTTCGATTGAAAGATTTGCCAGAGATGATTTGCTTAACGGGCGTTGAGGCACCGCCTGCGCGCATGTCGAAGTCAAGGACCTGCTTCCACATAGGCGCGAGATAGACGAGGTGGCGCTGCTGGCCGGTGTACTCCTGCGTGATCTGGAGTTCCATGGCCTGGCTGGTTTGGGTCAGGCCGCCGAATAGCGGGGAGACGGGTTCGCGAACCTGGAAGTCGATGGGGCCTTCTTTGGTCTGGATGATGACGTTGGAAGCGAACTTGCCGTCGAGAGGATGAAAGATGTCATAAGCGGCTCGGGCGCGGTCGGCCTTCGGGTCGCGCCAGTCGGCGTGGTGGTTGTAGACGAAAGCGCGGTAGAGAACGACACCGTTGTGCGGGGCGAGGGCGGCGGCGAGGGTGTTGGCGGCGTCGGCGGGTGTGCGGCCAAAGCTGGCGGGCCCTGGCTGGCCTTCGCTGTCGGCCTTGACGGTGAAGCCGGCAAAATCGGGGATGAGCGAGTAGATTTCGTTGATCTTGGTGGTCCACCAGCTTTTCACTGCGGGATCGAGAGGATCGAAGGTGTTGAGGCCGCCGATTTTCTGGGGGCTGGCAATGTCGACCGAAAGGCTGACGCGTACTCCATAAGGTCGCATCGTCTCGGCGATTCTTGCGATGCCTTCGAGCATTTGCGGCGTTAGAAAGACGGCGGCGTTGTTTACATTATTCAGGTTGCAGCCGTCGATCCCTATCGACGCAAGCAATCGTGCGTATTCGCCAACCGGGGCAAGGTCTTCGCGGACATGGCCATCGTCGAAGAAGATGCTGCGGCCGGCATAGCCGCGCTCGATGGAGCCGTCGGCGTTGTCCCACTCATCGACCCAGCGGATGGACATGGCGGGGCGTTCGCGGAGATTGACTTTGCTCATGTCGTTGCCTTGCGCCAGGTTGCGCAGCAGGGCGAAGGCGCCGTAGAGGATGGCGCGATCGCTGCCGCCGATGATGTCGATTTCGCGGATTAGGTCGCCACGATGAGCCGAGATGAGGAATTCGTCCTGCTCAAGAGACGGCAAAGCTTGTTTGGGGTCCTGCTTGCGCAGCTCTTGCACTGTTCCTAGCTCGATCATGTTGGGGCCGCTCTCGAGGGGTGTGCCGCCAGAGAGCGAGAGCAGGCCACGACGAAGTTCGATGGCGGCGGTTTGCTCGAGGAGGCTTTGACCAAGAGGGCTGACGCGCATGGGAACAGTGAGTGGCTTGGAGAGGGGATGATATTTGAGCCACGCCTGAGAGGCGGTTTGGGCTGAGATGGTGAATCCACATTGAAGAACTGCTACGAAGACAAGACCCTTGCTGAGCAGACTTCGTATCCCCGGTCTCAGAAGCGAGACCGGGGGCACCCGATTCTGAGTTGAATGTGGATTAGGCGGGCTGTTCCGCATGCAACCGTTCTATCATCCCCGGCTAGTGCAGTTGAAGATTGGATCGGGCGCACGCCAAAGCATGAATCTGCCTAGTCGCCGAATACCTGGGAACCGCGGGCTCCCAGGCTTCGTATCACAACTGTTGACACGCCTAGTTTTCTAGGCATAGACTTCTCTATACCAAGAACCTTAGGGGTAGAGAATGGCGAAGAACGATCTTCAGGGAACGATTGATCTTTTGGTGTTAAAGACGCTGGACCAGAACGGCGCACTGCACGGCTACGGTATTGTGCTGCACATCCAGAGCGCGTCAAACGACATGCTGCGCGTGGAGGAGGGGTCGCTGTACCCGGCTCTTCATCGCATGGAGCAGAGCGGCTGGATCGCCTCAGAATGGGCCATGACCGACACCAACCGGCGTGCCAAGTATTACAAACTTACGGCCACTGGCCGGCGTCAACTGCAGCAGGCCGAGGAAAGCTTCGAACAGCTTGTAAAGGGTGTACGAGCCGTTCTGCGTTACGCGTAGCAACTGTAAGGGCATCGTAAGGAGGCCACGGATGGCCGCATTTCGCCGTTTCATCAATTTGTTCCGTCATTCTGAAATCGACCGCGACATCAACGCAGAACTGCAGGCGCACATCGACCTGCGGATGGACGCGAATATTGCGGCCGGCATGTCGCCGGAGGAGGCGCGGCGGCAGGCGCTGTTGCAGTTCGGCAATCCGACTTCTACGCGCGAGCGTGTAGCCTCAGCCGACGCTGTTCTGAGTCTGTCTTCTAGCTGGTCTGACGTGCGCTACGCAGGGCGGCAACTGGTGAAGTCGCCGGGGTTTGCCATTACCGCGGTGTTGACGCTCGCGATCGGTATCGGGGCAAACACGGCAATCTTCAGCAGCATGGACGCCGTTGTCTTACATCCGATATCCGTGCCAGATCTAAATCGGGTGATGACGCTAGCCGAAGAGCAGGGCAGCGGCAACTACCATTCGGTCGCGCTGGCGAATTACTACGACTGGAACCGGCAAAACCGTTCGTTCGAGCAACTGGCAGTGCGCACGTATGCCGATATGAGTCTGACCGGTGCGGGCGATGCCGCGCAGGTGCAGGCGGCCCTGACGTCGGCGAATTTCTTCAGCGTGCTCCGCGCGCAACCCTTGCTGGGCCGGGTCTTCGCAGACAGCGAGTGCCAGCCGGGCCACGATGCCGTGGCGGTTCTGAATTACGGTTTCTGGCAGCGGAGCTTTGCCGGCGATCCTTCGATCCTGGGCCGCCAGATCGAACTCGATCAACGCATATACACCATCGTTGGCGTCATGCCCAAGACCATGCAATATCCGTCGATGGCTGACCTTTTTCTGCCGTTGGCGCCAACACCGCAGCAGGTTGCAAATCGCAGCGCTCATGACTACCTCGTGATCGGCCGCCTGCGCAGCGGCGTCACCGTCAAGCAGGCGCAGGCCGATATGCGCATCGATGCCGAGCGGTTGGCGAAGGACTATCCTGCGACCAACCTCGGCTGGTCAGTGAAGGTTGAGCCGCTGCTCGACGGCATCAATGGCGACTCTACCCCGCTCTATTACCGGATGCTGATGGGCGCCACTCTTTTTGTGCTGCTGGTGGTCTGCGCCAACGTTGCCAACCTCCAGTTCGCTCGCGGCATTGCGCGACGCCCTGAAATTGCGATGCGCTCTGCCCTCGGCGCCAGCCGCTTGAGGATCATGCGCCAGTTGCTGACGGAAAATGTCCTGCTGGGAATAGTGGGTGCTGGAGGGGGCCTGCTCCTGGGCGGCGTCTACCTCCATTTCCTCATCATCAACATGCCTCCGCGCATCGCACGCTACATGGCGGGATGGTCCAATACTTCGTTGAATGGCCGGGTCATGGCCTTCTCTCTGCTCATCGCACTGGGCGCGGGATTGATCTCAGGCATTGCGCCCGCCATCGAGGCGATGCGCATGAACCTGGCGGACCAGCTGAAGTCTGGATCCCGCGGCACCACAGGATCAGGGCGTCATCGCCGTCTCAGGAACGTTTTTGCCGTCTCCCAGATTGCTCTCGCCGTTGCTCTTGTGATCGGCGCGGCGCTGATGTCAAAAGGCATGTTGCACCTGCTGCATCTGGGAGACGTTTACGAACCCGAGAAGGTGCTCACCTTCAACGTGACACTGCCCCCAGCCCGCTACGATACGCCTCAGAAACTTGCTGCCTGGTATTCCGACAGCCTAGAACGGCTGCACGCTCTTCCTGGCGTCACGCACGCTGACGTAACCACTGCGCTGCCCTACAGCGATAACGGGTGGATGCAGGACATGGCCATCGAAAACCGTCCTGCCGTGCCGGGGAAATTTCAAAGTGCGCTGCGCATCCCGGTCAGCGAGGGATACTTTACCGCCTTCCATCTTCCCGTGATTGCAGGCCGCGCGTTGAAGAGAAGTGATGTCGTGAACTCCCAGCCAGTAGCCGTAGTCAGTAGAAAGTTTGTGGCACAGTATTTCGGTGGCGAGAACCCCCTCGGCCGTCGCATTCGCATGGGCAGCCCGACTGACAGGCAGGAACCATGGCTCACCATCGTCGGCATCGCGGACGACGCCAGCTACTCCTTATGGGATCAGTCGATTCAGCCGGTCGTCTACATGAACGCGGCGCAGATGCCGCCACCCGGCGCGACGTATGCGGTCATGACGGACGGTGATCCGCTAGCCCTTGCTCTATCTGCTCGCAGGGCGCTCGTTTCGCTTGATCCCGCGTTGCCGCTGGATGCCGTCATGACGTACAAACAGTCGCTACGTGAATCGATGACCGGGCTTGTCGACGCCTCGGTGATGCTCGGAATCGATGCGATCATTGCCCTTTTTCTTGCTGCCATCGGCATCTTCGGTGTGATGGCCAATCTCGTCGGTGAACAAACGCGAGAGATCGGCGTCCGCCTTGCCATGGGCGCACCGCGGGAGCGCGTGCTGGCGATGATTCTGCGCCGAGCTTCGCGGCTCACGGCTGTCGGACTCGGGTGCGGTCTGCTGCTGGCTTTTGGCCTCGCCCAGCTCGTTGCCAATCTTCTCCGCGGCGTCAGTCCGCACGACCCCTTCATCTTCGTCGGAGTATCCACCGCCATTGCTGCGATCGCTCTTGCGTCAAGCTGGATTCCTGCTCGTCACGCCTCAAAGGTCGATCCGATGCAAGCCTTGAGAGGCGAATAACCAAAGACAGGAGACTTCCCCATGGCCGTTTTTCGTCGCTTCGCCAATTTGTTTCGCCGCGCCCAGGTCGATCGTGATATCGACGCGGAATTGCAAGCGCACATTGCGATGCGTATTGATGCTAATGTCGCGGCGGGCATGTCGCCGGAAGAAGCGCTTCGCGACGCGGTGCTGCGGTTTGGCAATCGGACGGTGGCGAAGGAGAGGGTGACGGCTTCGGATGCAACGCTGAGCCTTGCCGATCTTGGCCGTGACATTCGCTATGCGGGTCGGCAATTGCGGAGGTCGCCGGGTTTCGCGTTGACAGTAATCCTGACACTGGCGTTAGGCATCGGCGCGAACGTGGTGGTATTTGGTGTGTTGAATGCGATGCTTCTGCGACCGCTGAATGTTACAGGAGCGGATCGTCTGCTTGAGCTGGCAAACGGGCGGCCAGGCGATGACAACCAGTCCTACCCCGACTACGTGGACTTCAAAGCACGCAATTCGGCATTCTCCGATATGGCGGCGTATCGACTGGGTTATGCGGGCATGAGTTCCGGTGGCAACGCAGAGAAATCGTGGGAGTACGAAGTCTCAGGCAACTACTTCGACATGCTGGGAGTGCAGCCTCAGCTTGGGCGCTTTTTCCATGCAAGCGATGAGCATGGACCCAACTCAGCACCTTATATCGTGCTAAGCGATGCGCTGTGGCACTCGCGATTCAATGGCGATCCGCGGGTGGTCGGGACCACAGTCGATCTCAACAAGCATCCGTTCGCCATCCTCGGGGTTGCGCCCAAGGGATTCCATGGAACGGAGATATTTTTCTGGCCGGAATTCTGGATGCCCATGGTGAACGAACAACAAGTAGAGGGCTACAGCTTTCTCACCAAGCGCGGCAACCATGGGCTCTTCGTGATCGGTCCGCTGAAACCGGGCGTTACGCCGCGACAGGCTGAAGACAATCTCCTCGCTGTCGCGCATCAGATGACGCGGGAGAATCCAACAGACGATGACGGACTTGCGGTGAGGCTCGTCAAGCCGGGCCTGATGGGAGATGTTCTTGGCGGCCCCGCGAAGCCTTTTCTGGCCGCGATTATGGGGTTGGCGTTGCTCGTATTGCTTGCGGCTTGCGTCAACCTTGCGGGCATCTTTGCAGCGCGTGCGGCAGACCGTAGCCGTGAACTTGCAATTCGTCTCTCCATCGGTTCGACGCGGTGGCGCATTCTACGTCAGCTGCTCACCGAAGCGGTCGTGGTCTCGCTGGCCGGAGGCGCGTTGGGGACATTGATCGCGACGGGGATGCTCAAATTTCTCAGCCATTGGCAGCCCATCAGCGAATATCCGATTCACGTGACCGTTGTTGCCGACGGGAGAACCTACTTGATCGCTGTGCTGCTTTCGCTTGCCGCAGGCATTCTTCCGGGACTTCTACCGGCGCGGCAGGTTTGGCAGACGGATGCCACGGACGCCTTGAAAAGCGGAACGACTTCGGCACGAATTCTGCGGCGGCTCACGTTGCGCGATCTGTTGCTGGGGATACAAATTGCTTTGTGTGCGCTGCTATTGACGTCTTCGATGGTAGCTTTGCGCGGCATGGAACGCTCTCTCCACGCACCGATGGGATTTGTTCCAGAAGGGGCGATGGTTGCCGACACGGATATGCAGATGGCGGGGTACTCCGATAACTCTGCATTCCCTGTACAGCGACGCATGATCGAAGCGGCCTCACAGATTCGGGGCGTCAGCGGCGCGGGCACTATCGATTCGTTGCCGCTGGGTGGCGGCGGCAGCAATTGGTCAGTCTATCGCGAGGGAACCACTGACCTGCGCAATTCAAACAGCGTCATGACTGCGCAGAGCTACGGTATCTCTCCAGGATATTTGCGCGCTGCCGGCACAACGTTGCTCGGAGGGCGCGATTTCACCTGGGACGATAAAGCGAATGCGCCAAAAGTCGCGATCGTGAATCAGACCTTCGCCCACAAGATGTTTGGTGACGAGCCGGCAATCGGGCGGCATTTCCTGGGCGGCGACAAGACGAACTACCTGATTGTTGGCATCGTCGAGAACGGCAAGTACGAGATGCTTACGGAAGATCCGATGCCGGCGATGTTTTTTCCCCTGGATCAAGAGCATGAGGCAAACACAATCTTGATTGTGCGATCTGATCTGCCGCCTTCCGAGATCGCGGGCGCACTCAATCGCGTGCTTACGGAGATTGACCCCACTCTGCCTTTCAGCCTTCGCACCTGGCCGGACAGGCTCTCCTTCCCCCTGTTTCCTCCACGGATAGCGACGGCAACCCTGGGAGTGATGGGGATGCTGGCGGCGATGCTGGCGATTACCGGGGTATTTGGGATGGCGACTTACACGGTTTCAAAACGGTTGCGCGAACTGGGAATTCGGGTCGCTTTGGGAGCGCACCGGGCGCAATTGATGCGAGCGGCGCTAGGGCGTCCCATGATTGTGCTGCTTTCAGGGTCGTTGGCTGGCTTAATCCTGGGGGTGCTCGCGAGCCGGCTGCTCGCGGCGCTGGTGTATGAGGCGACTCCGCGTGATCCGCTGGTCCTGATCGGGGCAGTGGCAGCCATGATCCTGATTGGCCTGATTGCTACCTGGATTCCGGCGCGAAGGGCGCTCGCCATCAACCCCGCGCAATTGTTGCGGCAGGACTAGGCTCAAGCATCTGATACCCGAGTGGTTTTGTGGCAGACGGAGCTCTTTCCTATTGGGGGCTAGTCCGTCCAACTCCCGTAGACTCCTGGTAATCTGACACGCTGGCTGGTCCCTAGGACCGCCTTCGCCGGATACAATGGGAATACGCGCGAAAACCCGGGCGACTTACGATTTTCTTCAAATTTGGAGCAGGTGCACGTGATAGGTATGTTCCGCCGCGCTATGCGGCTTCACTTGGTTGCAGTGGTGGGGGTTGCGGTTGCGATGCCGTGCCTGGCAGCCATCAGCGCAATCACGCAACAGGCCACGCAGACTTCGCTTGCTGTGGATGCGCACGACCTCAATGGGCGGACGCAAGCCACGCTTTCAATGACGGTTATAGGCGCGGATGGGCAACCTGTGGCCGGCACAATTGCACTCAGCGATCACGGGACGCCCCTCGCCGGGTTTGCGCTGGATGCTCAGGGGCAAGCGGTCGGCAACATTACTCTCGCGCCGGGCGATCACTCGCTGTCCGCTGTCTACACGGGAGATCAGACTCATCTCGGATCAAGTTCTCTGGGCACGCCGATTCGCGCAGTCACCGGCTCAACACCCGATTTTTCGATCTCTATCTCGCCGGGAACGCTTTCACTGAAGCAGGGGCAATCTGGATCGGCAATTGTATCGGTGACGCCAATCAACGCGGTGTCGCTTGCCAGCCCAATGTTCGTCACGATCTCCTGCTCGGGCCTTCCCGATCAGAGCGCCTGCACCTTTACCCCGGAGAATATTGAGATTCCTGTAGGGGCGACGGCTGCCATCACCAGTTCGCTGGTGCTTTCGACTCAGGCTCCCTCGCTGGCGAAAGCCGATCCCATCGTCAAGCGCGAATCGCGGACCATCGCATGGGCAGTTCTGTTGCCCGGCACATTGATGCTGGGTGGGCTTGCATTCAGCGCGAGACGCCGTCGCTTCCTCAGCCGGCTTGTCCTACTTGGCCTCGTGGCATTTGTTTCGGTACTGGGAACCGCAGCCTGCTCGCCGCTTTATAACTACAAAAACCACGGGCCGCCACAAAATCTTCCCACGCCCGCAGGCACCTATTCGGTTAAGGTCGCGGCACAATCCAGCAATGGCGTTACTGCAACTACGCACACGACAACTTTTGGGCTAACGGTCACGCAATAAAGCACATTCCGTTCAAACACTACGGGCCGCATCTGTCAGCAGATGCGGCCCGCTTGTTTCGGTGATCACTGCTGCGTCTAGAAAGTGCGAGAAATTCCTGCAATCACCGTATAGTCAGCAAACGCTGCGTCGCCGTGGGTGTGGTTCTCAATGTCAGTCACGCTAATCTTGCGATTCCGCTCCATGGCCCACGGGCCGCTGGCATAAAGCCCGTAGCGCCCGTGCGAATACATCATGCCGGGTTCGATGGAGATGACGTAACCGGGCCTGCGGAATCCGTTGCTGGATCCGAAGGCATCGCGCACGGGAACGCCTTCCATGCGACCGCCGATGCTGAAGGCGAGGCCGCGCAGAGGCTTAACGCCGGTGACTGGGCGCGAAAATCCACCGCGCCAGAGGTACTGATCGGTGGCGGAGACTACGCCCTCTCCGGGAGCCGGACGGCCCGTGATAACGCCCGTCGTGTCTTGGGGACTGAAGAGCCAAGATCCCGTGAAGTACGTCGAAGTGTGCCAATAGAGTTCGCGGTAGGCTTCGGTGGCGAGGCTGAATCCCCACGTGCCGTCGCCCGGTTGGATCGACTCGTCAAAGGGCAGAATGATCTTCGACCCATTCGATGAAGTCTTGGTTCCCTTCGCATCGTTGATGCCTGTAGGCAGTTTCAACTGCGCGGAAAAGGCGACGTTGCCGTGGCTCTCTGTCGGGGGACGCCACACCCACGACTGCACGCCGACCGTGACATCGCCGATGCCGCCAGAGCGATAGATGTTCAACGGGCTGCTCTGGCCATGGCGCGTGGCCTCCATCGCCGGTACTGTTGCAATCACGCTCAGACGCGGCGTGACCTGGTAATTCAAATCCATCTCAACAAGGTTTACGTGGTTGACGACTGCGGAGTGCTGCGTCTGCCGCTGGATCTGGTAGACCGTTCCAATGTAGTGCTTGTAGGAGTTGTAAACGCGGTAACCAGTCGAAATCGTAAGTCCATGCAGGAAATTCGTTCCCGCCGAATGCGCGATCGCGGCTTCATTAGTCGGATCGAGACCCGAGATGATGGGCTGTGGGGAGTGGGCGGCGACACAACCCTGCGCGTGTGCAGCAGGTTGCAGGCAGAAGAGAGAGACAAACAGCGCAGCGGGGACACCTGCGCTCCGCAACAGGAGGTTCTTCATTTGTTTTCTCCAAATCAGGTAGACCGAACTGACCTCAAAATTCCCCTCGGGGCACAAACCACAGGACGGGGAAAACCTGTGTGAGGAATCCTGATGACAGTAGCAGTGCGGTGGCAGCAAATACGTCGGTCATCGTGACGAGTGTCCACTCATACTTTCGGTGGAGTCGAATTCCTGTTGCAGCCGTTATCGTCAGGAACGATGCTCCGTAACCGAATTGCAACAGCAGGACTAACCTTGCTTGTGGCGTTTGCTCTGCTGCCGGCTTCACTGACGGCAAAGCGTCTGCCAGACCCGGCGTTCAAAACGCTGGACGGCAAGACCCACAAAATTTCCTCCCTGCGTGGACAGATTGTAGTGGTGAACTTCTGGGCGACGTGGTGCGGACCCTGCCAGGAGGAATTGCCGCGCTTATCGCAGATCGCTGCCTCCTACGCAGGCAAGCCTGTCAGTTTTGTCTTCATTTCCATTGATGCGGCCAAGGATCGAGCGAAGATTCCAAATACCCTCGCTAGACTGCACCTCTCATTCGACAGCTGGGTGAATGCGGACACGGATACGCTCGGCAGCTTCGGCCTGGGTGACATCGTGCCAGGCACCATCGTGCTTGACGAGAATGGCGACGCAGTGGCGCGCGTGATGGGAGAAGCCAAGGAAGACGACGTGCGCAAGCCGGTAGACTGGCTGCTCGGCGGCAAAAATGGCGAAGCTCCCACTGCTCTCGCAAAACGTTATTAACAGCGCGTCTCCGCAGTTGTTCAGCCTTTTCCGCTATCCTTTCAGGTTGAGGTGAATTGGTATGACGGAGACGGCTACTCGTCCGCAGACAACGACGCGTCCGCAACTTGCTTATCTGACGGCTGTGCTGGATGAGCTCAAGGCGAAAGGTACACATTTCAAGCTGAGAGTGCTGGACGACCAGCAGGCGCCGGTGTGTCACTATGACGGCCGCGAGGTGATCAACCTGGCCAGCAACAATTACCTGGGGCTGGCAAATCATCCCAAGCTCATTGAGGCTTCGCTGAAGGCCACGAAGGAACTTGGAGTGGGCTCGGGCGCAGTGCGGACGATCGCGGGAACGATGCGCATCCATATGGAATTGGAAGAGGGGATTGCGCGCTTCAAAAACGTTGAGGCATGTGTCGTCTTCCAGAGCGGGTTCGCAGCCAATGCAGGTACCGTAAGCGCGATCCTCGGCAAGGAAGATTTCATTCTCTCCGATGAGTTGAATCACGCCAGCATCATTGACGGCGCACGGCTGTCACGCGCAAAGATCAAGGTCTTCCGACACAAGGATGCCGATCATTGTGAAGAATTGCTGAAGGAGATTGCCAACGAACCGGGACACAAGCTTGTTATCACCGACGGCGTGTTCTCGATGGACGGCGACATCGGGCCGGTTGATAAGCTAGCGAAGCTGGCGGAGAAGTACGGCGCCATCATGATGGTCGATGATGCGCATGCATCAGGCGTGCTTGGACGCAATGGGCGCGGCAGCATCGATCACTTCGGCATGCATGGGCGCGTGGATGTGCAGGTGGGCACGCTGTCAAAGGCCATTGGGTCGCTGGGTGGATATGTGTGTGGGTCGAAAGACTTGATCGATTTCCTCTACCATCGCGCGCGGCCATTTCTCTTTTCGACTTCGCATCCGCCGTCGGTGGCAGCCAGTTGCATCGCGGCATTCGACATTCTGGAGACTGAGCCGGAGCGCATCGATAGGCTGTGGAAGAACACCAGGTATTTTCAGGGCCAGCTTAAAAACGCGGGATTTAACATCGGCGGCGTAAACACTCCAGCGACTGAAACGCCGATTACGCCGGTGATAGTCGGCGAAGGACGCGCGGCGATGGATTTCTCGCGAGCGCTGTTTGACGAAGGCGTGATGGGAACGGGGATTGCTTTTCCGACAGTGCCGGAAGGCAAGGCACGCATTCGGCTGATCCTGACCAGCGAACACACGAAGGAGCAGCTCGATCGTGCGCTGGAGACGCTGGAACGGGTCGCCAAGCGGATGGGGCTTCTACAATAGCGTTTGCGCAATCAGTTGAGGATTCTGTGATGACAGCACACCGGAAAAGCAGATCCTTCGCTCCGCTTACCCCACGGACCCAAGTCCGCGGGGCCCCGAGCGTGCTGCGCTCAGGATGACACCGACAGTTTTCAACGGTTAGAGAATCTGGATTTGGGGAACAATGATCGCGCATCTGCGGGGCAAGCTGATTCACAAAGAGCCAGGCCAGGCCATTGTCGAGGCTGGCGGCGTGGGATATGACGTCGTTATCTCCGTGCCGGCATTTACGGCGCTGCCAAGCGTAGGCGCGGAGACCTCGCTGCACATCCACACGCAGGTGAGCGAAGACCAGATTGCGTTGTTTGGTTTTCTCGATCGCGAAGAGAAGCGGCTATTCGAGCGCCTGATTACGGTGAGCGGCGTGGGGCCCAAGCTGGCCATCAAGATTCTGAGCGGGCTTGCGCCGGAGCGGACGGTGCAGGCGATTCGCGCACAGGATCATGCGCAGTTGACGCGCGTTCCCGGCGTGGGCAAGAAGCTGGCAGAGCGGCTTGTGGTGGAGTTAAAAGACAAGCTGGAAGACTTCGCTGTTGCTCCAACGCCGAGTTCGGTTGCCGGGCCGGCGGTGGATGATGTGCTTTCAGCGCTGACGAATCTTGGCTATCAGCGGCCTGCGGCAGAGAAGGCGATCGAGCAGTCCGTAGCAAAAGACAAGGCGCTCGCTGGGGATTTCGATGGGCTGTTCCGCGCGGCGCTGAAGGTAATTCGCTGACAAGACGCAGAGCTCCTAGTTAGTAGAGGCCGATGTCGTACGCCGCGGATTCGCGACGTTGAACGCGTTTCAACAATTGAGACACTCGAATCAGGAAAGCAGAATTTCGTTTTCCTCAGGAAATACGCGGGCTGTGCATGCACCGCATCGCACACTCGCCTACACTGACATGCGTATGCCACGCGCAACTAAATCATCTCCTGCAGCACCGGCGCCCTATCTTCGACCTGAAGCGATTACATTTCTGCGCAACCTGGCCAAGCACAACGATCGCGATTGGTTTACGCCGCGCAAGCCGCAGTTTGAAGCGCAACTGAAGGAACCAATGTTGTTGATCGTTCGCAAGATCACCGATGCAATGATTGACTTTGCGCCACAGCATATTCGTCCCGCGGAAAAGAGCTTGTTCCGCATCTATCGCGACACGCGCTTCAGCCACGACAAGCGGCCGTACAAAACGCACGTTGCTGCGTGGTGGTCGCACCAGGGTCTGGAGAAAACTTCGGGAGCAGGGTATTACTTTCAGGTGAGCCCCAAGGGTGTGGTGATTGCCGCGGGTGCATACATGCCCGAAAAGGAACAATTGGCAGCGATCCGAAACTGGCTGCTCGACAACCACGAAGATTTTCGAAAGATTTTGAAGAAGCCCGCGGTGCGCAAGACTTTCAGCGAATTCGAGGGCGAAGCGCTGAGCCGCCCACCTAAGGGCTTTCCTGCAGATCATCCGGGAATGGATCTGATTCGCTGTAAACAGTGGGGCTTGAGCACAACGCTCCCCGTTGGGGCGGCGCAGCGAAAGGATTTTGCAAAGGTTCTGGTGAAGCACTTAAAGCTGCTGGCGCCGATGGTGGACGCGCTGAATACGCCGATTGCTGCCGCTGCCGCACCAAAACGCAAAGTGCTTTTTGGCTTGCATTAGTCGAAAATAGGTCCGGATGAAGAACCGAATTTGCCTGTATTTTTGAGGTTTCCGGCCACCTGAAACCGCAAAAACCCGCTAAAACAGGCGTTTTCGGCCTAAATACCCACAAAAACCCAAGAAAACTGTGGAAAACCAACGTTTTTACCTTGACTTTGGGCTACCCAAAGCCGCATTGTTACGAACGACAGGGTTCTCGCGAACCCGCATGAATACAGGGGTTTTGTGCACTACGTTGCCTCCAGGCGTTTCGGCAACAGGGTAAGGAAACGCTTGAGGTCGCACTACCCCATGCGGTTCGCTTTATGGCTTCTTAGAACTTGCTGAAGATGCCGGGCGGCGGGATACCAGGCAACAAATTGCGAAGGAGAACATCACATGGCAACTGGAATGACCAAGACTGGACTTACCCGGCATATGGCCGAGAAGCTCGAACTGACCAACAAACAATCGGCCGCTTTCCTTGATCTTCTGGCTGAAACAGCAATCAAGGAGACGAAGAAGAACGGCGTATTCGTAATCCCCGGCATCGGCCGCCTCGTAAAGGCGGAGCGCAAAGCGCGCATGGGCCGCAACCCGCAGACGGGCGAGGCAATCAAGATCAAGGCGAAGACCGTGGTGAAGTTCCGCGTGGCGAAGTCGGCCAAGGACACCATCGCGCCGCCAAAGAAGTAGTTCCCTTTTCCTGAAGGGTGCCGTACAAGAAGGGGAAGAGCTCGCGCTCTTCCCCTTCTTCATTGCGCGATTCTGTTCCTTTGGAAATCTGCACTGAAAATTTGCGCACCTTTGCGGGTTGCATACATCGAAGAGGAATGGCAACTCAAACGAACGCCCTGATTCAAACGAGTGCCGCGGCTACCGGATCGGTGCTCACGTTGCTTCGACTTGAAGGCTTGGCGGTAGCCGCCGTGACTGCGGTGCTGTATGCGCGGACGGGCGCGAGCTGGTGGCTGTTTGCGGCGCTGTGGCTGACGCCCGACCTGTCGATGCTGGGCTATCTTTACCGGCCATGTTGGGGTGCGCGGTGTTACAACGCGGTGCACGCCTATGTTGTGCCGGGAGTGCTGGCGTTGAGTGGATTGGTTCTGCATGTGAATGCAGTTCTGCCGTTCGCGCTCATCTGGGCTAATCACATCGGAGTGGATCGGATGCTGGGATACGGCCTGAAGTATTCAGACGGATTCGGATTCACGCACCTTGGCCGCCTGGGAAAGCGTAACGCTACTTCATCGGCTCGGGGTTAACGTTCACGCGCGGCAGAAATGCGCGCACCACCAGGGACGCTCCGAAAAAGATGAGGATGATGCGGCCCGTCAGTTGCGGATCATAGTTGCGCGCATAAACAATAATCGCGACAAGGACGCCGATGGGCGTTAGCTCTGCCACGAAGGCGCGGAGCCATTGCGGCTTTGTGCCTGCCGGCACGGGTGCGCCGCGAAATCGCGGAATGAAGCGAGGCACTGCATGGAGGTAAGCAGCGTAAGGCTCGCCTATCTTCGCGGTGAGAAATGCTTCCTCGCCGAGAGTAAGCCGGATGGAGAAGGCAGTGATGAGGATTAAGGCAAATGCTGCTCCGGTGACCGGCATCAGGAACGCCAATGCGATGACCATGCACAAAAGGCCGATGTAGAGAGGGTTGCGCATGTAGCGATACGGACCGTCGGCCATTACTTCGCCGGCCACCATGCTGCCGCTGTTTACCGTGGTGGGGCCAAGATAGGCCGCTCCCCAGACGCGAAAAAGGACCGCTTTGGCTGCGATCAGCGAGGCCAAGATGAGAAGTGCGGTTGTTCCGGTTGAGAAGGACGCGATGCCGGTGCGACTGAGCTCGAGTGCAAGCCACTCCAGCAGTGAGATGCGGCGGCCGATGTGCCAAGGCTCGATCCAAGGCGCCCAGAATCCAAGAATGATTATGGCCGCGTTGATAAGCATTCGCAGCCGGAACTCAATTGCACTCGCTCGCATGTATATCCTTGCGCCGGAGTTTATCATCCGACGCAGCGATACGACGGCTCTTTACTCCCAGCGCAGCGCGGTCACAGGATCCGTTTTCATTGCGGAGCGCGCAGGGATCAGAATCGCGATCAGAGCCACCAGCGCCAAAAGGACCGTGACAGCGGCGAAGCTTGCAGGATCGTGCGGGCTGACACTGAAAAGCACACTTTGGAGGACGCGCGATAACACGAGCGCCGCTAGCAGCCCAATTGCACCACCGATCAGGACCAGGCGAAAGCCTTCGCTCAAGATGAGACGCAAAACATCAGCGTGCGTTGCGCCGAGTGCCATTCGAATGCCGATCTCCTGCGTGCGCTGTACAGCCATGAACGATACAACTCCATAAAGCCCGATGATGGCCATCAACAATCCTATGCCCGCAAAGAAACTGATCAATGCTGTCTCGAACCGGGGGCGATCGGCGAGCCCGCTTACACGCTCGTTCAACGTCTCAATCTCCACAGGCACTGTTGGATCGAGGGCGCTCACTTGCGTTCGGATCCATTCTGACATCGCAGTTGGTGGAAGTGTTGTCTTCACCACAAACGCTGCCGAATGCGGCTGTTGCCAATCCTCCGCTTCAGCTCGCCACAATTGGTAATACTCCGGCTCATCCTCCTCGCTAAGCCCGGAGTTTTTGACGTTTGCCGCCACGCCCTCGACTGTGAACCAGGGGCCGCCCGGCACCGGCTTCACGCGCTGGCCCAGCGGATTCTGGCCGGGAAACAATCGCGAAGCCAGTGAACTGCTAATAATCATGAAGTGTTCGTTTGATGTGCGCTGCGTTTCAGTGAAATTCTGCCCGCGCAGAATTGGTATATCGAGGGCCTTGAAGTAATCAGGGGTTACCCAACGCCATGCCACCATACCACCCGTTCCGCCCGTCAACGGAGGACGCCCCGCAACCTCCATGATGTTGTAAATGTGGTCGCGATGATAGCCGCCCGGAGGTACCGTGTCGCTGAGTGCCAGCGCAGCCACTCCAGGCAGCCTTCGCAGTGCCGCTTCAGCCTGCAGGAAGAACTGCATCCGCGACTGCGGCGTGGTGAATGTGTACCGGTTCAAAGAAATGCTTGCCGTGACCACGCCAGACGTCTGCATGCCGAGTGGTTGCATCTGCAAGCTCGTAAAGCTGCGCACCAGCAGCGCAGCCCCGGCAAGCAGGATCATGCTGACGGCAATCTGGCCAGCGACCAATATCCTCCGCATCCCGGCCCGCGCGCCCAAAGGCAGTGCTCGCGCAGCCAGAGCAATGGAACGTGGTCGTTGCAGAGCAGGAATGATCCCGAACGCCAGCCCACACATTAACGCAAGCACCACAGTGAAGACTAAGATGCGCCCATCCAACTGGGCGCGGTGGAGAAACGGCAGGCCCAAAGGCGCCATGGCAACGAACACGTACAACAGTCCCTGGGCCAGGGCACATCCCGCCGCGGTGCCCGATACGGACAGAATTATTGACTCGACGAGTGCCTGGCGGATTAATCGATTTCGGCTCGCTCCCAGCGCTGAACGCACGGCTAGTTCCCGCTCACGTGCCGTGGCGCGCGTTAACAAAAGGCTTGCCACGTTGGCGCAGGCAATCAGCAACACGGCCAACACGGCTCCAAACAATACCCATGCTGCCTCGCGGGCATCCTGCATCTGCCGCTCTCGTACCGAGCGCACGCGGAGGTGTACCTCACTGCGAAAGCGGGCGGGCGCCTGGCTAAGAGCGTAGTTGAACTCGGGTTGCAGTTGCTCCGCTGCTTGCGCCACCGTGATGCCTGGTTTGAGTCGCGCGAAGGCAAACATCACCCGATCCGGTTCTACCTTGCTTTCGTCGACCGCTTGCGGCACCAGCAGATCGGCTTGCTCCAATGCAGGCATCTCGAAGTTACTGGGCAACACGCCGATCACCCGCACCTGACTGCCATCGATATCGATCAGCCGGTTCACAACGCCAGGGTCACGATTGAAATGGCTGCTCCACAAACTGTACGAAATCAACGCGACCTTCGGACCATTGGGCCGATCTTCCTCGGAAATGAAATTGCGGCCAAGGATGGGCGAGATTCCAAGGCAGGGAAGGAAATTGGCGTCCACGCTGGCACAGCTCAGATGCGCCGGATTGTGTTCGGTCAAATCGCATGCATTCACGCCGGCCTCAGAGGTGAGTGCGGCGAAGGGTGTCTGATGATCGCGCCATTCGTAGTACCACCCTCCCAGCACGAACTCCTGCGGAATGATCGGAGCGGTAAGTCCCACCGACACCAGCCGATCGTCGTGCGCATAAGGCAGCGGCCGAAACAGGATGCGATCGACCACGCTGAAGACCGCAGCCGTCGTGCCGATTCCAAGCGCGAGCGTAAGAATCGCTGCGACTGCAAACACTGGATTTCGCCGAAAACCCCGCAATGCATAACGAACGTCGCGCAGCACGCTCTCAAGCCAGGGCAGCGTGGCCCGGTCGCGATAAGCCTGGCGAGCTTGTTCGGCGCCTCCGAGACGCAGGAGCGCCTGCCGACGAGCTTCGGACTTATTCAGACCTGATCGAACCGCTTCGTCGATGTCTTGTTCGATGTGGCTCTCGAGTTCCGCGTCAAACTGTTCGACGCTTCGATGCGGCGAGAACAGCGCACAGAGCCTGAACCATAGCGCACGTATCTTTGGCATTCCGACCTCCTAGTCTGCTCTCAGTGCCTCCATGGGATCGACGGCAGCGGCGCGGCGTGCGGGAATCCACGCGGCAACAAGCGCGACGAGCGCCATCAAAAGAGGAATGAGGCAGAACGTCACGGGATCTAGCGTGCTGACCTCAAAGAGGAAGCTATGCAGCAGACGGCTGAGTGCGACGGAACCCGCGAGTCCGATCACGCATCCGGCTCCGGCGAGAATGAGACTCTGCCGCACGACGCTCAACACGATCTGCCACCGCTGCGCGCCTAATGCCAGGCGTAGCCCGATCTCCCGCGTGCGCCAGCTAACCATATACGAGATGAGGCTATAAACGCCGACGGCGCCGATGATCACGGCCAGACCGCCAAATCCAACCAGCAACATCGCCAGAGCTCGCGGAGCGGCGACCGACGTCGCAACGACCTCATCGAGAGAGCGCACGCGCGTGATCGGCACCAGCGAGTCGATGCCCGCCACGGCGCTACGAAGACCTGCCGCAGCTTCAGAAGCGGTGGTGTGCGTACGCAGCATTGCGTACATCACCGGCTGTTCACGGCTCGGTGTCATCGGAAGAAAAACCTCGTCCTTGAATCCCTCTTCCAGACCGCCTTCCCGCGCGTTGCGCACAACCCCCACAACGATCGATGCCTTTTCGGCGTTCCACACCGCCGGAGCGCTTTCATCCTCGACACTCAACAGGTGCTTGCCCAGCGGGTCCTGATTGGGCCAGAGCCGCTGCGCAATGCTCTCGTTGACGACCACAGCTTGGGTGGTGCCCGAGGCATCCTGTGCATCGAGCAAGCGTCCGCGAAGCAGATGGAGATTCAGCACGTTGAAGTAGCCGGTAGAAACAATGCGGCTCGTGGCAAGGCGTGCTCCCTGCCGTGCATCACGCGGATGATCTTCTGCGTCGTAAATATAGTTATTTTCGCGACCGCTCAATGGTAGCGAGTCGACTAGTGCCGCGCTCTCCACGCCGGCAATCCCTTGCGCCCGATCCAGCAGAGATGTGAAGAAGGATTGGCAGCGCCCTTTTTGCTTGCAGGCTGCCGCATCCAGCGAAACCTCGGCGGTAACGGTATGGTCTGCACGGAATCCCGGATCGACGCGGGTGAGCCGATACAAGCTGTGCAGCACCAATCCGGCTGCAGTGATCACTACAACGGTGAGGCCGATCTGCGCTACGACCAGGAACATGGACAGGCCGAATCGCGAACCGGTGCCCAGCAGAGTTCTGCCGCCGATTCGAAGCGTACTCAGCAAGTTCATCGAGGCCATCTTGATCGATGGGATGAGGCCAAACATTAGTCCGGCGAGTACGGATGCACAGAGCGTGAACGTGATATCTCCGAAATGCAGCGACACATCCTGAATGCGCGGTGTATCTGCCGGTAACAGATGCACAAACAGCCTGAGACTCGCGAGAGCCGCGCCGAGGCCCACGGCGCCGGCCGTCAATCCCATGACGACGCTTTCTGACAGGAGTTGCTGGACAAGCCGACGTCCCGAAGCGCCCAGAGCGCTGCGGACCGCAATCTCGCGCTCACGCGCAGTGGCGCGCGCCAGCATGAGGTTGGCCACATTCGCGCAGGCAATCAGAAGAATAAGTCCCACTGCGCCGAATAGCAGCAGCAGCCGCGGACGCATCGAGCCGGTCTGCGATTCGAGCAGCGGCACGGCCGTCATATCCGAAGCCCAGATGTCCGGCATCCGAAAAGGGAAAATGGGAAGGAGCACCGCATGCAGCCTGCGCAACTCTGCCTGCGCTTGCGCGGGAGTGGCTCCATCTGCGAGTCGCCCAAATGCGCGAAGATTGAAATCGCTCCAGGGATCGAAGACATCGCCGCCGCGGTAGGAAACTGGAATCACGAATTGCGTGTCAGCGTAAGGAAAGTGAACACCGATCGGCATCACCCCAATAATTCTGCGCGACACGCCGTCAATGCGGATCTGCCGTCCGATTGCCGAGGGATCCGCGTCGAAGTGCTGTCGCCAATAGCCGTAGCTGAGGACGACATCGTGATCCTCACCTGCATTCGCGTCCGCTGCGGAAAAGAAGCTGCCGAGTTCGGGATGAATTCCCAGCGTGTCGAAGGAGTTCACAGTGACCATCGCGCCGAAAACGCGATCAGGTATATCGGACTCTGAGATGTTCGATTCGGCATCGGGCCCATAACCTGCGACGGCCTTGAGCGCAGTCGCATGCGCGCCAAGCTCGCGAATCCAGCCTTTGGGGAAGGTTGGCGAATTCTCACCGGAAATACGCACGAGGCGATCCTGGCGAGCGTAGGGCAACGGGCGCAACAAGATGCAATCGACAAGGGTGTAGATGATCGCATTTGCGCCGATGCCGAGGGCCAGGGTCAGCACCGCGGTGATCGTGAAACCCGGCGCACGGCGCATCTGACGCACGGCAAAGCTGAGGTCTTGCAATACGCTTTCGACGGGCGGGAGAGTGGCACGGTCTCGAAATGCCTGCCGGGTCTGCTCGACGCCGCCCAGCCGCAGCAGAGCCTGGCGATGCGCTTCTTCGCTGCTAAGTCCGGCGCGCATCGCGTCGTCAGCGTCCATTGCGATATGACTTTCCAGCTCGGCGTCAAATTCCATAGCCTTCCGGCGTACAAAGACGCCGCGAAATCGCAGCCACAACGCCTTGAGTGACCTCATGGGTAATCTCCTATTCCGTGCGCAATGCCTGCACGGGATCGATGGAAGCTGCACGCCGCGCGGGAAGCCAGCAGGCAACCAGCGCGACTCCTGCAAGAAACAGCGGGACAATCGTAAAAGTCAGCGAATCGTGCGGCTGAATTCCATAAAGAAAACTCGACGCGAGTCTTGAAAGCATCCATGCGGCGGGCCAGCCGATTACCATCGCGATGATGGCCAGCACCATTCCCTGTCGAACGACGAGTCGTTCGACAAGGCCGGGACGCGCCCCGAGCGCCATGCGGATTCCAATCTCGCGAGTTCGGCGGCTAACGGCGTAACTCATCACGCCGTAGAGACCGACCGCTGCGAGCAACAGTCCTATAAAGCCGAAAACGCCAAAGAGCGTGGCGGCAAGCCGCGGCAGGAAATATGCCGTACGCACATGCTCTTCCATGGTCTCTTCGCCATAAATAGCCATCGCTGGGTCGAGGACGTGGATCTCGCGACGCACCGATTGCTCGAGCGATGCGGGATTGCGCGAAGTGTGCACAAGCAGGGTGTAACCCATCAGGGAAGGGTCTGCTGCGATGCTTTGATTGAGTGAGCGGTAGAGCACGGGACGGATATCTTCGCCCAGAGATCGAGATTTGACATTGCCGACGACACCAATGATCTCGTAGGTGGTGCCTCCTCCCGTAATCCGTTGTCCAAGGGGATTTTTCTGCCCGAGGACGCGCTCGGCAAAGGATTGGCTTACCACGGCTGTGTTGATCGCTGCGGATTTTTCGTCGCCGAAGTCGCTGCCCGATAGACGCGGAATGCCCATAACGTCGAAGAATCCAGGAGTGACCATATAGAGATCCGCGTCGACAGGCGCGGGACCACTCCCTGGGTTAGCTGCGACAGAAAATGCGTCGCTGCGATTTCCATCCGAGAGGAGAGCGACATCGGTGCAGGCAACCGCATCCACGCCGGGGAGCGCCGCGACGCGTTGCCTGATCTGCCCGAAAAACTGCGCCGTGCGTTCTGCCGTATACCCGTGAACGCGCGGATCAACTGACATTTTGAGCAATCCTTGTGGACGGAAACCGATATCAATTGTTGCCGCGCTCCCGAGGCTCCGAAGGAAGAGTCCCGTGAGGGAAAGCAAAACCACCGACATCGCGATCTGAACCACGATGAGTATGTTGCGCAGGCTGAGGGGGCGGCCAGGCCGCGCCAGCGCATCTTCGCCCTTCAGGGAATTTGCCAGCCGTGGATGCGAGGCAGCCCACGCAGGCGCTACGCCCAGCACCACTCCGCTTACAACGCTGAGTGCGAATGCGAAGGCCAATACGCGCCAGTCCTCATCAATGCGGACATCAATGGGCACGGGTGCGGGCAGTCTCATCGCTGAGAGGATATTTGTAGACCAGAGGGAGAGAAGAACTCCCGTCGCACCACCACCAAGTCCGAGAAGAACACTCTCCATCAACATCTGGCGGCGCAGTCGGGCCCGCGTTGCTCCCATTGCAAGCCGAATAGCCATATCGCGCTGACGCAACGCGGCCTGCGCGAACAGCAGATTGGCGACGTTGGCTCCGGCAATCGCGAGAACGAGTAGAACAACGACCGTCAAAGCTGTGAAGAAGAGGATGACGGGACCGCGCACGTTGGAAGGCAAGGAGCCCGCTTGCTCAAACACAATAGTGCTGCCTTTATCTGTATCCGGATAGGCGCTTGCGAGACGCCTAGCAATCCCTTTCAACTCGACAGAGGCCCGTGTGGGAGAGACGCCGGGAGCGAGGCGAGCGAGCACATCCACGAAATGAAATTGCCGTGATTTTTGATCGGGAACGGTGGGGACGAGCGTTCCGATATTTCCTATCGGCACCCAAAACTCCGTATAGAGGATCTGATCGGCTCCGTGGAATGAAGGAGGCGCGATACCAACCACCGTAAAGTTACGGCCAGAGATATGAACGGATTTACCCACAAGCGCAGGATCGCTGTCGAAGCGGCGCCGCCAGAGATTTTCGCCCAGCACGACGGAGGGCGCGCTTTCCTCGCTGGGCGTAAAACCGCGGCCCAGCACCATGTGGAGTTCTGTGACGTCAAAGAAGTTCGCGGTCACGCCCTGTCCCCAAACGCGCTCCGGCTCTCCCGGACCACCAATCGAAGCGGGAATCAGTTCGTAATAGGCAGCCACTCCGGCAAAGGACCTGGCCTGATCGCGCACATCTGTATAGAGAGGCCACGAAAATGAATTGCAGCATCGATCGCCATCATGTGTGGTGTGCAATGCTAGCAGCGTTGTAGGGTTGCCCATCGGTGCTGGGCGCAGAACGAATCGATTGACCATCGAGAAAATGGTGGCATTGGCGCCGATACCGAGACCGATCGAAAGGATGGCGATAGCAGTAACGGCGGGGTGCTTGGCGAGCCTCCGAACGGCATAACGCAGATCGCGCACCAGGTTTTCGATCCAAGGAAGACTGGTGCGTTCGCGCTGTGCCTGGCGGACTTGTTCTACGCCTCCGAGTTGAATGAGGGCTCGCCTGCGCGCTTCGTCAGGACTCAGTCCGGAGCGCAGAGCTTCGTCAACGTGCATGCCAATGTGCGAGTCGAGCTCTTGGGAAAACTCGTCGTCGGTGCGGCGAGGGCGCAGCAAGCCGGTGAAGCGAATCCAAAGCGCACGGAGTTTTCGCATTGCCTCTCCTATTCGGTACGCAACGCCTGCATCGGGTCGATGGATGCCGCACGACGAGCTGGGACAAGCGCAGCAACCAGCCCGCAGACAACAAGCAGCACAGATATAGAAATCACTGTCAATGGATCGTGTTCGCTTACTCCGAAGAGAAATGACTTGAGCAAACGCGTGATGAGCCACGTGCAGAACAACCCTGTAAAAAGTCCGCTGACCACGAGCACAGAAGCGTTCTTCAGAATCAGGAGCAGGACATCGCCGCGCTCTGCTCCGAGCGCCATGCGGATGCCCACTTCGCGCATGCGCCGGTTCACTGAGAATGCCATCAGACCGTAGAGGCCCACCAGCGCCAGCACCAATGCGATGGCGGCGAACGCCACGAGAAGCGATGTCTGGAACCGCCGTCGCGCACTTGCGAGCGAGACCAGGTCGCCCATGGTGCGGACATCGGAAAATGTTACATCTGGATCGGTCGTCTTCAATGCCGAACGAATTTCATTAACCATCACCGCGGGTGGAAGCGACGACCGCACGGCGAGCGAGTTCTCGCGCGTATCGTAGCTCGGGCTGTACATCTGTGCCTGCGGCTCCTCTTCCAGGCTTGTGTGGCGTACGTCAGCAACAACGCCGACCACCGTGCCCCATTGCGCCTGCTTTTCGTCCGTGCTGATCCGCCCGCCAATCGGATTGCGATTGGAAAAGTAGGTCCGGGCAAATCGCTCGTTGATGATGACGGGATGCGCGGGACCCGGATCGTCGCTTTCACTGAAGTATCGTCCAGCGATGAGCGGGATTTGCATCGCGTCAAAATAGTTGGGCGTAATCGATCGTGCTTCGACGATCTGACCTTTCTGGTTTGCGAAGCCATCAATCCTGAAAGTGGAAAGGCTCTCGCTCTTCGCCAACGGCAGGTCACTGACCGCGCCAGCTGAAATCACTCCTGGAAGTTTGCTGATCTTCTCGAGGATGCTTTTTAAGTAGGCTGCGCGACCTGACTGTGGCTGGTCGTAGCGGTCGCCGAGCGCGATGTTCATGGTCAACGTGGACTGCGAAAAGCCCGTATCCACCGAGATGACGTTGATGTAACTGCGCATCAGCAAGCCGGCGCCAGCAAGCAGCACCACAACCATGGCGGTTTGCGCGACGATCAACGCGCTCTGCAAACGGCTGTGTCCCGCTGATCTCCCCGGTCCGTTGTGCGACTTCAGAAAGTCTGTGAGTTGCATACGCGAGGCACTCGCAGCGGGCAACAGGCCGGCGATCATGCTTGTCAACATTGAAGCCACGATTGCGACCAGCAGCACACGCCCGTCAAGAGAGGCTTCATTCAGTCGCGGAATGTTGCCGGGATCGAGACGCGGCAGCACGCGCAGGAAGATAAACGCAAGCATCATACCGACCGCGCAGCCACCGATCCCAATCAGCAGCGATTCGGTCAGAAGCTGCCGTACCATTCGGCCGCGGCCAGCGCCAAGCGCGGAACGCACGCTCAACTCGCGACCACGCTCAGCCGCGCGCGCCAGCAGCAGATTGGCGGCGTTTCCGCAGGCAATCAGAAGCACGAGGGCGACAGTGCCGAGCAGCAGATTCATCAGCGGTCGCACCGGGCCAATCGAGAGTCCCGTGAAGCTCTCCACCAGCGCGCCCCAATCGCCAAGCTGACCGGGATACAGGCGGTTGAAACGAGCCATCATCGTGCCAAACTCTGACTGCGCCTGCTCGATGGATACTCCTGGGCGCAGGCGCGCAACGGCTACATTGTCATCGATGTCACGATCCGCCTTCTGCTTCGGCGTCAACGCGAGCGGTACCCAGATTCGCGTGGAGACAATGTGCGGGTTTCCGTAGGGCAGATCCGAGTTGAACGGGTACTCGAACTTGGGGGGCATCACGCCGATAATCTGATACATCGCGTTATCAAGTTGCAGCGAGCGCTTCAGGACGTCTGCGTTCGCCCCGAACATCGACACCCAAAGCGAATGGCTGATGACGGCAACCTTCGAGTGGCCGGGTTGATTGTCATCGGCGTTGATCGTGCGGCCCAGTTCCGGCGTGGACTGGAGCGTTGAAAAAAAGCCTTCATCTACGCGCGCTGCTTCGACCGTCTCCGTCGCTCCCTGGATCGGGACTTTGAACAAGGCCTGCTCGTACGAAGTCATGTCTGCGAACGATTTATTCTCGCGCTTGATGTCATAAAAATCGCCGTAGCGCGGACAGATCACTTCGGGCGGAATTTTCAGATTTGGATTTGGAGTAAACAGATAAACGAGACGCTGAGGATCTCCGTAAGGCAGTGAGCGAATGAGCACGGCATTCACGAGACTGAAGATCGCCGTACACGCTCCAATGCCGAGACCCAGCGTAAGCACGGCCGTCACGGTGAAGCCTGGCGTCCGACGTAATGTGCGAAGGCCGTAGCGAAGGTCCTGAGAGAAGTTTTCTATCCACAGCAGACCGCGCCGCTCGCGGTAAGCCTGTCGTGTTTGTTCCGCACCGCCGAGCCGCAGCAGCGCCTGACGACGGGCCTCTGTTGGAGAAAGGCCAGCCTCAATGCCCGCCGCCGCATCCATCGCGACATGCGCTTCGAGTTCCGCATCGAAGTCGTGCGCGGCATCTCCGGTACGCAGCGTGCCATGAAGCCGGCGCCAGAAGGCACGAAATTTTGCTGGCAGGGTACTCATACGTTCTCCGCTATGCGCCTTCGGCGGGAGTCAGAAAGCGCGAAAGAATTTCAGTCGCCTGCTCCCACTCGGCTGCCGCCTTGCGCACCTGCTTGTGGCCGGCTTTGGTCAGTTCGTAGAACTTCGCTTTGCGGTTGTTATCGGAGGTGCCCCACTCGGAGCGAACGTATCCCTCCTGCTCAAGCTTCAGCAGGGCCGGATAGAGCGTGCCGTAGTTGAGCTGGAGCAGATCGCCGCTGGTCTGCTCGATACGGCGAGCGAGCCCATACCCATGTTGCGGGCCCATAGTCTCAAGTGTTTTCAGAATCATCAAGGCCAGCGTGCCCTGCCAAACATCGGTTTTGTCGCCCATTGTCTGCTCCTCTTGCCAAGCAATAGGAGCAATGTACGCCGGTTTCTATGGGAATGCAATAGGAAGATTTTTCAGTGAGAGAATTTGAACTCGAGACGCTGTCAGATTAACATGTTAGGCTCGCCGAAGATTCTTGTGGAGGCTTTGAAGCATGAGGCGAACTCTCTCAGTGCTTGTGGCAACGGTGGTGGCACCCTGTGCGTTAGTGGCGCAGAACGTAGGCTCTGCACCATCAGACCTTGCAGCTTCGGCCAAACGGCAGTTGCCGGCACTGACCGAGACTTACAAGCACCTGCATCGCAATCCCGAGCTATCGCACCACGAAGAAAAGACATCCGCATTTGTCGCGGGAGAACTGCGCAAGCTGGGATACACCGTAACGGAGCGCGTAGGCAAGTATCCGGATGGCTCACAAGCGTACGGCGTAGTGGCCATGTTGCAGAATGGCGCCGGACCGCGCGTGCTGATTCGCGCCGATATGGATGCACTACCCGTGGAAGAAAAGACCGGTCTCGATTACGCATCGAAAGTGCGCTCGACCAATGCGCAAGGGCAGGACGTAGGCGTGATGCACGC
Source organism: Telmatobacter sp. DSM 110680 (assembly GCF_039994875.1). GTDB lineage: Bacteria > Acidobacteriota > Terriglobia > Terriglobales > Acidobacteriaceae > Telmatobacter. The sequence continues at coordinate 873,125 of NZ_CP121196.1, read as the reverse complement.
GTGCGGACACGACATCCATATGACGGTTCTGCTGGGCGCTGCGCGTGAATTGGCGGAACGCAAGAGCCAGTGGCATGGAACCTTGATGCTCATCGGTCAACCCTCAGAAGAGATGATTGACGGCTCTAAAGCAATGCTGGCGGACGGTCTGTACGGGCGTTTCGGGCGTCCCGACTTCGTGGTAGCGGAGCACGATTCCAATGACGTAGCGGCGGGATCCATCTCCATCAAAGGCGGCCCGCTGCTCGCGAGCTCCAACGGAATCACTGTCACGATGCGTGGGATTGGCGGCCACGGCTCACGACCCGAAGCTGGAAAAGACCCGATCGTGCTGGCTGCGGAGTTCGTGCTGGTGGCCCAGACCATCGTCAGCCGCCAGATTGATCCGCAGCAACCAGCGGTGTTGACGGTGGGCACAATTCACGGTGGGACGAAGAACAACATCATTCCCGACGAAGTGCAATTGGGAATTTCGCTGCGGACCTACTCGCCTGCGGTGCGTGACGCGATAATCGCGGACATTCGCCGCACTGCAAAAGGTCTCGCCGAGTCGTACGGCATCCCCGAGGACCGCATGCCGGTGGTGACGCTGGGCGAGAGCACGCCGGAGACCTTCAACGATCCTGCGCTCGCGGAACGTCTGCGTGCATCGGCAGTGGCAGCGTTGGGAAAGGGCCGCGTTGAGGAAGCCAAAGCTGTGATGGGCAGCGAAGACGTGGGACTGTTCACCCTAGACGGGAAAATCCCCGGCGTGATGTATTGGCTGGGAGCAGCCGATGCCAGCAAGCTGGCGGAAAGCAAGAAGACAGGCGTTTCGCTGCCGAGTCTGCACTCCGCTTTGTTTGCTCCGGTCTATGCACCCGCAATCGAGACGGGAGTAACAGCGATGACGGCGATGGCGCTCGACCTGCTGAAGTAGTAACTTCGTCCATCGATAATCGCCTGAGCTGTCTATTTTGACGGATCCACGAGAGCCTGGTCGACGACCGCGTGTGCGCTGTACTCCAGCCTTCCGTTGTCCGGGCTCATCATCCGCTGGATCATCCCAACGAACACAATATCGTTGACGGGATCGACCCAGAACCACGTGCCCGCGGCGCCGTCCCAGAAAAACGTTCCTTTGCCGTCGGGGAGATTGGCTTCAGGCGGATCGAAGACAACTGCGCAGTCATACCCATAGCCAAACCCTGGCCTCATCACCTGGGAGCCAATGCCGAACTTGCCGGTGAGCAACTCCGTGGGAACATGGTTCGAGGTCATCAGTTTGACCGTCGCGGGCGACAAAATTCGCTTGCCGTCCAGCTCGCCGCTATTCAGAAGCATGGTCGCGAAGCGGTAATAATCCTCCGCCGTAGAGACCATGCCGCCTCCGCCTGAAGGCATCGTCGGCTGCACATCGTAATCGCCTGATCTGTGGCTGGCGCTGGGATCCGCAACCAACTCTCCGGTTGGGCTGCTACGATAGAGCACTGAGAATCGGCTGCGCTTGTCAGCAGGAACGAAAAAGCCGGCATCGCGCATTTCAAGTGGCACATAGATGTTGTCGCGCACGAAATCAGGGAGCGATTTGCCGGAAAGCTTTTCGACAATGTAACCCTGGACATCCATGGACATGCTGTAGGTCCATCCTTGGCCGGGCTGATAGAGCAGCGGGATCTTGGCCAGCTTGTCGATGAACTCCTGCAGATTGGCCGAAGCCAGGAGGTTCGCGTCGCGATACATCTTGTCGACGGGAGTGTCGCCGAAAAATCCGTACGTGAATCCAGCCGTGTGCGTCATCAGTTCGCGCATGGTGGGAGGATGATCTGGATCCGTCAAGATAAGGTTTCCGCTGGAGTCTACGCCTTTGTAGACCTTCAGGTGCGCGAATTCAGGTATGAATTTGGAGATGGGGTCTGAGGGCAGCCACTTTCCCTGTTCGTAGAGGATCATCATGGCCACACCGGTCACGGGCTTCGTCATCGAAAAATCGCGGAAGATGACATCCTTGGTCATCGGTGCGCTGGCCGCAACGTCACGATAACCATAGGTCCTGTAATCGATAACTTTCCCGTGGCGGGCAAGGATCGTGACGACGCCGGCGAGCTGCTTTTGATCGACCGCCTGCTGCATCATTGCGTGCAACCGCTCAAGGCGCTCTGAAGAAAATCCAACGGTCTCCGGCTTTACAACGTTTAGATCGAGCGGATAGTTCGGTGCCGGCTTCGCGCTCTGCTGCGCAATGGACAGGCATGTACTGAACGCAAGCATAGCCGCCACAGAAACGGCTCGAAATGCGGATAGGGACGAGGCGTGTCTCATGAGTTCTCCCCGCGGCCAGCAATACTGTTACGAGCGCAATCGCGACAAGTTCGCAGCGCAATGATTGCCAGCCGTAAATGCCAGTCCTTTATAGCAGAGGGCGGTTGCCGCCTGAAGCACGGCAGCACCGGGCGGTACTCTGGACCACCCGGCCTGCTTATCGCTAATAAATTAACTTAAGTGAGAATTGGATCTGGCGCGACGTACCAGCAGTCTTGCTGATCTGCCCGAATCCATTCGTGCGGCTGATGACAGCTGAGGGCACGCCGCCTGTCGTGTTTGTTGAAACGCCCAGGATGTTTGCAGGCAGACCCATGTTCACAATGTTGAAGAGATTGAAGAATTCGCTTCGGAATTGCAGGCCCATCCTCTCGGCTCCGCTGGCTCGACGCCCTAGTGGCGTGTCTTTGATAAATGCAAAGTCATAGTTGTAGAAAGCCGGACCACGGAAAGAATTGCGCCCGAGCGTCCCGAACAACCCCTGGTTAGGCCCGGTGCCGCCAGGCTGGAACACGGGAATGCTGAAGAAGTCAGGACCATCGCCTCCGCCATGACCAAAGTAGTCTGCGCGGTCTTTGCGTGCTGTGGAGAGCTGAGGCTTCGCAATCTGATTTGGTCGATCGACGCCGTTCGACCCCGCCCCAGTCTGCTGGATTCCGGAGTAAACCGTAAATGGAGATCCAGAGTTGATGCTTGCGATCACCAGCATCTCCCAGCCGTTGGTGATCACCCTGGGAGCCGCATCGATGTATTTGATGCTCGACAGATGGAGGTCCTGAGCGGCGCTGATGCTGAATCCATGTGTGACATCGAAATTCGATACTGCCTTCTCAGCATGTGTATTTAGTGGATTCTGCGAGAAGCCGGAAGCTACTGCTCCAGTTGACCCGGTTCCGCCAAGTACGAGGCTCGTGTTATCGATGGATTTGCCCCAGGTGTAGCCCGCCTGAATTCCCGGACCGGAGTGACCCACAGTACCCGACAGCGAGGTTTGTAGCGCGTGATAACTGGAGTGCGAATCGTTGAAAATCACGTTCTCAACCCCAAATCCGCCGATCACGTTCCCCGCACTGTCGAACTTTGTATCTTTGGCGAATTCCGCGGTTGCTCCGGGGTAGGCGTTCGGAAAGCCGTAACGGGGCAAGTGCTGCGCTGCGGTTCCAACGTACGCCGCATCGGCAGTCAAATTGCCGAACTTCCGTTCCGCGCCGACCGTCCAGGTAAAGAGCCTGCCAATGCCGAATGCCGGATTGACGCCAGATAAATTGAGAGGGGTAATGCTGGTCGAATCAGTCAACGCTGCAAGGTCCCGCTGATAGCGGTCTACATCCATCACCGTGTTCGACGGAACGGATTTGGGAGTGTTGTTTGCAAAGATGTTAGTGCCGCCGGGCGTGTAGACATCGGGCAACTGTGAAGGCAATATCTGGTAGCCATAACTGAACGGCGCCGCGGAAGACGAAACACGACGGGGATAGATCACGTAGGGCGTCGAGCCAGTAAGAAAGTTATCCTGCCAGATATTCGGCGGAATCACGGTAACGGCTCCGCCAATATGCGCTGTGATTTTGGGTGTCGCTTGCCAAGCCGCTTGAATGCGCGGTCCCCAGCCGTTCCAATCGGTTTTGTAGCCGGGCTGAGGATTTATTAAATACTGCGTTTGCCCATCAACCGAGCGGAAGCGCCCGGTGCGATGGGCACGCTCGGAGATGGGAGTGTAGACTTCCCAGCGAACGCCGTAATCGAGCGTCAGCCTGGGAGTGACCTTCCAGGTGTCCTGTACCCACGCGTTATAGTCTTCCCTGTTGATCGCGGCAGGACCGATGTGCTGCCCGCCGGAAGAAAATGTGGGAGGGAGTGCGACGGTATAGACGAACGGACTTCCAGTAATGAAGCTGGAAAAAGTGTCGGGCAACGCATCACCAACATGAATATCGTGAGTTCCACTCGCGGAGGTTATATTCGTCGTGGCATACGCAGTGCCTCCGCCGAAATCATATTCGCCGTTCGGAGCGATGCCAAAGTATGTGGTGTCGCGATTGATCCTTGTTTCAAATCCTGCCCGGAATGAGTGGCTGCCCTTTGAGTACGACACCGATTGGTAGCCCTGGAAGAGGTTGCCGTATGCCTGCATGACCGAACCAGCAGCACTATTGAATGCCTCAAACAGGCCGTCATTGAACTTCACGGCTGGATCGGTGTAGTCGGTCGTAGGAAAGCCGGGACTTGTGCGGGTGATATTGATCATCGATTCGAGGATCAGGTGCGGCGAGATCGAACGAGTATACGTGCCCGCAACATTGCGTTGGTGATCGTTGTACTGGACTCCGAATCGCGGATCAATTGCTGTCTGGTCTGGATTTGTGGTTGGACCCGACAGGTTGTCGTAGTTGAACCGGGCAAAAAACTTGTCCTTCTCTGTGAAGTTGTGATCAATTCGGATTGAGAATTGATCGGCGTTAGTATCAACTTTCGATGCCGTCGCATAGGTGTTGACGCCGAAAGAACCGGTCGCGAGATTGGGCAGAGGATACCGTGCAAGGATCGCCGCAATCGAGGGATCGACGGGCAGGGCAAGAGTGTCTACGCTCTTATCCGGATAAACGATCACATGGTTGACATAGTTACTTCCCGCCTGGGGACGCTCCGATGACGAAGGCACAGGCATTACCTGCGTCGTCCCGAGCACCTGGCGAAAGCCCTGGAACTGGGTGAAATAAAAGGTCCGCTTGCGGCCATCGTAAACGTGCGGGATGTAGACCGGTCCGCCATTCGTGAAGCCGAATTCGTTTCGCCGGAAGGGCGGGATGCGTCCCGGATAGGCGGGTGTCGCATGATCGAAATAATTGCGCGCGTCAAAAGCGGAGTTGCGCACGAATTCGAAGAATGAGCCATGAAATCCGCTCGCGCCCGAACGGGTATGAATATTGGTGAAACCCGCCGCGCCGCGCCCGATCTCTGCCGGCATCCAGCCGGAACTCGAATCGATTCCTTCTACTGCGTCCACGTTGAAGTTGGAAAAGGTAGCGCCGCCCATCTCGGGGTCGCTGATATCCGCCCCATCCATTGCGAAAGTGGCCTCAACGCCGCGCTGACCGTTGATAGCGAACTGTGCTGTGAAGTTGGTTGCGCCATTCGAGTCGGTCATAGTGCCGGCCGCCAACAGCAGCAGCGAGCTGAAATCGCGCTTGTTTAACGGCAGCTCGCTCACCGCCTGGCTCGAGAGCTCTTCGCCACCCGTGGCCGTCTGTCCCTTGCTCTGCACTGCGGCAACCGTCAGTTCGCCGCGGCCAGACAATGTAAGCACAACTTCCGGGCCGCCGGCCGCAAGCTCAACCGGCTGAGCATACTCGGCCTTGCTGCCCTTGGTGGCCACGCTCAAGTGGTAACTTCCCGCCGGCAACATCTGGACGACAAATCGTCCGTCGGAATCGGTGCGCGCTTCCGCTTTTCGGCCACTTGTGGCGAGTGTAACTTTCGCGTCCGCAATGGGCGCTCCGCCAGCATTGCGCAAAACCCCGCGCCATGCGACCTGCACGGCGGTTTGCGCGACTGCACCAGCGGATGCGATGAAAAAAGCTAGAGCAAGAAAGCGAGAGAGGCGAACTGCGTAGCCCTGTAAGACAGAGAGAACAAAAGATCCATTTTTACTTTTCACTGGACAGCAACCTTATGAAAACAGGAGGGTCTTCCACGGCTCAACAGACGCTCGCTCTCGCCGAAAGACTTGAGGGAATTATATCGTTTTCTCCTCTACTTAAACCTTTTTGTAGCAATATGGACGTCTGGCCGCACGACCGATGCCGGGGGACTCGCGAGCGGGTAGGATAGGCTCTTGAGATATAGGTGTTCATGACTGAATCGGTGCAATCCCGGCTTCTTGTGCGCGTTCGCATCTGGCTTGTTTTGTTTATCGTTGGTCTGATCCTGAGTGGAATCACGGCTTTTCCGCTTGAGCACGAAACCGGCGTGCTGAACCGGATTTTCGCCGTTGCACCGAGCGCTCCAGTGGCCGGCGAACCAGCCCTTCACGGCTGGTTGCGGCGAGTGCATGAGGGAATTGTGCAGACCAATCGCGACTATCCCTTCATGGCGTACGGGACTGACTGGCTAGCGTTTGCCCACCTCGTGATTGCGGTGGTCTTCGTGGGACCTCTCCTCGATCCCGTTCGTAATAAATGGGTATTGGCCTTCGGCGTAATCGCCTGCGTCGGTGTTCTACCCCTGGCATTGATTGCAGGACCGATCCGAGGGATTCCGCCTTATTGGCGTCTGATCGACTGCAGCTTCGGCATCATTGGAGCAATTCCGCTCATCATCTGCCTGCGCTACGTTCGCCAAATTGAGGCAAGCGGCTCGAGCAAGCGCCAAGCCACCCCGGTTCCATAGAATCAAGACATTCAGATGGACACCGAATCGCAAGTGCCGGAAGCAACCGCCGCAATCGTCGACACCATCGCGGCGATCTCCACGCCTCCGGGGCGCGGCGGAATCGGCATCGTGCGGCTGAGCGGGCCGCAGGCGGCATCGATCGCGGCGCAACTTGTGCGCCTTCGTCAGCCGATGGAGCACGCCCGGGCGCGCCTCGCTGAGGTGCTCGATGAAAACAACGCGAACAACGAGCCGATCGATGACGCCGTACTCACTTTTTTCGCCGCTCCCAATTCCTACACGGGTGATGAACTCGTGGAGATTGCAGCGCATGGATCGCCGGTTGTTCTCGAAATGCTGTTGCGGCGCTCGCTCGATCTGGGTGCTCGACTGGCATCCCCGGGGGAGTTTACGGAGCGCGCATTCCTCGCGGGCAAACTCGATCTAACGCAGGCAGAAGCGGTCCGTGATCTGATTGATGCGCAGACACTCACCCAGGCGCGACAGGCCGCCAGCCAGATGGGCGGCGCGCTCAGCCGTCGCGTAGCACCTACCAAGCAATCCCTCCTCGAATTGATCGCGCTGCTTGAGGCAGGTATCGATTTCGCTGAAGACGACGTCGACGTCGCCCCGAAGTCAGAAATCAGCCGCCGTATCGCCGAACTCAACCCACCGCTGGCTGCGCTCGAGACATCCTTCGCCCGTGGACGCATTGTGCATGATGGCCTCACCATGGCCATTGTGGGTCGTCCGAACGCGGGAAAGAGTTCGCTGTTTAATCGGCTCGTGGAGCGGGACCGCGCCATCGTGACGGCGACACCGGGAACCACACGTGATCTGGTGTCTGAGCGAATTTCACTCGAAGGCATTCCGCTGGAACTTGTCGACACAGCCGGCCTGCGCGAGACGTTCGAAGAAGTAGAGCAGCTCGGCATCGCACGCAGCCGCGAAGCGCTGGCCGATGCGGCGCTCGTTCTTGTGGTTCTGGATGCAACTCAATCGCTGAACCAGGAAGAACGCAGTCTGCTCGCGGCCTTACACAATCGTCCAGCCCTCGCGGCAATCAACAAACACGATCTCGCCGATCAGGTGTCACCCAGCAAAGCAATGCCGGAAGCCGATTCGACAGCTAGCGAATTCGGCATCCCCATGGTGCCAACATCGGCGCTAACCGGCGAGGGCATTCAAGCACTCCGCGAAAAGATCGTCGAGCTCGCCACCGGAGGAGCTGCCGAAGAACCCGGCCTGCTCACCAATCTCCGCCAGCAGCAGGCGATCATCGCCGCCAGAGCCGCACTCGCCGACGCCGACCGCGCCAACGAGAACAGCATCCCGCACGAAATGATTTTGCTAGACCTCTACCGTGTGCTCTGGGCCCTGGATTCATTAACCGGCCAAACCACCCCCGACGACGTGTTGAATTTAATCTTCTCAACCTTCTGCATCGGAAAATAAGAAGGTGGCGCAACGCGGACAAAAAAAGGGGGACTCCATCGAGCCCCCTTTCAAGCCTTAAACGCAAATGGCAGATTGCTAAATCATGGAACCAATTCCCGGGTCTGTGCGGCTTTCTTGTCCTGTTTCCACATGTCCCGCTAGTTCGTAGCGAAGTGATGAATCGGATGCAACTTCTACGATGAAGTCGTACCATCCGAACGACTGATGGACAGGACGGTTCCAATGCGTCTCTGTTCCTACCTCCAGCGTATGCGTGTGTACTTCGCCTGTATACGCGTCGGTGACTCGCACGGTGACAGCGTCAGTTCTACGATTGACCACGGATAGCGTGATCGCGTTCCCGTGCCGATCGCTCGCAGATCGAACGTCCAGATTCGATGCGCCCTCGCCAGACACGCTTCCCTTGAACGAGCGTAGAAATCCATTGGGCCCGTTGACGGAAAGATCGTATTGATTCAGGCCGTTGCCCGTGATCTGCCAGGTGTCGAAGATTTCCGCGCCGGTGCCGACGGTATAGGTCCAGGGTCCAAGGCTGCTGTTACCTGAACGGACCTGGTAGACAGCCGTTTTCCCCTTGTTCCCGAAGTTGATCGTGAATGTGCCGTCGGAAAAATTCGGACTTCCATGTACCTCAAGGTCGTAGGGTACTGGTCGAGCGGGGCGAGTTCCTTGTTCCTGTGTGGGAAGAGCCTGGTTAGCCGGCGGTGTCGGCTTGTAATCCGGATGCCGGTTGGTATCGGGCGGAAGGTAAGCGATCGTGCTTGGCAACGATACGGTCCGGCTGTTGGGAGACGCAAAGTTGAATGCAGACGTAAGGTCGCCTGAGACAGCGCGACGCCACGGAGTGATGTTGGTCTCAATCAACTCTGGATTATTCGACCCAAACCGCTGCTCAATGAAGCGGATGAGCGACGTGTGATCAAAAAGCTCGGAATTGACATAGCCGCCCTTGCTCCAGGGAGAGATCACGATCATGGGCACGCGCATGCCAAGACCGATCGGTCCCGCGGGGTATTCCGCATTTCCCATGAAGTATTCATTGACGGTATCGACCGTTGAAATCCCCTGTGCACGCGAAGCAGGGACTGTGGGCGGCACAACGTGATCGAAGAAGCCATCGTTCTCGTCATAGCAAAGAAAGAAAGCTGTCTTGCTCCAGACATCAGGGTTTGAGGTAAGCACGTCAAGAAATTGAGAGATGTACCACGCGCCGTAATTTGCGGGCCAGTTCGGATGTTCGGTGTAGGCCTCCGGAGCCACGATCCAAGAGACCTGCGGCAATTTGCCGGCAGTTACGTCACCTCGAAATTGATCGAGGAGCGTGCCGCCATCCTTTATATCTGTACCGGTAAGCGCGCCTTCAAAGAGCGGCGAGCCCGGCAGAGAATTTTGATACTGGTGAAAGTAAAGCAGAGAGTTGTCGCCATAGTTGCCGATGTAAGCGTCCGGACCCCAGCCCCAGTACTCCGCTGCATTCAGGCCTGCACCCTGGTCCTGATAAATCTTCCACGAGACGCCGGCCTTCACCAGGCGCTCAGGGTAGGTGCTCCAGTCATATCCGGCTTCAGCATTATCCAGAACCGGGCCGCCGTTCTTCCCATCATTTCCTACCCAACCCGTCCACATGTGGTATCGATTTGGATCGGTCGCTCCAAGGAATGAGCAATGATATGCATCGCAGATGGTAAAAGCGTCGGCGAGAGCGTAGTGAAAGGGAATGTCGCTTCGTGTGAGGTGCGCCATCGTCGTGGTGCCTTTCTGCGGCACCCACTGGTCGAACTTGCCCCCGTTCAGCGCGCCATGAGTCGTATCCCAGTCGTGAGCGAGATCCTCCAGAAACTGCAGGCCGAGACTGGGTGCCCCCGGATGAAACGGCAATACGTACCCACCCGAACTGTCGGGCTGGTACCAGACAGCATCTCCGTTAGGAAGCTTCACTGCACGGGGGTCGTCAAAACCGCGAACTCCGCTGAGTGTGCCGAAGTAGTGGTCGAATGCTCGATTCTCCTGCATCAGGATCACAATATGTTCGACGTCCGCGATTGTGCCAGTGCGGTTGTGGGCTGGGATCTCAAGCGCGCGAGCAATGCTCGCCGGAAATGCTGCAGAGAGCGCACTTGTACTCAAAAGCTTAAGAAACGAACGGCGATCAGTAGCCACGGTGGAACCTCCAGGGAATGAGCGATTCTGTATTCGCTCAACGAAACATATGCCCCGGTTGTTGCGGGAACGTGATCGCCAGATTGCAAGTTCGTGACTCAAATCCTCGGATCTTAACCGAATCTTCGTAAATCCATGATGGCGTTTTAATGTGTCGAGCCGAGAACTCATAGAGCGGCCCGCTGAGCAACCGTGCAGCGGCTAGCTCTTTTTCCCAGCTGAAGGAAGGTCGAGTTCATGTTCAAAAAAACAGCAGTTTTCCTGGCCCTGCAAGCATGCGCAATGACAGTTTGCGCGCAGGAGGGTCCAACCCCGAAAGGCGTTCCTCATCTCGATCACGTGTTTGTGATCATGATGGAGAATCACGCTTATGCCCAGGTCGTTGGCAACCCCAATATGCCTTTCACAAATAACTACCTGAAGCAGGTGAATTCTGCGACGAACTATTTTGCGGTCGGACATCCAAGTTTGACGAACTACCTGGAAATCGTGGGAGGGTCAAACTTCGGCGTACGGACCGACAACGCTCCCGACTGGCACAACACTAGCTGCACGCCTAATCTTGCAAATGGTTCCGTCTCGACTGATACTCCGCCAACGCCGAACATCTGCCCGATTTACGGAGCGGGAACCGACGCCGCCACGCCCGTTCTCGACCTGACGAATGAGACTTCCGGACCTCCGGGTGTCATCGATGTTGACGGCAAATTGGGTTACGCAGCAAATACGCACACGGTTGGAATGACCATTGCGGACGAGTTGGCCGAAAGAGGTCTGACCTGGAAAAGCTACCAGGAGAGCCTGCCTCCGAACGGTGCCGACGGGGTTAACAACGCAGACGGATTCTTCTCGAATCTCGACAATCTAACGACAGCTCTGCCGGGCGAGGGACAGACGCAGAGCAATTTGGTTGCTCTCTACGCGGTAAAGCATAATCCGTTTGCATATTTTGCCAGCGTCCAGGAAGGTCTCGACCCCAAGCTCAGCCTCAAGAACATGGTCGACTTCGAGGGTACGCATGGCCTTTTCGCGGATCTAGCGTCGGATCACGTTCCAACCTATTCCTTCATTGCGCCCAATCAGTGCAACGACCAGCATGGTCGGGGAAATGCAGGCCCGGCATGTGAGTTCGATCCCGATGATAACGGCACTTTGGACGGTCTCAACCCCGGCTTGATGTACCGTGGCGACCTGGAGCTACAGACACTCATAACTGCGATCCATGAATCCAAAGCCTGGAAGAATGGCCGCAGTGCGATCATCGTGGTGTGGGACGAGAACGACTACAGCATTTTACCCACGACGAACCGAGTCCTATTGACCGTGGACACAAGCTACGGTCATCACCGCGTGCAAAGTGCAAATTTTTACACGCACTTCTCGCTGCTGAAATCAGTAGAGGCCGGTTTGGATCTGCCCTGCCTCAATCACGCATGTGATTCGTCAACCAAGGTCATGACGGATCTCTTCGCGGAGAATCAGTAGGCAGCAGGCTCGGCGATTAAGAATCTGTGCGCAGGAATGGGAACGCCATTGGGCCCATTCCTGCGTGGCGATTCCGCGGTTCGAGACCCGCTCTTAGCTGAATCTTTCTCACCGGGTCGCGCAGACCTCGCCGTCCATACAAATAAACGATATTATCGTTACCCTTCTTCCTCTTCAGGCCGGAATCCCGCGCCGAATCATCCCGTTCGATATCAGCTGAGGATTGCCCACTTGTCGCCCCAGCGCTGATAAGGGCTGTCTAGAATGAGAGTTGCAGTATCTTTGCAGGCTTACTTCACTCTTGACGGCACCCAATGGCAATCAGCAGTCTCATTAGAAAGTTCTACGAGAAGAATCCCGACTTTCCTCTTCGCAAGAGCCTCCGCGCGCTCTACTGGTGCTGGCGCGAAAGCCCGGGAAGACTCTATCGGAACTTCAGGCCCGTGAATTCGACAAGGCCCCTGCGATGCAATCCTGCCGCGCAAACTGAGATTCATACCTTGACGTGCCATAAGCACGTCTTCATGTACATTACCGCCATCAAGTCCTTGTTGCGCTTCGTCGCAGATATCGCCGTGGTCGTTCATGACGATGGTTCGCTTACGCCTGAAGACATCGCGATCATCGAACGTCATATTGACGGAATCAAGGTAATCAGACGCCGTGACGCAGATGAAATTGTGGGAAAACTGCTTGCCTCGTATCCAAAGACGATGCGTTACCGCTCAGAAGTTATTAATTCTTTGGAATTGACTGATCACGCGCTCTTGGCAGGCAAAGAAAGACTCATCATTAGCAATTCCGATACGCTATTTCTGCAACGTCCAGACGAACTTCTGCGATGGATTGCCGACGACGATTGCAGCGTTCTTTGCGTTTACGAAGAGGCGCCCGTGCAGCAGGCTGAGTTTCTCACCAGAGTGGGATCCTGGTTTCCACCTCACCTGACTTTTGCGCTGGTTTGTCTCCGTAAGGATCTAGTCGAACCGGCCGGAATGGAAGAGACCATTAGCCGATTCAACCAGACGGATTCACCATGGTTCATCGGGCAAAATACGTTGCCCGTCCTTCTGGGTAATAAGGTGAGTGCAAGCGACCTCAAGTTTCTCGATCAGCAGTTGTACCAAGCGTCGGCGGAGTTCAGTGACGGCGCGGTCTTCAGACATTACTGGACCTCAATTGCGAGACTTAGACCGCAATACTTTGCAGATGCAGCAAAGGTCATCGCAGAATTGAAATCAGCCGTCGAATGAAAAGAGTACGCACGCTACTTGAGCCAATGAAACATCAAGTCAGTTGGGGAACAAGACGAGAAGGGTAGGATGACGACAGACGCCGAATATACCGACGCGAAGGCATCCTTGATCCCGCGCGATCCACCGAAAGGCGGAGGGCTCGTCTCAATCATCATCCCCTTCCTGAATGCGGAAAGTTTCTTGAGCGAAGCTATCGCGAGCGTGCTTGCCCAGACATACGAAGAGTGGGAGTTGTTACTGGTGAACGACGGATCGACGGATCGCAGTACAGTCATTGCCGAGCGGTACGCAAGAGAACTGCCCTCTAAGGTCCGCTGTCTTCACCACCCGAAATCAGAGCGACGCGGCATCAGCTCCTCACGAAATCTCGGAATTGCAAATGCCAAAGGGGATTATCTCGCCTTTCTCGATGCCGACGATGTCTGGTTGCCCAACAAGCTAGAGCGCCAGGTTGCGCTGCTGGTGGCAAGACCAGATACCGGAATGATCTGCGGCTCTTCAGTCATATGGCATAGCTGGACCGGAAGAGTCGAAGACATTCTCAGAGATCATTTTGTGACTGTTGTTTCCGGACCAGAGCTCTATCAGGCAATTGACCTCGCGATGCTTGCAATTCGAGAGCCCTGGTCAACACCCTCGTCTGGTTGCATCCTGGTAAGGCGCGACGCGGCCGAGGCTGCCGGGTATTTTGAAGATTCCTTTGACGGCTTGTTCGAAGATCAGGCGTTCTATTTCAAGTTGGGAATGAGCTCGCGAATCCTGGCTACGAATGAGTGCTGGTACAAGTACCGCCAGCATCCAGATTCCGTCTGCGCAGTCGCTGATCGAACCGGAACACAGCCTGCCGCGAGGCTGAAATTTCTTCAATGGGCGCAGGATTACCTCGCGTCTTCGAACATTGCGCGACCGGATCTCCATGACGCCTTGACAGAAGAACTGTCCATTGCAAGTGGTCAAAGAAGAGCGCCGTCAATTAAGCAAACGAAAGGCATGAGGCCAGGATCCTCACGGTTGCGTGAGGCCATGAAAAGAGTTCCAGGCGTTTGGAACACATGGCATCTTGGACGCGCAGTGCGCGACGCGTGGCTTGACAGCTCACCACGCGCAGAGCCTGACGTAACCGCAGACTTCGACCAGAACGATCCCTGGCGTTACACGACCAACGATCTTGAAATCATTCGACACCGCGGCGAAGCGAACATGCTCGATCGGGTTCGAGGCAACAGTCGTTTCGGTTGCGCATTGGAGATAGGTTGCGCCGAAGGAGTATTTACCGAGATTCTTGCGGACAGATGCGATTCACTTCTCGCAACGGACTTTCTTGAAGTTGCATTAGGGAGGGCCCGCAGTCGTCGTCATTGGGGCGGACACATCACGTTCGCGCAGATGGATCTTCGTAACGATCCGCTACCCAACGTCTTCGACCTTATCGTAGCTATTCACGTCGTGGAATACATCAAGAATCCGCTAGCTCTCAGAAGAGTTCGCGAAAAGCTCGTTCGCGGCCTGCGAATCGGCGGCTATCTGCTGCTCGGCTCCTGTACCGGTGACGACGAATTTCGAGAAGGCCTCTGGTGGAGTCGGTACATGCTTCGGGGCGGCTACCGCATCAATCGATTCATTGCAGACCATCCCGCCTTGACCGTGGTCGATACGGCTATTCATCCATTGCCAGGAAGCATCTCGCGTGACATCCTGCTGCGAAGGACCAGATGAACGCGACTCCTCATAGCACAGGCTCAGCCGATCCAACCGAATCGAAACTTGAACTATCGGTAATCGTCTCTTCGGTCAATCCCGTGCCGACTCTCACGCGAGCAGTAAATTCCCTGCTTGAGCAGGATTTGCCGGCCGCTGCGTATGAAGTGATTGTGGTTGTCAGTGGCGCTGACGGCAATCGCGTCGAGTATTTGCGCAGCCTGCGTCCCGCATGTTCACTGCACATCATCGAAGAATCGAATCGCGGGTTCGGTGTCGCTCTGAATCAAGCGGTTGCTGGCGCGCGCGGAAGTATCGTGCTGTTTACGAATGACGACCTCACGCTTCACCCAGGCAACTTCGGCGCGCACTTAGACGCGCACAGAACGAGTGACTCGCGGGTTGTGTCCGGTCCAACGTTAGTAGAGGCGGACAATGACTGTCCGCGGATGGCCCAGTGGGCTCGTGAAAACATCGATGAAAAGGCTAACCGTCGCGACGCTGGCCTGACTTGGCAGCGTGACCTGAGAGTCAGTCGCAATTACTCGATCGCCCGCGCGAGGTTGCTCGCCTGCGGTGGGTTCGACGATGCATTCTCGTGGCGTGCCCATGATGAGTTGGGCGTCAGACTCGCTAAATCGGGTCTCGTATTCTTCCACGACACCAAGGCAATCAGCGGCCTAGTCTATGCGCCGACAGCCGAGCAGATGGCGCGCATAGAAGCCCGAGGACGGGGAAAGGAAGAGATACCACTTCTCCGAAAGCATCCCGAGTTGAGGCCCCACTCAGCTCTTGCCCGGTTTGCAGACAGTCCTTCATGGAGATGGGTCGCCACTCAGCTCGTCGCACGATTTCCAATCTCACCGGATTCGGTGCTTCGGCCAGCTTTCGCCTTGGCAAGCAGCTTTCAATCAAAACCATGGATAAGGCGCGTGGGGTTGCGCCTGTTTCGAGCCCGATACGCTGTCAGCTTTTTGCGCGGTGCGGTAGAGAGTGCCGGCTGGCCGGAACTGCAAGCTGAAGTTGGCAGGCGACTGCCGGTATTCATGTACCATCACGTCGGTCCGCCTCAACCCGATTCTGAACCTGCCCTCTTCGTCAGCGCGGCGCGGTTTGAGACTCATCTGCGTTTCCTCACACGAAAGGGATACAGAGGGATTGCAGCTTCAGACTGGTTGTCGTGGGTGCGAGATGCAAAGCCGTTGCCTGAGAAATCGGTGCTGTTGACCTTTGACGACGCGATCGCAGATCTGTACGACCATGCGTTCCCCGTGTTGGAACGTTACGGTTTCAATGCCGTGGTGTTTGTGCCGACCAACTGTGTGAGCAAGGGCAACCTGTGGAATCATTCTCTGGGTTACAAATGGCGGCCGTGTTTGAGCTCCGAACAGATTCAGTACTGGGCTGCGAAGGGATTCGAGTTTGGCGCGCACAGCCGCAACCATCCGGATCTCACCAAGCTGAACGATGCTGGATTGCAGGACGAAATAGCGGGCAGCCGGATCGACCTCGAGAAAATCGTGCGTTCTCCAGTCATCTGCTTTGCCTATCCATACGGTGATCACAACAGCGCAGCCGCTCAATGCGTAGGGCAGCAGTTCGATCTAGGTTTTACAACCGAGGAGGGCTTGAACACACTCGGAACTGACCGCAGTCGCCTCCGCAGATGCGCTGTGTTTGAATGGGACTCACTGCTGGATCTAGATCTGATGCTGCGATTAGGGTGGAATCCTATCCGCCGACTTAAGATACGACAGCGATTCCGTGGATTGAAGCGCCGCTTAAGGATCGGTACGCACTAGATGCCAGCCGCGATTTTGCATCTGCTAGGCTCTGCGCAGCTCGAAGAAACGGGGCCAGCTCGCATTGTGGCCGCACTTGCCAGTGGACTTGATCGGGAAAAATATCAAGTGCATGCATGGTGCCTTGGTGCGCCCGGCCCTCTGGTGGGTTATCTCCAATCAGCCGGCGCTGAAGCGCGATCAGTGGACTGGTCCCAAGGTCTGCGTGATCCGCTGGGCGCTTACCGCTTCTGGCGCCTCATTCGCGATCACGACTTCGCTATTGTGCATCATCACTTTGGGGGCCGAATGGCCCGCCGGATAGTTCGCGCTTCGTCGAATGCGCGTCTCGTAGTCCATCTTCACGCACGCATTCAAGAGCTCGATTCGGCGCGCCGTATTCCCGTCGCAGTGCAAGGCGCAGACCTGGTCATCGCAGTCTCCAAAGCGGTTGCCCGCCAGATTCAACAACCAAAACCGATCGTTGTCTACTCCGGAGTGGAAGTGCGCCATGTGCCCCGTGAACCAATTTCCCCAGGAACGGAGGTTGTCGTGGGAGCGTCAGGTCGCCTCGTAGACATCAAGGGACTCTCTTATCTGATCAAAGCGTTGGCGATCCTATCCTCGGAATTTCCCGACTTTCAGGTGGAAATTGCAGGTGACGGTCCCGAGCGAGAGAACCTGGAGAATTACGCGCGCGAACTGAATTTGAAGGAGCGTGTGCGCTTTCTAGGTTGGCAGACGGACCTTGAACCGGTCCTTCGGAGGTGGGATATATTCGCAATGCCCTCGCTGACTGAGGGGTTTCCGATGGCCGCGCTTGAAGCGATGGCACAGGGGCTGCCGGTAGTTGCCACAAATGTCGGCGGTTTGCCCGAATTGGTTGAAGACGGTGGAACGGGAATCTTGGTCCCGCCTTCGGATGCTGAGGCACTGGCAAATGGTTTGCGCAGTCTCATTGTGGATACAAAACGTATGAAGGAGATGGGAGTTGCCGGGTGGCGTCGTGCTCGCGATCAATTCTCGATTAACCGCATGGTCGCGCAGACTGCTTCCATCTACGATTCACTGCTGACTTCGCAAAAATGAGTGAGAGATTGTCGATACTGTGGAGTCAGCAGTCACGTCGCGTTCGTACAATTGGCAGATAAGATAGCGCTCGGCGGTCATTCGCAATGTTGATCGCCCTTCAAGATTCAAACCACTGAGACCCCTGTCATATGAGCCAGATTGGTTTCGTAATCATCACACACACGGCCCCCGAACAGATCGTTCGGCTCATACGAACGGTGAACCTCGTATATGCAAATCCGCCCATTGTTCTACACCACGATTTCGATCAATCACCACTCCTGATTTCATTACCCGCAAACGTTCAGGTTGTGCGGCCACACATCTCCACGCGGTGGTGCGGCTACTCAGTGGTTCAGGCAACGCTAGCCGCTCTGGCTCTCCTGTATGCAAGTCCTGCAAAGCCAGACTGGTTCGCGTTGCTGTCCGGCGCATGCTATCCCACAAAGCCCGCAAAAGCCGTAATTTCAGACTTGGAGAACGGCGGCTTTGATGCGCATATGGATTACCATCTCATCGATCCCTCACACCTTGACAGTGAGCTTCAATGCGAATGGTATCGACGGTACTACAGCTTGAAATTTGGCCTGGCGAAGCTTGACCGGCGCGCCCTCCCGCCGTTCATTGCCAAATTAACGTCGCCTTATTCCAAGAACCACACCCGTTGCTATGCGGGCTCGGAGTGGTTTACAGGCAACCGGAGGGTTGCGGAATATATTCTGGGCTCGAAAGAACAATATTCCTGGCTGGCAAAGCACCTGCAAGGCCGTCATTGTCCCGACGAGACCTATTTTCAGACGGTAGTTTGCAATGCGCCTGCATTTCGTCTATCGAAGAATAACTACCGATTTATCGATTGGTCCTCGGGAGCTGCGCACCCAAAGACGCTTGAGACCGATGATCTGGAATCAATCCTCGGCTCTTCCGCACACTTCGCTCGCAAGTTTGCGCCTGACAGTCGGGTGCTCAACCGCCTGGACGATTATCTCGAAATAAGGCATTCGTAGCGCCGTTCACGGAGTATTTGCCTTCCTCGAAGCCTCGTAGCGCCAGTCCGTATTCAGATAAATGTTTCCATTGCCTTCGGTGGGAAGTCCCCCTCCTACGCTTCCGTTCAATTCAACCTGAAGCACCATCTCTCGAACGCAATAGTCTGTGAAAGGATCGCCTAGCCAGAATGAAAATAGATAGCGATCGGGACGAAAGTGGTCTGCAGGAATTGCGACCTCGAAGCGTCCCGCTCTCGATGGTTCCGGAGGAGGAGAGATAGGATCCGCCCTGTTGTTTGTACCGAATACCGGCGTACCCACGGAGTTGTAAATAACAAATCCAAACACCGGTGGAGTCAAAGGGAATGGCGACTCGAAATCGATGGAAAGCAAAAGCGTCTGGTCGTTAAGAACAAGCGCAGCCCTGGTGATAGTAGGCTGCGTTGGGTTAGCAGCCTCGATATAGGTGTCCCCTAGATTGTTACCAATATATCCAGCAATGACGGTCGCAGGGCTGTCGTCAGCAACTAATCTTCCGCCCGAGAATGCGATCGCTCGCTTGCATAGCCTTTGTACGGACGCCATCGAATGGCTGACAAACAAAATAGTCCGACCCGTGGTAGCGACGTCCCGCATCTTTCCAATGCACTTTTCTTGAAACCGGTAGTCTCCGACCGCCAGCACTTCATCCACCAGCAGCACGTCGGTTTCAAGATGCGCCGCCACTGCGAACGCCAGCCGCAAATACATCCCACTCGAGTAGTGCTTTACCGGCGTATCGATAAACTGCTCAACCTCGGCGAAAGCCACGATCTCATCAAAGCGACGGGCAATCTCGGCGCGCTTCATTCCAAGTATGGAGCCATTCAGATATATATTGTCCCGGCCGGTGAGCTCAGGATGAAAACCTGTTCCTACCTCGAGCAGCGATCCCACGCGACCGTGAATCTCGGCGCGTCCCGTCGTTGGTTTGGTGATCCGCGCCAGCAATTTCAGGAGGGTGCTTTTTCCTGCACCGTTTCTCCCAATCACACCCACAATATCGCCGCGCTTGATTTCAAATGAGACGTCTTTCAGCGCCCAGATGGTCCGATCCTCGTCACGCCCCATGCCTCCGTCACCCCCGATCCAGGAACGAACGATACGAAAAGGAGCAGACGCCGCGTTCGCAATCGAGTCGCGAAGGGAGTTGTAGGTATAACGGCCACGACCCAACTGAAGTGCTCCGATGTCATATCGTTTGCCGAGATTTTCTGCGCGGATCGCGATATCACTCATTGTTCAATGAGCTCCGTAAGAACTCTTGGCGGCGTATATGCATATCCATTTACACCAGATCCGCAAAGATCTTTTCCATTCGCTGAAAGTAGAAAGCTCCGCCAATTAGGATGAGTGCCGCTGCGAAGGAGGAGGCGACGATGATGGGTCCCGGGGCAGTGTCGGCCCCGATAAGGGCCCACCGAAATCCCTCCACCACCCCAGCCATCGGATTCAATCCGTACAACGCTCGCCATGGCTCATGCAGCAGAGTGGATGGATATGCGATTGGTGTTGCGAACATCCAGAACTGCGTCAGAAACGGAATCGTATAGCGCACATCCCGGTACTTCACGTTCAACGCGGAAAGCCAGAGGCCAACACCGAGCGCCGTTACAAATGCCAGAAGAAAGAACAACGGGAGATATACGCATCGCGCTGGCGGCACCTGCCTATAGAAAGTCATCATGCCAATTAGCAGTGCAAACGAAATTGTGAAATCGACCGCGCCTGACAATACTGCTGAAAGCGGTATGGACAGACGCGGAAAGTAAACCTTGGATATCAAGTTCGAGCTAGTCACGAGGCTGTTCGAGGACTGAGCTAGACCGTTAGCGAAAAATGTCCATGGCACCAGTCCGGCGAGACAGAAGAGAGGATAGGGAATGTTGTCCGACGGCACCTTCGCCAATTTGCCGAAGAACAGGCTGAAGATCAGCATGGTAAACAGCGGCTGAATGATCGCCCACGCAGCACCAAGAGCAGTCTGCTTGTAACGAACCTTGACCTCGCGCCACGTGAGGAAATACAGGAGTTCCCGATACTCCCATAGTTCGCTCAGCTGCAATGCCACCCAGCCTCGGGACGGTTCGATTACTGTAACCGGAATCGAATCTGACGCGGCGGTCGTGAGTCCATTCCGTGAGCGATCGGATTCGGTTCCTGTGGACATCATGGCAATGGCGCTATGCTAACAGGTCTGATTAACTGAGCCGATGCGGCTGATACGCAGACCCAACTGACGGTAAACTGTTCAAACACGATGCTCGCAAAGCAACCTGGCCAACACTTTTCTTCTTATCCGGAACGGATTGTCTGCCTCTCAGACGAAGTAGCCGAACTGATTTACCTGCTCGGTGAACAGGATCGAATCGTCGGGGTTTCAGGTTTTTCAACCCGGCCGCCAGAAGTGCGACTGAAGCCTCGCGTCTCCACGTTTCGCGATGCCAATTTCGAGTCGATCGCTCAACTTGAACCCGACCTCATCATCACCTATTCCGACGTGCAAGCGGAAATAACGCGTGAGGCCTCGCGTCGCGGATACACGGTGTTGAACTGCAATCAGCGAAGCATTGCAGAGATTTTCGAGACAGTGGCAATGCTTGCGCGCATCCTGGGAAAACAGGCAGATGGCGACCGACTGATTGCCGCCTACACAAGCAATCTTGAACACATCGCATCCAAAGCTGAGCAGTTTCGCTCTCGTCCTCGGGTCTTCTTTGAGGAGTGGAACGATCCCATCATCAGCGGCATCGAGTGGGTCGAAGAGCTGGTGAAGATTGCCGGCGGAGAGCCGATCTTTCCCGAGCATCGCAAATGCAGGAAAGCGCAAGATCGGGTTGTCGAGTGGGAGTCCGTCATTGAACGCAACCCCGAGGTGATCTTCGCGTCCTGGTGCGGGATGAAGGTGAACATGGAGGAAATACGATC
The DNA here is from genome assembly GCF_039994875.1 of Telmatobacter sp. DSM 110680. Taxonomy (GTDB): domain Bacteria; phylum Acidobacteriota; class Terriglobia; order Terriglobales; family Acidobacteriaceae; genus Telmatobacter. The sequence goes on along the minus strand of NZ_CP121196.1, from coordinate 851,588 downwards.
GAGGCCGCGTGCCGATGAGATCATCGCTGTTCGCGAAGGACGTATCTACGAGATCCCCTCATCGCTGATTCTGCAGCCGGGGCCCGCTGCGCTGACTGATGGCGTGGCCCAGTTGCATGGCTTCCTCGTAGAAGTGGCGGGGAAAGACGTCTGATCTTGGAATCAAGCACAAGCTTCGGATCAGACGTCCTGCACGCTCAGCGTCTGGGGATCGCGCACGCGTTGCATCAGTGCGGCCGCAATCAACATGAATACGCCGCCGGCAATGATGGCATAGATGCGATTGTTATGCAAAAGATGAATCATGAACCAGCCGAAGAAGAGCGAAGCCAGAATCTCGGGCGTGACGATGAAGAAGTTGAAGATGCCCATGTAGACCCCGGTGCGCTCCGGCGGAAGAGAAGCTGCAAGCACGGCGTACGGCATTGACAACGTACTTGCCCAGGCAATCCCAACCCCCACCATCGTTAACAGCAGGACATACTTGTTGTGAATGACGGACACCGACATTAGCCCGAGCGCTCCGCAGATCAGGCAGACGGTGTGCGTATTTTTGCGCCCAAGTTTGCGGGCTAGTCCAGGAAGTGCAAACGAAAATGCGAAGCACACGATGGAATAGACAGCAAAGCAGTTGCCGCCCCATTCAACGCCCGCCTGGTAGAGCGGCGAACTCGTGTCGTTCGCACCAAACACGTTGTGCGCTACCGCTACCGGAAAATACAGCCACATGCAGAAGAGGCCCAGCCATGTGCAGAGTTGCACGGGCCCGAGTTTGCGCATGGTGTCAGGCATCTCAGCAATAGCGGCAAAAATCTCACGCGCACTGGACGAAAGACTTGTCTTCTCAGCTTTCGCGCGTCGGAAGGCTTCCATATCCTGCGGCGGATATTCCTTGGTGGTCATGATCGTCCACAGCACAGCACCGATAAAGGCCACCGCACCCACATAGAACGACAGACGCACAACGGTAGGTACAGCGCGCGTGTCTCCAACTTTCTGCTGCATATGGAAGACGTTTGTCAGGATATAAGGCAGGGCCGACGAAAACGATGCGCCGAGTCCAATGAAAAGGCTTTGCATGGCGAAGCCACCCGTGCGCTGACCTTCAGGAAGAATGTCGGCAACGAACGCGCGGAACGGTTCCATGCTGACATTGATGGAAGCATCCAGAATCCATAGCATGCCGGCTGCCATCCACAGCGCCGATGCGTTGGGCATCAGAATGAGCATTAGCGAACTCAGGATTGCGCCGACTAGAAAATACGGACGGCGGCGGCCAAGGCGTCCCCAGGTGTGATCGCTGGCGTGGCCGATCAACGGCTGAATTAGCAATCCGGTCAACGGAGCTGCAAGCCACAGGATGGGAATCTGATTGGCGCGCGCGCCCAAGTACTCATAGATGGCGCTCATGTTGGCCATCTGCAGACCCCAGCCAAACTGGATTCCCAGAAAGCCGAAGCTCATGTTCCATATCTGCCAGAAGCTGCGCTCGGGTTTGCGGAAATACGTGACAGTTTTTGCCCCAACCTGTTCGGTCTGCGATGTACTCATGAGCTTTTCCTACTGGGCTTGCTTCTGGAAGATGCGAGCCCCGAACGCGTTCAGCGAGATAAACGGAACGGCTTCAGGTTCAGTTTTCGAGACCGGAAGTTCAATTTCTTTCCAGTTCCCGGTGGCTTCCACGCTTCCGCGAAACGGGGTATTCGACAGATTGATGGCTATCAGAAATTCTTCGCTCCCTGAGCGCCGCAGATAGGTCACAACGTGCTGTTCATTACTATTATGCAACCATATAGTTGCACCTTGTTGCAGCGCGGGATGATCGTGGCGCAGAGCCGTCAGGCTTTCATAGAACTTGCGGTACTCGGGATGCCAGCTCTCCGCGCTCCAGAAGATCTTCTGCGGCTCGAACAGAGCGGGATCGCGCGACTGCGTATCATCGCCTACTTCCATGCCGTTATAGATGAGCGGCGTTCCGTTCAGCGTGAACATGAGAGCGGAAGCGGCGATAGCGCCAGGGAATCCGTAACGCGTCACAGCACGCAACTCATCGTGATCGTCGCTCATCCGCATGTGCAGCGTGCCCTTGGGAAACAGCGCATCCTGCTGCTCGATGGTGTCGCGAACCTTGGTGGCAGGTTCACCGTTCATCTCAATGTCATCGACCGTGTGCAGCATCGGCCATGCGTAGTCAATGTCGAAGGCGCTCCGCATCAACTCTGGCTTCGATGCCTCGGCGAGCATCATGATATCGGGTTTGGCCTGCTCAAGTTCTTTGCGTGCCTGCTCCCAGAAATCGGTTGGCACCTCTCCCGCCGCATCGCAGCGATATCCATCGAGATCAAAATTCTTAATCCAATAGAGCAGCATGTCCGTCATATAGTGGCGCAGCTTCGGATTGGAATAGTCGAGCGCCGCCACATCGGTCCAATCGTAGGGATAGGTGACGTGGCCTTCCTTATCCTTCTTGTAGAAATCGGGATGCGCCATCATCACGCTGTCCCACGAGGTATGATTGGCGACCATGTCGATGATGACTTTCATCTGCCGCTTGTGCGCTTCCTGCACCAGGCGACGGAGATCTTCCTTAGTGCCCAGCGGCGGATCGATCGCGTAGTAGTCGCGAACCGCGTATGGACTTCCCAGCGAGCCCTTCTTCTTCACCTGTCCGTAGGGATGAATTGGCATGAGCCAAAGAATGTTCACGCCGAGCTTATGCAAGTCATCGAGACGTCCGGTCACGCCATTCAAATCGCCCGACGGCGAGAACGAGCGCACAAAGATCTGGTAGATCGTCCCGGACTTCAACCACTCCGGCGAAGTTCGTGCCTGCAACGACGCGATAGCGGGATCAGCTTGCTGGGCGAGTACAGGAAAACCGGTTCCGAATGATGCGGCAAGAAAACAAGCGAAAGCAACGGACAGCCTCGACTTCATAGCGCGAAAGCATAGCACCCCAGAGGGTTATGCCGCTACAGCGATCAGCAAGCCTCCAGAATCTCGCCGACCAAACGCACACCAGAATTATCGGTCCACTGAAATCCGTTACCGGTGCTTCCGGGATTTTGCCGCGTGGGCCCTCTTCTTCGGCGGTACATAGGCCGCCTCCGTCATAGGTGCCATGCCGGCATCGATGCGCTTAGTGATATGGTCCTGGATCCAGTGCGGATCCCACCACTCCTTGGGATCAATCTGCACGCCATCCAGCTGCATCGCGAAGTGGATATGATCGCCGCCAGCCATGCCGGTCATGCCGCTCTGCCCCATAATCTGGCCCCGCTTGACCATGTCGCCCTCGTGGACGTCGATGTGGCTCATATGTCCGTAGATCGTCTGCAGGCCATAGCCGTGATCGACCACCACGCAGTTGCCGTAGATGCCGAGCGGAGCTGCCCACACGATCCGGCCATCGTTCGACGCCTCGACGCCTACATGCTGCGTCACGGCAAGGTCGTAGCCAAGGTGTACTTGCTGATCAATCTTCTTGCCCTGGTAGATATAGTTGCGCAGATCGGCAAACGTTGCTTCGGCCTGCGAGTGCGACTGGCGCGCGAAGGGCTGCGTAAAGAGGAAGTGGTCGGCCGTCTTGAGGCGCAGGTCGGAGAGGGTCTTGTTGTTGGATTTGCGCATCTCGTTATTGATTTTGACGAAGCGTGCAACCATGTCTCCAGAGCCGTTGGGATCCAACTCGCCGACAACCTTCTGCATAAAGGCGTCGCTGATCTGCAGGTCATGCACCGTGTAATGCGGCTGTTCCTTTTTGGGGAAGATCACAGTGATGGGGGTCGTGACGTCGTTTCCGGCGCCGTTGGATGCAAAGACCACGGGAATGGTGCTTTGCGGCATATTCCACGCAAAGGCAAACAGGGAGAACAAGCCGGGTTTGCCGCCCGGCATCGGCCATGAGCGATACGACTGGTCGCCGACGCGTATGCCGGCCGCGCTGTATGCACCGGTCACGTTGAAGGTCGCCGTGTCGGCCATGCCGATGTAGAGATAGTGCTGGTCGGAATCGGCGCTGACCGTGGGCGGTTGTGTCACCACTGTCACGTCGCGCTCGATGCGGGCTGACTTATGCATCAAACCGTTTGAAGTCGCCTCCACGATCAGCTTTGCTTTTCCGTCCTTCAACTGCGGGGTCGTCTTCACCCCCGCCAAAAAGTTCCAGGTGGACTCTTTCGCCTTCGACGGCTGCGCCATCTGCCAGACAGAGTAGCTGGAGCCATTTTGCTCGATGGTCGCCGATGCACTGCGTATGCCGCTCGGACCAGACGCGTGCACCGTAATCGGCGTTGCTTGTCCGATGGTGCTTACCGGCGTTGGCAGGTCAATCGCGGGTGCTGCGGAACAGCCCATCAGCATGGAGATGGGAATAAGGATAATGAGCAGAATTGAAGCGGAAATGACTTTGCGCACAAACCGATTTTAGCAATCAGAGGAGTGAAGATTCTGCGCTTCTCCACGCGGCGTACTCTTCGGATTACTCTCGCCGATTAGTATTACCTGTTGCGTGCGAGGCTCAAATATGGACAGGCGTAAATTCCTCTCGGGGGGCGCATCGCTTACCGGCGCTCTCGCCGTACAGCATCCAATGCTTCCGGCACTTCTCTCCACGACAGAGGCAACCGTGCCGATGAGCCTCGACCCCACGCGTCACCGTTTCGGCGTGAACTACACCCCTTCCCACAACTGGTGGTTCTGCTGGAACGACTGGAACCCAGACCCTATCAAGCGCGACCTCGATGCCATCGCCGCCCTGGGCGCGGATCACCTGCGCATCCTGCTGATCTGGCCGTTTTTTCAGCCGAATCCGAAGTGGGTAAGTTCGGCACACCTTGAACGCCTCGATCAGCTGATTGCTCTGATGGGCGAGCGGCGCCTGGATGCGCTGGTGACCGTTTTCACGGGACAGTTGAGCGGATGGTACTTTCTTCCGCCGTTCCATCGGCAGTCCGATCTGTTTTTTACGGACCCGATGACGCTGGCGGCGCAGGAGCTTTTTGTGCGCGAACTGAGCCGAACGCTTGCGCCTCACGAGAATGTAATCGGCTTCGACATGGGCAACGAGATCAATACCTGTTGGAGTGCCAAGACGGAGGTGGGCGACGCGTGGATGAAGCGCATATTCGCGCTGATGAGCAAGGCTCTTCCCGGACGGCTGCACGTAAACGGAGTCGATCACTGGCCGTGGTTCAGCGACACAACCTTCTCGCAGCAGGCATTGATTGCCGAGCAGCGCATGCCGGTGATGCATTGCTATCCCTACTGGACCGGGGCGGTGAAATACGGGGGAGCAATGGACCCGCCCAGCATCAATCTGCTGGCTGCCATGGCGACGCTGATTCGCTCTTATGCCGGGACGCAGCAGAAGCCGGTGTGGGCGGGCGAGTTCAACACGTGCATCAAGGAACTCAGCGACGAGCAGCAGGCGAAGTGGCTCGACAAGGCTGTGCACGCGGCCATCGAGCAGGGCGTGAGTTGGTTCAGCTACTGGGACAGCCACGATGTGGACCGCAAGTTCGATTTCAATCCGCTGGAATACACGCTGGGGCTGCTGACCAATGAGGGGCGAGTGAAGCCAGCGGGGCGGGTCTTCAAACAGCTCGCGGAAAGTTATCGGGGCAAGCCGGTCCTGTTTCCGACAACGGCATTACCGCCTCCTCCTGGCGAGAAGACTCTTGATGGCACGTGGAAGTGGATTCTGGATTGGCTGGGATGGAAGAGGAAGGCGTAGGAGAGAAAGGCTTATCGCGTTTCACCGGTAGACTCGTGTTCTTCGGTGCAGTTTTCGGGCTAACATCCGGATTAGCCACAACACAACCGCGACCTATCAATGAAGCCTGAAAGGGAGAATCTATCACGGCTTGCCTTCATGGGGAAATGGGAGCCGCTGACTGATCGCCCACTTCTTCCCATCCAGCAGAACCGCGGTTGTCGGCTTCAGTTTCGAGACGAATGCCTCGTATCGACTCAAATCAGAAAGTGGAAGAAACAGTTCGATTCTTTGCGCGGACTGTCGCGCGTTCTTATCGTGGGTTCCAGGAAAATACGCAGGCCAAGACAAACTCGATTTGGCATAGGAAAACGGCCACATCATCACTTCGAGATAAGGAGGATTCCAGTCGTGAGCCTTCGGGTTGGTGAATGCCAGGAGGACACGGAATGTTTCCTGAAGGCTTGTCGGCATCCGATCAGGTGAGATGTTTTCAATGTGACGAATGACGCCATAGACTTCTATCGTCTTATAACCAGTCTTGGTCTTCACAACGAGCACGTTGGTTGGCGCGTCCGTGTAATCCGCGATGGCATAGCAACTCCTGAAGCCATCCACGTCATTCACGTGCGCTAATTTAAGTAAATCTCCTATCTCCGATGACGCAAGTGTCGCCGTGACATACTTGCCGGAGCGTCCCTCTCCCAACCAGTAGATAACTGTTCCATCCGCGTAGAGTGCGAAGGTCGGTGAGTCAGATCCGATCACCATAGCCCAAGGATTGTACTCAGTGAGCAAAAGCAAAGGCTGACTTCCGGCCCACTTGAATGCGGGGTGAGCAGATGCCAAGTCGCTACAACTCTGTGCGTGAGCCAAGGACGAAGAGATGAAGATGAAGATTGCTGCCAGAACCCGTTTAGCCATAATTACCTGAAATCAGTGGAACACACGATGGTAGACACCGCTTGGACCTGTTTTGTTTCTCGCGGGAGTGTTACAGCTTATACGGAAACTACCAGAACTTGGTCGCGAAAAGCCTTCAACAGCAACTGCAGATCCCTCCGCTTCGGTCGGGATGACAACGGCTTTGCCTTTGGGATGGCTTTCCGTGAGTGAACTTCATATCTATTCGAAGGCCTGTCCTGCCGCTTCCATCAAAATGCAAAACGCCTGTGCTTCAGTGGAGATGCCGGGCCGATCGAAGTCGGGAGCGCTGCAGGCGCCTTGCACGAATCCGTATGCATCCATCTTCGATCGCGCGGCGGTTCGCATCTTGTCGGCAAAGGCGCGATAGGTAATGGGGATCCAGCCATCCGACATTCCTTGATAGATGGTGAACGCGAGCATCTGCGCGAGATTGGTTTCGACGAAAGTATCGGGCTGATCGATGACGTTATGAAAGAGGCCGTCTGAACGTTGGTATAGAAGGCAGCCGTCGATCACACCGCGAGCAAATGCAACCAGATGGTTGCGATCGCTCTTTCTTTCAGCCGGCAGGCTGCGGATGACGCGTGCCAGTCCGGCGGCGGTCCAGCCATTGCCACCGCCCCAGAAGGCGGGATCGGAGAATTGATGTTTCCCATCATCCCAGATGTGCGCCATCAACTTCTTTTCGGGATTGAACAGCAGTTTCCGGTAGCCCTCAATCTGGCGCAGCGCCTCGTCGTAATGACCCATTGCGGCCAGAAAAGGCGGAGCTCCATTGATCCCGTCTGACCACATCTGCGGCGCTTCGAACGTATGGTAGAGGATGCCCTCCGCATTACGCGGAGCCTTGTTGAGAATCCAATCCAGCATGCGCTCGACGGCCTCGTGCACGGCTGCATCGCCCGTCCACGCCACCGCCTGCGCATAGGCCGCACCACCCATGGCCGGATCCGTTGGACCGCCATTCACCACCACGGCCATGCGGCCATCGGGCACCTGCTGCATCATGGCGGCCTTGGTGAGTTGGATGAGCCTCTCGCGCTGGCCAGACTGCAGCAGAGCCTGTGCGAAGATCCCCTGTTCCCAGTCGCGCCGCTGCATGGCGAGAGCAGCCGAAGTTGCGCGCTCGATGCGCTCAGCGCTTTCCGAGGTTTTGCGGGATGGCGTGTTTTGCGTAAGCTCCGCCGAGGAGGACCGCGAAACAAGATTCTGCGTGCCAGCGATGGCTGCCGCATATAAAAACGAACGTCGATTCATGGCTGAAGATCATAGTGCGACTCATTGCGTTAAGCAGGTGGCGCCTGTCACGCGAGAAACGAAGCTGAAACGGAGACCAATTCAGTCGGGACGCCGGGTATGGCAACGAGGAGTTTGCTGCCAGTTGACCCGGAGTCCGTCATTCCGAGTCATCTCGTTTCCTTCGAATTGAAAAGTAAATCCAGCATCCCAACATGGAGCCGACTACGCCGGAGAGAAAATGCAGAACCTCATGCGAATACATATGTTCCCACCTCAGTGCGATCCAAAGACGCCATAGATGATGAGCCTGAAGAAACTGAGAAAGTGAATCTGGAGTTGGCGCACGCCACAATTCGTCGATCAGACTCAGAGCGCCAAGCAGCGCGAGCACGATGATTAGTGCGTCTGGGAAAGGGCGTACTCTCATGATGACTGAGCGGCTCAGTTCGGTCACGCAGCCAGCGTGTTGATCGCTCGCACCATCTTGTCGAGATCGGCGATCGACGTATAAACATGCGGAGTCACACGCACGCAGCTGATGTTCTCCCACACGATGCCGACGGTGTGAATCTTGTACTGGTTGAAAAGCGCGTTTTCAAGATCGGCCGGCGTCATGCCGTCGATGCTGACGCCGCAGATAGCGCAGGAATACTTCGCATTGAGTGAAGTATGCAGCTTTACCTTCTTCGTCCCCTGCACACGCGATGCCCAGTAGTTCTTCAGATAGCGAATGCGCTCTTCCTTGCGCTTCGCGCCGATGCCTTCGTGGAAGTTGATGGCTTCGCCGATGCCCTGCTCCAGCGGGAAGCTGCGCGTGCCTAGCGTTTCGAATTTGCGGATGTCGGCGCTGCGCGGCATCGAATTGCAAGTCAGCGGCCACAGCTTTTCAATCTTGTCCTGTCGCACCCACATCATGCCGGTACCGATGGGCGCCGAGAGAAACTTGTGGAGGCTGGTTCCAAAGTAGTCGCAGTGCAGATCTGGCACCTTGAAATCCATAAGTCCAAACGAATGCGCACCGTCTGCCAGCACTTCGATACCGTGGGCGTGAGCCATGTCGGCGATCTTGGCCACTGGCATCGTCTGTCCCACCCAGTTGACCATGTGCGTTACGTGGATGAGTTTCGTTCGCGGCGTGATGGCCTGCTCGTACGCCTTGACGATCTGCTCATCGTCCTCAATCGGAAGCTCAAAGCTGAGCTGCTTGTAGACAATCCCTTCGCGCATGGCACGCTGGCGATACGCCTGGATCATGTTGGGATAGTCCTGCTTCGTTCCGATCACCTCATCGCCGCTCTTCAGATCGAGCCCATAGATGATGGTGTTCAGCGCTTCGGTGGAATTGCGGTTGATGGCAATCTCATCGGTCTTTGTCCCGGCCAGCTGCGCAAGCTTTTCGCGCAAAGGCTCGCGGCCCTGGTCGAGAATGCGCCACATGTAATACGACGGCCCCTCATTCGAAAGTTGGTTGTAGCGCTCCACGGCCTGCTGCACCACGATGGGCGAGGGCGATACACCGCCGTTGTTAAGGTTGATGAGGTTTGGATTGACCGAATAGGCGCGCTGGATCACACTCCAGTAGTCCTCGTCCTGCGCAGCGACATCCGGGCTGAGATGCGCGATGCGTGCCCCGGCCCTGGCAAACTCCGCCGCGTGAGCCTGCTGGAAGAGACTGTTGACGGAAAAAGCGCCGGCAAGTGTTGCTGCCTGCTTGAGGAAGGAGCGGCGGCCATTGAGAGTCATACCCGCCAATGTAGGAGCAAAAAGCGCCGTAGACAACAACAAAATGTTCTAGTTCGCCTTCACTAACTCCGCCGCCTTTGCGTGCTCGGCTGCGGCTTCTGCCGCGCGGCCCTGGCGTTCGTACGCAATCGCCAACTGGCTGTGAGCATCGGCAAAGGTCGGGTCTGCCGCGACGGACTCCTGATATCTGCCGATGGCGTCGGCGATCTGGCCCCTCAACATCAGTTGATTCCCCGCATTCAAAGCGAAGTTGGCGCGCTGCCGACTGACGGCGCCGCGCGCCAGTACGGCTCCCTGTTTGCGGTAATCTGCGGCCTGTGCGCGAAGATCCTTGATCTGACCTTGCAGTTCTTCTGCCTTCTGATGATCGCCGGCAGCTTCAGCCGCATCAGCCTGCGTGCTGAGATCTCCGGCCTCTTCAGCAAGAACTCCGGCAAGCGTGACCAAGGGGCCGGGCTGTGCAGGGAGAAGTGGGATTGCCTTCTTCAGCGCCTCGGCAGCCTCAGGTAAACGCGCGTCCTGCTTCAGGGTGCTGCCGAGGATAGCCCATGCGTCACCATTCTCCGGTCGCAGCGCAACGGCCTTCTTTAGCTCGACCACTGCCTCATCGAGCTTCCCAAGCTGCATGTAGAGAATGCCCAGCGTATAAGGCGGATCCTGCAGATTAGGATCCATCTGACCGGCGCGACTGAGTTCGGCAACCGCATCGGTGGGCCGGTCTTTGAATTTATAGGCAAGACCCAAGTCATAGTGGAGTTGGGGATCGTTAGGATCGAGCGTCAGCGCTTTTTGAAAATCACCGATCGCTTCGTCGAAGGCTGAAAGCTGAATATGGCAGACGCCAAGGTCCTTGTAGACGGTAGGATCTTTCGCATTTTCGGCAAGGGCACGATTGAAGTAGTCCAGAGCCTCTTTGCCTCGACCCGTAAGCGTGAGCGCCAACCCGAGATTGGTAAGAACCGATGGATTGCGCGGGTCGCGTTCAAGAGCCTTTTCGAACCAGGGGATCGCCTCCTGCTGGCGGCCGAGACGCTGCAGCGCCATCGCGAGGTCCAGTTGAATTCCAGATAAAGTTGGATCGACTTTGATGGCGGCAGTAAATTGCTGTGTCGCGTCTTCGTCTTTGCCGGTGGCGGCGAGGACCCTCCCGTATTCTGAGAGGGCTTCGGCGTTGTGGGGCTCAATGGCCACTGCGGCAGACAATGCATTCAGAGCACCGGTCATGTCCTTCTGGGCGCGGTACAGCAGACCCAAATGAACGCGGGCCGGAACATAGGAGGCATCCAACGAAATCGCGCGCTCAAAGCGCGTCTGCGCCGGTTGCCAGTTCTGTTGTTGCGCCTCCAGCGTTCCAATCGCGTCTTCAATATCCGCGCGCGGTCCAGTGATAGTTTCTTCCGCCGCGAACTGTAGCATCGCCTGCTGAGGCTTGCCTGAACCGGCCAGCGCTCGACCATAGGCGTCGAAGAACGAAGCATCCGCCGCTGGATGCCCGGGCAGCCGCGACAGGCTCAGAGCGGAATCAAAGTGAGGAAGAGCCTTCAATGATTCGCCAGCCTGGAAGAATGCCAGCGCAAGATTCGTTTCAATGCCCTGATCGCCTGGTTTGATGGCCTCTGCGGCCTCGAATTCCTTCGCTCCATCCAACGGCTTACCAAGCTCAACCAGGACTGCTCCCAGTGCTTCATGTCCTTCCGCGATCTTGGGCTGCAGGCGAACGACCTCGGCAAATTTGCTCCGCGCCATCTCCAGATTTCCAGCCTGGCGTGCCTCAAAACCCTCGCGAAAAGCAGTATCAGCCTGCTTGATAGCGGCGTCAGAGGGCGGCTGCTTGGGAGATTGATCTGCCGCAGTAGCAAGCAGTGCGGGCAAGGCGAAAAGGAGCATCACTCGTCGAATCGCATGGCAGCACATCGTCTATTTCCCCGCGGGCTTCGGATCACTGCGATGCTGAATTTCGACGACCATCTTGAATTCGCGATTCGCGGCGTCAAGCTGCCCCGTTGCCTTGTAGGCTTGGCCAAGCAGATTATGAGTAATGTAATTGGACGGGTCCATTTTTTCAGCGTGATCAAGGTAGTGAAGCGCTTGGATCGGCTGCTTCAACTTGAGAAACGTTTCACCAAGAAGGATGTAGGGGCCTGTGGCTTGAGGTTCGAGCAACACCGCCCGGTTGAGTGCCAACTGCGCGTCTTCGTACTGTCCATTGCGCAGATAGGCATCGCCCAAACGATCGTAGAGATCCGGGTTGAGCGGGTTAATCGTGCGCTCGGTTTCAAACTCGCGGATGGCTCCGGCCGTGTCGGCACGTGCCAAGGCCACTTCTCCCAATAGTTCGTGTGCCAGGGGCAGCGAGGCATTGAGGCCAAGTGCTTTAGTGGCTTCAGCGCCGGCCTCGTCGCGCAGCTCACGGCGCAGAAATAGGCGGCCTGCCAGCAGGTAGGCCTCGGCCGAATCGGGCGCAAACCCGTATTGCGCCGCAAATGCATGACGCGCGTCATCGTAGCGCTGCACGTCGGCGTAGCAAAGAGCCAGAACGTAATTTGGATCGACGTTTGCGCCTTGCACGCCGACGCGGGCTTTCTCCAGGAAAGGAATGGCCTCTTGAATCCTGCCCAGTCGGAAAAGGCTCACGCCATGCATTTCGATCGAATCGTGATCGCCGGGGTCTTGGCCAGCGGCTTTTGCAAAGGCTTCGATCGCTTTCGGAAATTCTTCTCTCTGATAGAAGATCATGCCCCGCAGTCGCTCGACGCCCGCCGGTTCCGGATTTTGCGTGGCAAGCTGATCTAGTTGTGTAAGAGCCGATTCAAGATGGCCCTTTGATGCGAGTTCCTGGGCGCTCGTGAAAGAAGCGGCAGGCGCAGAAGCTTCGGAGGGAGAAGACGGAGCCTGTTGAGAATTGCCCGGAAGCGCTGCGAGTGAAAGCGGTAGGAAGACTGCAATGGCGAAGATGCGAAACATGGATATCCTGATGAACTCAGTTTAACGCTGAGGGTCTGCTGTTGCTCGTTCGCGAGGTCACCGTGAAGTCAAAGAAAGAGGGGAGCCGAAGCTCCCCTCCAGGTTTGTTGCTCCTTCACGCCTTAGAACTGAACGCGAAGAGAGAACTCAAGTTGACGCGGTCCGCAATCGTTGCCGGAGCCGCAGCCGCCACCCTCACCACCGATGGTGCCGGTCGACTCAATGCCGCCGCCGGGGTTGCCAGCTGTGATGTGGTTGAAGGCATTGAACGCATCCATGCGGAACTTCGTGACGATGCTCTCGTGAATGGTAAATGCCTTGGTGATAGCCATGTCGGTACCGAAGAACGACGGTCCGCGATAGGTATTGAGACCACCGTTGCCGTAGTTATCAAGTCCGGGATTCGTGAAGATTCCCGTGCCCGCCGCTACGTCAATTGGGTCGGTCAGGTTGCCGTTATCACCCGGTTTGCAGCCTGCTGGAATATCCGCGCAGGGGATCTGCTGTTGATAGAAGGTACGCGTGATTTTCCCGCCGGAGTTGGTGACGGCCGGCGTGAGCTTGGTGTGGATGCGTCCGGTTGTATTCGGTGCGCATCCGCCGCTGGTGGCGGGGTTGGGTGTGTTGGGAACGTTCTGTCCGCACTCGTTAAAGCTGGCTGTGAATGGCAGACCGCCCGACCAGTTGGTTACGAAGCTGAGCTGGTACCCGCCGATGATCTCATCGGTCAGCCGGTTAACGTTTTGGGCGAGCTGCTTACCCTTGCCGAACGGAAGGTCGTAGCTGCCATAAACGGTGAGCTGCTGGGCACGAACCTGACTGTCGCGGAGGTGCGTGAGGGTATGGCTCCAGGTCCAGAGGTTCGATGTGTCGCCGAAGGCATTCGCCCACTGGTAGTTGCCGGTGACGGCAAGCCCATGAGTGAACTGCTGGGCCAATGTGACCTGCAGAGCATCGAACTCGGTGTTTTCAGTATCACCACGGTAGGCGATGCTGTTTGTCCAGCCGCACATACCGGGCACAACGAATGGTTCGCTCGGGGTTGTGTAGTTGGAGTCACGGCATGCCGCGAGGCTACCACCGTAGTAGCGCTGCAGGAAGTTGGTTGTCGAGGTTGCACCGCTGGCGGTGATGGTGTTTGCCGGCACGCTCGGATCGAAGTGCAGGGTTTGACCGGTCACGCTGTAATTGCCAGGAAGGTTGACAAACGACTCGTTCGGGTTTGTGCCGTTGCTGTCACCGTCACCCAGCGTATGCGTGCCCTTGTTACCAACATAGGCGACGGTCAAGCTGAGGGTTGGCGTAATAGCGCGTTGAATCGCCAGGTTCCAGGCATCGATCGTCGGGAAGTTAAGCGGTACAGCGCGTGCGCTGGAGGAGACCTGCGAACCCGGATTGGGCAGAAGGCCACTGGAGGGCACAGTGAGTGGCACATAGGGCGTCGGACCGACCGCCAGATTGAATGCCGGAGCGTGCGCGCTCGGGCTGTTGATCTGCTGGTTGGCCAGGACCGGGAGGTTCTGGGTGACGGTGTGACCGAAGATGGATCCAAAGACGCCGGTGTCAAAGCTGCGTCCGTAACCTGCGCGAACGACGGTCTTTTCATCCAACTGATAGGTAACGCCAAGACGAGGTGCGAACTGCTTCTTGAGGTCGATGCTCCAACCGAGATCGGAAGGAACTTGGCCAATGCCCGCGACATGCAGGTAGCCGTCGTTCAGATCAAGCAAAGCGCCGTTGCCGGGACCGTTGACGCTCTCTGGGAAGTAGATCTCCCAGCGAAGGCCGAGGTTCAGGGTCAGGTTCTTGGTTACGCGCCAAGTGTCCTGTCCGTAGAAGAATGTGCGCTTCTGGAATTCCTTGGCGTTGGTGGATGTGGAGACGTAGCGGTTGAAGCTGGTTACGTCGCCGAGGAAGAAGCTAGCGAAGCCGAGACCGCCGGAGTTCGCCTTGTTCCCGGCAGCGGGACCGGTCAGCTGGTCGATCGGTGCCGATGTAGGACCGACGTTGAAGTTGAGTAATCCGGCGCGATCGTTATCAGAAGGTACGCGCAGGTTGCGTCCATAACGAAGGTCAGCGCCTACCTTGAAGGTATGGTTGCCCTTGATCATGGTCCAGTTGTTGACGATCTGGAACTGGTCCTCACGTTCGATGAGAGGGCAGTTGCAACGGTTCACGTTCAATCCATCGCCATAGACGGTGCCCGATGTGCCGCCGCCACCGTTGGGGAGGTTGGTGACGTTGAAACCGGGTGCACCGGAAGTGATGTTGCCACCGATGTTGATGCCCGGGATCCCCAGAGTGTCAGCAAAATTGGTGCCTTGATCGTGCTTCGTATCGATAACGTTGTAGCGGTAGTAGCCGAGACGGAAGTCGGTCAGCAAATGCGAATTGAGGGCGATGTCCATGCCGGATGCCAAGCTGTCGTTGGCGCCGTTGGAATTGCCACCGTAGTTGCCGATACCGAATCCGGGGCCACCCGCCGCACCGAACATCACGGTTCCTGAGAGGGTATCCCAGAAGCGCGAGAAGCGCTCGAAGGCGTGCATCTTTTCGTTGATGGTGTAGTCGACGCGCTCCGTGTAGGAGTTGCTATTGAAGAGGCCGGTGCCCGACTTGCTGTAGTTGGTGTCGAGTCCATTGTCGTTGCCGACTCCAGTCCCGTAAGCGATTCCACTGGTGAAAGGCTCGAGGAGCTTAACGAGAGCCAGTGTCTGGGCGGAAAGCTGCGCGGTCGGAATCACGTTGCAAGGATAGGGAGAACCGACTTGCCCGTCGGATCCGCAGCCTGGTGCAACAGGAGCTGTGTTGTTGTAAATGAAACCCGCGGAGCCAAGGTGCAGGTACTCGCTGAAGTCAGCGCCGGCGATTCCGCTTGGTCCAACCTTGTTACCCAGGGCGGTTTCGGTAAGCAAAGACGTGGGCAACGTGTCGGTGGCCGATGTTCCGACCTTCTGGCGTTGCGCTTCATAGTTGCCGAAGAAGAAGAAGCGATCCTTGATGACCGGGCCGCCGATGGAGCCGCCGAAGCGGTTCTTGAGGCCGGCGACGGTCGATCCAACCGGTTGGGTGTAGGGGTCGCGCGCGTAGTTGGCGTTGCCGGTACGGAAGTCGTAAGCGCTGCCGTGGAAATGATTCGTTCCCGACTTGGTTTGTGCGGTGACAACTGCTGAAACCGCCTTACCGAGTTCTGCGTCGAAGTTCTGCGTGGTGATCTTGGTCTCGGTCACCGCATCCATGGCTGGATTGATGACGATGATTCCCAGAATCGGATCCTGGTTATCCGTGCCGTCAAGCTCAAAGGCGGTTCCGCCAAAGGCCTGTCCATCAACCTGAATCTGTTTGGAGCCTTGTGGATTTTCGTCGGCCGCGTGCGACCAGCCGAGAAGCTGTGCACCCGGAAGCAGAAGCTGAAGGTTGGTGAAGTTCTGGTCGCCAACCGGCAGGCTCGAAACCTGTTGCTCATCGAAGACCGTGGAAACATCGGCCTTGTCGGTCTTCAATACGGGCTGGGTATCAGCATTAACAGTGATGGTGGTTCCGGTGTCAGAACCGATGTCGAGTGTGGGATCGATGCGTGGAGCGGTATCAGCCTCGACCTTGATGCCCTTGGTCTCGAAAGGCTTGAAACCCTTAGCCACGACTTTCAGATCGTATACGTCGGGAATAAGGTGAGGGACACTGTAGTCGCCGGCGCCGTTGGAGGTCACGTTGACCACGGTGCCTTTGGCTTCGTCCGTCACAGTGATCGAGGCGTTCGGAATGACAGCCCCGCTCTTGTCGGAAACAGTGCCGAAAACCGATCCGTAGACCGATTGGGCGCTGGCCGTCACAATGAGGAGTGAACTCGCGCAGGCCAAAAAGGCCAGCACAAGTGCTGTGCGAAATAATTTGTTCATGCGGTCTCCTGAAAAGTAGTGCCGTTGTTCTGATCTTTTAACTTGTGGTGTTTCTGCCGGCTCGTTCTTCGACTTCGACCAGTCGGCTGACAAAGCTCACCTGTCGCGATGGCAGGATTCGCTGTTTCCCGGTGCCGCTACTCCCGAACACAAATAGAGAGCGATAAATTTACAGACTCCGGAGCAAGTCGAAACCTTACTGAAAGGGGGGACCCTCTGTCAACGTGAAAAGAGGGAAATAGGTTGCAGGGGAAGCCGGAATCGACATGTCATTGGCGGAAAAGCTTTACTGGAAGGTCCGATGCGGAATAGCCGAGCATCTTCTCAATCAAACGAATCATATGAATCAGCTACATAAACCGATTTACCGATTTACCGATTTGCAGGCCCTCCGAGTTTTTCCTCGCACAAAACTCAGATGCACCTTAAGGATCCATCGCCCTTGCGCTAGACAAACTGCTGCGTTTTCGACTTAATTGACATATCAATTAATGGTTGCTTCACAAACCTCGCACACCTCATCCAACGCAACGACTACGCATCCTGGAGGGCATACTACTCAGCATTCAGGATGTGTCAGGTATCAACCAAATGGTTGATTCTGAAGCGTCTTCCAGATCAACCCGGGAGACGAGATCGATCAGCAACCGCTCTCCCCACCAGGGTCGAACTCGAGGAATCTTCCGGGTATCTCCCTTCGTCTCTGTCTGAATTTAAAGAACTTTCGCATAGCGAAACTCATTTAGGCATAACATTCCACCAAGGCCGGGCGCGCTGAGGAATCAGCGTTAACTGACCGGATGCCTCATCACATTCAGTCAGCGAGATCCGCATTTCTGGCTACCGGAAAGAATTCCGCGATCCATGGCCTCAGCTTTCTCGTAATCAGGCGAGAATTCCAGAAGCCGATCCAAAGTCGCGAGTGCAGAGTTCCGGTCGCCAAGACCACACTCCACAATAGCCAGATTCAGGCCCGCCCCGGCTTGGGCGGGATCGTGCTCAAAGACGGCTTTCAACAATTGCAGAGCTTCTGCATATTCGCGTTGATTGATTCTCAGCAGTGCCAGGTCGGCGCCGGCCAGATAGTCATAAGGGTCTGACTGAAGGGCCAGTTGATACTCCTCGATGGCAGCAGTTGTCTGCCCATCCATCTGCTCCAAAAAGCCGAGTTGTGCATGCAATTCGTGATCGCGCCTGGCACCGCTTTCCGTGTGCTCAGCTTTTTGCAAAAGCTTCAGAGCCATCTTTCCGGCTGCCTCATTGCCGCGCGCTGCCATCTGGGCGTAGGCGATTCCAAGATCGCGATCATCCGCTATCGTCCCGCCGATTGTTTCGAGACTCCCGCTGTCGGCCAGGGATGGCCGCTGGTTGCTGATGCGCTTCTTGATCCAGTGGTCGGTTACCTGCTCGTGAGCAATGTCAGTCGATGTCGGTCGCGCCATATGACAAGCTATGCAGTCGGGGTTCTCTGGATGATGTCTCTCCGCAAATTCGGCAGCTCTATGACACTGCAGACACTTCTGCCGGTAAAACGCGACTTTATCATCGGGTGAAGGCGAACCATGGGGGTCGTGACACGTTGTACATGTGAGGCGATCGCCGGAGATCTTCTTGCATTCACTGCGGAGGAGTGCCTCCCACTGGCTGGTGGCGCGACCGCCTGAGCCGTTCTCGGTTTTGTAGACGAAATAGAGCGCATAGTCGAACAGGTCATCGCCGGGGGTGAAGTTTTCCATTTGCTTGCCGTAGCGGATTACTGCTGTCTGGCCTTCGAGGTGACAATTCAGACAAACGGAATCTCGCCGGACTGGCTGCAGTGCATTGATGTCGAGCATCCGGACCTTCCCGCCGGAGGAAATATGCGCACTGCCGTCCCCGTGACAGGAGACGCACGTAATGCCCCCGTTGGCAAAAGGTTCCCCCGCATAGAGGTTGCGCGCATCGGGGAGGGAGCGTGCGACGTTCGACGCGTGACAGTGAAGACACCCTGGATCGACTGGAAGGGTCAACGGCACTTCGGTCGCCGATTGAAAATTTGGCGCCATGTCCCAGATCTGCTTTTTGCTATACCAGTTGATCGGCGACTCGAACCAATATCCGGATCGCTCAAAGAGATAGGTCCTACCACGCTTGCCGGATCCGATGAAATAGCGGAGATTCTGCTCTCCCTTGAGCAAGTTGTCGGATGAAGCGCTCTCACGCTCATAACTTAGCCAGACCTGTCCGGCTTCCGCTGCTACGCGGAAGTGTACGCCCGACGCTGCGTGCACGAATTCCCCCGGAATGAACCCATCCACCGCGGGCCCGCTTGCATTTGCCATGGGGGTGGTGCGGTAGCGCTGATAGATTTCGCGATGACAGGTCGCACACTCCAAGTTTGGGTCGCGAGTCTCGCTCTCCGCGCATAGCGGAAGCCCACACAACACTAAGATCGTGGCAATGCAGACTCCTGCCAGGCAAAATGAATCGGGGCGGGACAGGCTCGGCGCTCCACCAGCTCTTGCTGCCGTTCTCGTTCTTGCTCACTCTGCTGACGGGGATATGGATGGTGCGGTTGACATGCGGCCAAGATATTTCTGTGTGGTCACTCCACCTCGATCGGCGTAACGACAAATTCTGCTGCGACTGTTTGACCTGACAAAAGCGCGCTTTTAAGCTGCGTGTTGAGTAACCTGAAGATAGTTTGAATTGTGCATGCCGATCTTGATACGGAATCAGGAAGATCCGATGAATACTGCGTTTAGCCAACCGCTGTGTTGCTTTGTCGATCGTGTCGCAACGCCAATCGGCGTGATGATGATTGCCGCTGACGCGGATGGCAAACTGCGTGTCGCTCTCTTCACAGAGGACGAGGAAGATATTCGTCGATATCTGAGACTTCAACTGCGCTCGAAGAAATTCACGCTCGAACCCGCGAATAATCCGTATGGATTGATGTCTGCGATCTCGAGCTATTTCGCCGGCGAGCTAGGCATCATCGACACATTGCCGGTCGAAACCGGAGGAACGCCATTTCAGCAGGATGTGTGGAGGGCGCTACGCTCTATTCCCTGCGGATCCACTATTTCCTACGGCGCGCTTGCTGCACAGATCGCCCGTCCTGCGGCCGTGCGCGCGGTTGGTTTGGCGAACGGCTCAAATCCCGTTGCCGTCGTGGTTCCTTGTCATCGTGTGATTGGAGCAAACGGTTCGCTCACCGGATACGGCGGCGGCATCGAGCGCAAGCGTTGGCTGCTGGACCATGAGAAGAATCCGCGTCTCTTCTAACGGGGAAGACATAGCCACAATGATTGAACGAGATCTCCTTTAAACCGGCTCCTGGGCGTCCCCGGTTTTCAATTGGTTCTGAGTTTCATCTTGTTCTTCATATCGTGGGCCAGCTTCTCAATCGCATCGATCTTGTGAATCGTGTTGATAGAAAGAGTGTCCTTGCTGGTCTTGTCCAATTCATCTTTCAAATCTACCGCCATCCTCAGGAGTTTCTCACTATCGGCCGATACTTCCTTTTTCCGTTGAGCGTTTGCCTCTTCAATGCGTGCTTCGTCGCGTTCCTGTTGCTGCATCTTCTCCCGGTCGTTCGCATCGGGCATGCGGTTTACCGCATTAGGCACGTAGGATCCGTTCTGCTGCATGAGGGCGCGTACTGGCGATGGGCCGACTAAAAGAAACAGCAGGCAAACAAGTCCGCTGACTGTTATTACAGTAGGGCACAGGAAAACAAAGATTTTCTGGGAAGCCACAGGTATCCTCCGAGGTCGCCGGGGAACTGTGCCGGAGATGGCGCGTCTCTCGCTCACTGGGAAACGCGAGCGGTCTTGCGCACAGATTCTTGCGGAGACAGTATAGTGCCGGGTTTGTGCTTCCGACATCTGGACTTGCCGAGGCCGCAAAAATCAAAACGGGCGATTGGCTATGAATTGGAGGCGGGTTCACGAGTGCCGGAAACGAGGCTTTGATGATCGATCAAGCAAACCAGAGACTTCCGTATAGCGCACGATGCGACCGAAATCCCGACTGAGAATTCAGTCAAAGTTACGCTTTCGGCTACAGAGAAGGCCGTGATAAGGTCCCCGTAGCGGATTCTTCTGCCAAAGAGAGACCGATGCAGAGACGCACTTTCGTCAGCATGGCGACGGGCGCGACAATGGGCTTCGCTTTACAACCTGGCGTTCTTGCCAGTGAGCAGGAACCAAAAGATCCGGTTCCCTATCCCGATCCGGCAGTAGAAGTCGTTGATCCTCGTTTCGCGAAATATCACATCATCAGCGCGGCCGTAGAGCGCTTGTTTACGGGTGCGCGCTGGGCAGAAGGCCCGGTGTGGATTGGCGACGGTGGATATCTTATCTTTAGCGAC
Source organism: Telmatobacter sp. DSM 110680 (assembly GCF_039994875.1). Taxonomy (GTDB): domain Bacteria; phylum Acidobacteriota; class Terriglobia; order Terriglobales; family Acidobacteriaceae; genus Telmatobacter. Next base: position 830,749 of record NZ_CP121196.1, on the reverse strand, counting down.
ATTCCCAACAACCGTATGCTCAGATGGCTGGAGGAAACGGGCGAAGTCACTGTGTTCCGCAGCCCCTCGAATTACAGCAATGGCAATAGCCGTGATCGTGTGGGGAGGTTGCTCACTTGCGAGCACGACACACGCCGCGTGACGCGGACCGAATATGACGGCACTGTCTCAGTGCTCATGGATAGCTTTCAAGGCAAGAAGCTCAACGCTCCGAACGACCTCGTAGTTCACTCCGATGGGGCCATCTGGTTTAGTGATCCCGGCTACGGCATCATGTCGAATTACGAAGGGCACAAAGCTGCTTTCGAACTCCCTGCCAACGTTTACCGGCTCGACCCGAATACGCGCGTGGCAACAGTTGTGGCCAGCGATCTTGAAAAGCCCAACGGCCTATGCTTCTCTCCCGACGAGAAACTGCTTTACATCGTCGATAGCGCAGTTCCTAAGCACCCGGGTGCTCCGATCCCGATTCGGGTCTATGACGTTGTGGATGGCGTGAGGCTGACGAACGGGCGCATGTTTGTGAACATGTCACCGGGTACTTCCGATGGCATTCGCTGCGATGTGGACGGCAACGTTTGGTCCGCTGCCGGGTGGGCCGGGAAAGACTTTAACGGGGTGCATGTCTTCGCCCCCGATGGCACTCTCATCGGGAAGATTCATCTTCCTGAAACGTGCGCCAATCTCTGTTTCGGTGGCACCAAGAGAAACCGCTTGTTCATGACTGCCAGCCAGTCTCTTTACGCCCTTTATGTTGGGACAGAAGGCGTCCCGATGGCTTGAGACTACATTCATCAGGAGCCGAAGCCCGATTATCTTTAGTCGCTTGGCGGCATGACTGAAGTCGTGCCCTGACACAATGTGCTCAGATTCGAACGTATCTCTCCTCAGGCTTTTTTCCTGGCGGGAACCAGCGCTTCGTTCTTCAGGATCTTGCCGCCCTCTTCGATTACGTAGAGGCGCTTTACATCAAGATCCTTGAGAGTATCGACGGCACCGGACGGCCAACGAATTTCAACGAGGTCGACCTTCTTCGCATCGTTGAGACCGAAGTGGATACGCAGATCGCTCGCGGAGTAGTAGCCGTTGCACGATCTCACCTCTTCAATCTGTGCGAACGGTGTGCCGGGCTTGGCTGTCAACACGGGCGACCCCGTATCCGCAACAACCTTGATGCGCGCACCGATACCGGTCTTGTTCGATTTCGTTCCGACGAGGCGTATCTTCACCCAGCTTCGATTCAATGTGGAATCGCAACGAAGCAGTTGCGGAACCGCGTTCACGCAATTCACAACCGCATCGAGATCGCCGTCATTGTCGTAGTCTCCCACCGCAAAGCCGCGCGCTTTCGCATCGGTAGTGATCCCTGATCCGCCCGACAAACTCAAGTCCTCAAATTGGCCATTGCGCAAGTTGCGATAAAGATACTTGCGCTCGGCGTAGGCAGCGTCCACTTGAGTGCCATCAACCTCCGGATACACGTGACCATTGGCGACTAGAATGTCGAGCCAGCCATCGTTGTCGATATCGATGAAACTCACACCCCAGCCGAGCAGGCGCGTATTGATGCCAAGACCAGCCTGGTAGGTGCGATCGTCGAAAGAGCCATCGCCAAGATTCATAAATAAGGAATCAGTGTCGCCCGCGAAATTGGTCTTCACGATGTCGAGCATGCCGTCGCGGTTGTAATCGCCGATGGAAACACCCATACCCGCCTGCGGTTTGCCGTCGGGAGAGTAAGCAACGCCGGCTTCGATCGCCTGATCCTTGAACGTGCCATCCTTCTGATTCACGTAATAAGTCGCAGAAGTGGAGTCGTTGGCCACGTAGATGTTTGGCCAGCCCGTATTGTCGAGATCTGCGGCACCGCAACTCAAAGCGTAGGTGCCGAGCGTGCCCCACATGCCTGCCTTTTCGCTGACATCTTCAAACGTGCCATCGCCCTTGTTGCGATACAGCAGATTCTTCCCACCTTCAAGGCCCGGTGGGCCGCATGCAACAACGATGCCTTTATACGTACAGTTGGCATCTTCGGGGAGCGGCGTAGTCTTCAGATCAAGATCGATGTAATTGCCAACAAACAGATCGAGGTGGCCATCCTTGTTGTAATCAAGAAACGAGCAGCCCGAATTCCACCGCAGACGATCCTGCAGCAGGCCAGCCTCTTTTGTGACCTCGGTGAACGTTCCGTTGCCGTTATTACGAAATAAGGCGTTCTGGCCGTAGTAGCTGACGAACAGGTCGTTCCAGCCGTCGTTGTTGTAGTCACCGACGCAGCAAGCCTGTCCCCAACCCGATCGCGCCAGACCGGATTTCATCGTGACGTCGGTAAATGTACCGTCGCGATTGTTTTTGAAGAGACGACAGACCGGTTCGTGTCCTTTAGGGAAGCCTTCGAGCCGCCAGCCGTTGACTAGGAAAATGTCCAACCAGTCGTCCTGGTCATAGTCGAAGAAGGCGGCACCGCAGCCGGTAGTTTCGAGTAGATATTTGTTGCGATGCTCGCCGCCGAAGATCATCTCCACGTTGAGCCCTGCTTCTTTTGCTACATCGACAAACTGCACACCCAACGGCGTCCCCGTCACTGGCGATGGAGCTCCCTTGGGAGCCGCCCTTGGTGGAGCTTTATATGCCTGGCGGGCGCTGCCCTTCGGTGCCTGGGTTGCCTGCTGGCCGAAAGCCGGTCTCGCTAGCTTCAAGACGTCTTCGAGAGATAAAACGACAGCGGTCCTTGATAGCGACTTCAAAAATCCGCGGCGGGTAAAGGACAAAACAGCGTTCTCCGTCGAGCGCACCATTTGGCACCTGCGTTTGCGCTCTAAAGGGTGAGTATATCGGGCACGCCATATCAACCGTGCTCGCGACGGGAAACGTGGACAATGTCGCTAAAAGGGAGAGAGCGGATTCGAGAGCACGCGCTGGTAACGCCCTACTCACAGTTCCCAGAACAGTTGAAAGGAAGGCAAAACCTAATGGAGGGCAAATAACTTGCTTTCAACGATTTGGCGATCCTCTTACTCTTGCGCTAACCCGGACATCAGTCACCAAATTCTCATTACATTCGTCCGGCACCTCACCCTATCGTGTGATTGCCCCTCACCTGTACACCAGTGCTACGCTTCGACTTACCACAGGCCTCCGAATATCGACAGGAGAGGTTCTCCCCATATGCTCGAAGCGACAAAAACGCTGGACTACTATGAGTTTCTCCAGATCAGTCCTCACGCGGACACAGAGACAATTCACCGCGTTTACCGCTACCTCGCGGCACGCTTCCACCCGGACAATCCGGAGACGGGCGATCCTGAAAAATTCTTCCTGCTGAAAACTGCATACGACGTTCTATCGGACGCGGATCGGCGTTCGGAATACGACCGCGAATATGATGGCGAGCGCGGGCCGGTGCACAATCCGCTCTCAGATTCCGTGGACTTCATGGACCAAGTGCAGGGCGAACTGAATCGCCGCCTAGCCGTGCTCGCGGTTCTCTACTATCGCCGTCGTGCGAATCCATTCGACCCCAGAGTCAGCCTCGCCGAAATCGAAAAGCGCATGGGCTTTCCCCGCGACTACCTGGATTTCACTACCTGGTATCTGGGCAAAAAAGGCTATATAACCCGGGCTGACAACTCCGACTTTTCGCTGACCGCCGAAGGCGTGGATTTCATTGAGACCCAGCGAGTGAAGATTCCTGTCCTGAATAGATTGCTGACGACTGGCAATGTTGCCTGCAACGTTGACGTGGATGAAGACGTGATGAGCCTGGAGTCGAGTGCGACAACCATGATTGTGCTGCCTGACATGACGCGCATTCCGAATCGGCGGGCCAACTCGCGTGAACGCCGCACGGGCGCCCCTGATTGGCGTGCCGAAAAGGTGGAGCGCCGTAAAGGTCCTCGCCGTACGGAAGAATAAGGCCCGATTCACATCTGAAACATCAAGGCGCGCGGAGAGATTGCCCAAATCCTCCGCGCGTTTCTTTGCACGGAAGATTCCTGCCGATAACACACCTTTAACATTCTCTTCTTACGTTGCGCTTTCGATCGAATGTTGAGACAGATGCATCTTAAAACCGTAGAAAGATCCCCTGCAACGATCAAGCCGGCATCTCCTTCGATAAGAGAAGCGACGGGCGAGACTTCCCCTATGGTAGAAAGTGGTAGCGACGGATTATGCGGATCCCTGGACTTACCGAAACCAATGAAGACAAATGGCCCGCCACCACCGTCGAAATGGCAGCCAGAATTCGCCAGTTCGCGTGGGAGTCAACACACCTCGGTCAGATAGCTTCGTGGTCCGCCTGCCTGCGGCGGACGGTGGAGATGATGTTGAGCTGCGGATTTCCCTGCACCCTGCAATGGGGAGAGCAAGGGATTCTGATGTATAACGATCCCTACATTCAACTCATCGGAGCTCGTCATCCCTCTGCTCTGGGTCGTCCAATCTTCGAAACATTTCCCGAAATCATCGAAACATACAAACCTTTGTTTGAGCGTGTTCGAAGCGGCGAGACTCTGGTTTTCGAAGACTTGCCCTATCGTTACATTCGCGAAGATAAAGCCGTCGACACCTGGTTCACGCTGTCTTATAGCCCTATCCGAAATGACGCGGGAGCGGTGGCTGCCGTCCTTGCAATTGGATTCGAGACTACCTCGCGCGTGGCGCTTCGCCAGAGTGAGGAGCGCTATCGAACCTTGTTTGAAAATGTCGATGAAGGATGCATGGTCATCGAGCAGTTGCCACTCGCAGCGGATGGGCGGCGAGACTATCGATACATCCTGATGAATCGCGCCAGCACCATGATGTTCGGCAAGCCCGATCTCACGGGCCAGACCATTCGCGCGAACTTCCCGGATGAAGACGAGGAATGGTACGAGTTTTACGATCAGGTGCTCTCAACCGGCAATTCGCTCCGCTTCGAGAGAGCTTCTCTGCCGCAGGGCAAAGTCCTCGAGATGTTTTTGGCATGTTTCGGCGATCCCACAGACAAGCGTCTGCTGGTGCTGATGCGTGACGTTACCGAGCGTCGACGGGCGCAGGAGGCACTGCGACAGTCTGAGAAACTTGCCGCCGTAGGACGCCTTGCCAGCTCCATTGCTCATGAAATTAACAACCCTCTCGAAGCCGTCACGAATCTGGTGTACCTCGCACGCAGAGAGAATATTTCTCCAGTCGCAGCGTCGCTACTCGATCAGGCAGACAAAGAACTGCGTCGCGTCAGTCTGATTACCACCGAGACTTTGCGATTCCATCGTCAACAATCGCTGCCCGTCCGGACCGATATCGCAGAGCTGCTCGATTCCATCCTGATTCTGCATGAAAGCCGTTTGATGCAGGCGCGGATCACGACTGAACGCCGTTACAAGGCGCACCCTGAAATCCTTTGTTTGCCGAACGACATCCGGCAGGTGCTCGCCAACCTGATCTCCAATGCGATTGAGGCGATGAACGCCAATACTGGAACACGGATCCTGACCCTGCGCCTGCATGCTGCAGTCAATTCTCGGACGGGTGAACGCGGAATTACGGTTCTGATCTCAGACAATGGTTCGGGCATGAACGCCGCAGCGCGTGCTCGCGCATTCGAGCCGTTCTTCACGACCAAGGAAGCGACCAACTCCGGCCTCGGCCTATGGATTGTGCGCGAAATCGTGGAGAAACACCATGGGCATCTCCGCTTTCGGACTTCTCAGGCCGGTCCCCGTCGCGGAACATTGTTCTCCCTCTTCCTTGCGGCGACGCCAAGCGCTAGCATAGGTGCGCGGTAAAATCGGGCGGCGGAGTGCCCCTTCGCTTTTCCGACATCTGAAGAAATAGAAATGAAGGAGATATTCATGCGATTTGGTCGTTTCACTTCAGCCCTCCTGGGATTGGCAGCTTGCTCTCTCCTCGGCGTCCTCCCCGTAACCCACGCGCAGTCCAGTCCGAGCAAGCCAGCCAGCAAGGCAACTCCCGCTGCGACCGCCAGTAAAGCAGCTCCTGCTGCGAAAACGGCGCCGAAGGGCGATCTCGTCGATATCAACTCCGCCACGGCAGACCAGCTCAAGGCCCTTCCTGGTGTCGGTGACGCTTATTCGCAAAAGATCATTGCGGGGCGCCCTTACGCCAACAAAACCCAACTCAAGAGCAAGAACATTGTTCCGGCGGCAACCTACGACAAGATCTCCAGCCTGATCATCGCCAAACAGCCAGCCAAGAAGGCGAAGTAAATCTTCGCCTGAACTCGGCACAAAAGGAGGGGCGCTTTCGCGCCCCTCTTTTTGATTGACTTGCGGCTACTGGATTCCCCCTGCAGCGATCAGCATTCATCTCAGAAGTTGGTGATCGCAGTGGTCAACGGCGGATAGGCCGGTGCGTTTACCGGAGCCTGGAGAGTGGCCGTGGAGAGCCTGCCGGCGAGCGCTGGATTAAATGCCACGAAGCCGACTCCAAAAGCGGGGGAGTTTGATTCAAGGGTGAAGTTATCAACCCCCGGCGTCGGATTCACAAACAAGGGATTGGCAAAAAGCGATTGAGTATCCTCCCCTTGGGCTTGCCATTGCTTATAGGTCATCCACGTGATCGGCGGCTGCTGTCCGCCATTTGCTGGGAAGAGTGGGGTTCTGAAGAACGGGTCAGCCGTCTCCCCGCCCGTCACGTTTTTGTTGTAGTACAGATTGTCGTTGAAGGCGAAGTAGTTGGTGCATGTGGGCTTTCCTTCGCAATACCAGTAACCGTACTGAATGGAAGCTTTGTCGTAATAGAAGACGTTGTGCTGGAACACCATCGACAGGAAATTCGTGTCGTTGTGGCGATCCATCGCACCCATCGCCCCATAAGCCAGAATGTTGTTGACGAAGCGATTCGGCGGAGGAGTCGGACTTGGAGGTGAACCGGCCTGCGAGTTCATATGAAGGCTCGCGTCGGTGGTGCGGTAAACAAGGTTGTTCTCGAAGAGCACACCCGTGGCGCCGGCATCCGCGTAGAGTCCCCACGCACCGTAAGTACCGGGCGTCTGCTCGATGTTATAGATCTTGTTGTTCAGTGCGGCATTGCCCGAGTTCACGCCAGAGAGAAAATACACGCCACCCATATCCTCGGTGACGCCTTGCCCAAGATCGTGAATCAGGTTGTACTGCACAACATCGTCGTGGGCGTAGTTGCACAGATATCCCCAATTGAAACCGACGCCAACGCCCGTGTTGTAGAAGTCTGAAATCTCATTGTGCTCCACCAGCACGTTGTGCGCATCGCCAACCAACACCGCGAACCCTACAGCAAAGATGCGGCTACCCCCGGTAATGAGGTTATTGCCAATGTAGATATGTTGCGGCACATTCGCATCGGTGTGGGTTCCTGAGCCCGTGCAAACTCCCATGCCGCCGACGCGGATCCCGCCCGCACCTGTATCCGTAATCAGTCCGTTGCGGAACTGCGCGAGGTAGGGTGTTGCTCCACCCGAAACGCCCGGGCCTTCAAATTCGATTCCGTAAGCTCCCGTGTGTTCGACAGTATCGCTTTCAAATACCACGCCCGTGGAGTTCGTCATGGTGATGGCGGCGGGAGTACCGTTGTCAGCCTGTCCACCGTTGTAGCCACTTGATGGTACTTGGTAATCGCTGTGGGCGAAGGTGAGGCCCTGGAACGTGACGTAACCCAGATTGCTGGCGGTCATGATCTTCTGCAATCGTGGCGCGACAATGGTCGTGCTCGTCATCGACTCGCCGCTTTTAGGCAGATAGGTAATCATTCCCGTTGGCCGATCCACGTAGAACTGCCCGGGCACTTTCAGCGCTTCCTTCACGTTTTCGAGCAGGAAGTGATGACCATTGATAAAGCCGGTGAAGAAGCTGTTTTTGGTTAGTGAACTGGTGGTCACGATGGTCTTCGTGGAAATGTTCACGCTTTTGATACGCATGTGGGCCACATCCCACGCTTCAAAGTTGATCAGCTCAACGTCGCCAAGGTTTGCCATTGTCGAGAGCACACCGCCAGCCGGTGGTGTGCGATAGGTGAACTCATTCACGGTGTTCGTGCTGCCCGTGGTGCTGTACTCATTCACAAAGTAGAGATAGCCGGAGGGTGTGGTGCGGGGACGGTAGCGGCGCGCTCCGTTGACCCAGAGTTGCGTGAAGTACACACCGGAAGGCAGCGTTAGTTCCCAGGAATTGTTGGGGCCGACTCGCCAGGCCGTCAAGAGGCGTCCACCGCTGATTACTGGTGTCTCCCCCGGATAGTTGGCGTAGAGAATTGGTGTGGTCGATGATCCTGAATCCTCAGATGTGAAGGACCAGGTGGAAGGAAGGTAGTATGTGCCGCCGCGAATGAGAACCGTGATGGTGCGGCCACTGACGTGCGTCTTCAGTCCCTCGACAGCGATCCGTGCGTGGTCGACCGTTTTGAAAGGTTGAGCCAGAGTTCCGGGCCAGCTGTCGTTGCCGTTGGTCGCCACGTAGAAATCCGCAGACGTGCTGGTATTGGGTCCGGCAGTGACATTGGAGGCTGCTGTGGTTTCGGGGCTGGCGCTTTCATCCTGGGCCCGGAGGGATGGGCAGATCAAAACAAGGATCGCTGACGCCGCACACGCAAAAATAACTCGGCGAAGAGTTGCTGCTCTCATCGGGATTCTCCAGAATCTGAGGAGTTTGAGCGAAAACTGTGTCTCATAGGTCTGGCAGGTCGGGATGAAGGCAAGGATCCGCTGGAGTTTTGGAAGCATCCAGTTTCGAGAAGGTTGACTGGAGGGCAGAATTTTTATCGCCAACAGCAAAAGGGGGACGGCGGTTGAGACCGCGACTAGAGCACCCCGGTGACAGCCCGTTTGAGCGCAGCCCAAGCCAGCAGGCGAGTTGAATCCAGCACCGGAAGTGGAGAGTTCTTATTGCTGATGATGAGCGGGATCTCGGTGCATCCGAGCACAACCGCATCGCAAGCCTCATCTTTCATGCGGCGGATCACGAGTTGGTGAGAGGTGACCGACTCCGGACGAAAGACGCCGTAAACCAGCTCATCCATAATGATCCGGTTAATCTCCGTGCGCTCCTCCTCCGTTGGACGCATGTAGCTGATTCCGCGCGCCTCCAGCTTACGCGGATATACCTCGCTCTCGACCAGCCAGCGCGTGCCTAAAAGTCCAAGACACTTGTAGCCATGCTCCGACGCTTCATCGGCAACCACCTCCGCAATGTGCAGCCAAGGCAGCGGCGATCTGGATTCAACCATATCCATTGCTTCGTGAATGGTGTTGTCTGGGCAGACGAGGAAGTCGGCGCCGGCGCTCTTGAGCTTGCGCGCAGAGTCCATCATTAGCTCGGCCACGCCCTCCCAGTCATTGCGCTCGATGCACTCAACGTAGGAAGCAAGCGAATGGGTGTGCATCGTGATCTCAGGATGCGCATGTGGGCCCATCAACTGCGCTCCTTTGGAGCAGATCGTGCGATAGCAGAGCGCTGCCCCTTCAGCCGAGCAGCCCACGATCCCGATATGCAGAGGCAAGGACATTCCCCCTGATTCTACCCACCGCATCCCGACAAATCTTTCCGCTTCAGGAAACCGTCTGAACCTTCATGCGACTCGGAGACGCGACGTCAACTGCACGGTTTAGCATGTTCCATGCATGCAAACGCGCATCGCGCCGGTTTGAGCCTGACGATGAAAAGCAATCTGAGTTGTTGCAGAGGAGACTGAATGGTCACCAGACGTGAATTCCTTGACACACTCGCGGTGGGAGCGGCCGGGCTGGCGATCAGTTCGACGGCCAAAAGCTACGGCCAGATTATGGGCGCCAATGAACGTCTCAACTTCGCCGTAATCGGCTTGAATAGTCGCGCCTACGCGCACCTGTCGTCTCTCAAGGCCAATCAGGGTGCGGTGCACATCTCCCATGTATGCGACGTTGAGAGCAACATCCTGGCCAAATTTGCGACGGCCACCAACAAAATGATGGGCTACGATCCGGCGACGGAAAGGGATTTTCGCAAAATTCTGGAGCGCAAAGACATTGACGCCATCACGATTGCTACACCCGATCACTGGCACGCGCCCATGGCTATCCTGGGGCTGCAGGCGGGAAAGCACGTCTATGTCGAGAAGCCCTGCAGCCACAATCCTGGCGAAGGTGCGCTGCTAGTCGAGGCACAGAAGAAGTACGGCAAGCTGGTTCAAATGGGTACGCAGCAGCGTTCTTCGCCGCACACCATCGAGATCGTCAACAAGATTCACTCCGGCATCATCGGGCGTGCCTATTTTGCAAAATGCTGGTACGACAACACGCGCAAATCCATCGGTATCGGCAGGCCTGCCCCGGTTCCCGCCACGCTCGACTGGGATCTCTGGCAGGGACCGGCGCCGCGCCAGCCCTACAAAGACAATGTTCAGCCCTATAACTGGCATTGGTTCCGCATCTGGGGCACCGGTGAAACGCTGAACAACGGCACTCATGAGGTGGATGTCTGCCGCTGGGCGCTGGGAGTTGATTATCCCAACCGTGTGACCGCATCGGGCGGACGATATGCCTTCAAGGACGACTGGCAGTTCTACGACACACTGGTGACAAACTTCGAATATGACGACAAGGCGATTTCGTGGACGAGCGATAGTTGCAATGGTATGCACACGTACAATCGCGGCCGCGGCTCGGTGATCGAAGGAACCGAAGGCAGCGTGCTCGTCGACCGTGATGGCTACGAGGTTTACAACCTCAACGGGAAAAAGACGGACGAATTCAAAGTTGGCAAACAAACGTCAACGGCAGATCTCATCGGCGCCGACTCAATGACGGACGCGCACTTCGCGAACTTCATCGCCGGTATCCGCAAGGGCGAGAAGCTGAATGCGCCCGTCTCTGTCGGGAATGTTGCGGTGACCATGCTGCAGCTTTCAAACATCGCCTGGTTCGTGCATCGCGAACTCAATCTCGATCCCTCAGACGGAAAGATCAAGAACGACACGGAAGCCATGAAATTCTGGAACCGCGAATACGAGAAAGGATGGGAGCCACGCATATGAAACTCTCCCGCCGCAGTTTTGTCCGCTCCTCTGCAATGCTCGCTGCAGCTTCAACCCTGCCGATTGCGCATCCCGCACTCGCGGATCTAACTGAAGCCGGCGGTACGCCTTCGCCGATATGCCTGGGACTAGCCAGCTACACTTTCCGCAACTTTCCGCGCGCTCAGATGATCACCTGGATGAAGCAGCTCAACATCACCAGCCTCAATCCGAAGGACGCGAAAGATCATCTGCCCATGGATCCGACGGCCGAGGCGCAGGCTGTCTCAGACTATGAGGCCAACGGCATTCACCTGCACGCCGCCGGCGCCATCTATTTCCAGAAGGACGATGACGACGATATTCGCTCCAAGTTTGAGTACTGCAAACGCGCAGGAGTCAAGGTCATCGTCGCTGGCGATCCCGCACCAGCGACATTGCCGCGCGTGGAGAAGTTCGTAAAGGAATACGACATCAAGATCGCCATCCACAACCACGGGCCCGAGGACAAGATCTTCCCGTCGCCGCTAGATGTATTGAAATTCGTGAAGAATATGGACCCGCGGATGGGCTGCTGTATCGACGTAGGCCATTGCATGCGAGCGGGCACCGACGTGATTGAGGCAATCCACGCCGCAGGACCCCGCCTGTTCAATATGCACATGAAGGACCTGACGAGCTTCACTTCGAAGGAGAGCCAGGTAGCGGTCGGCGAAGGGAAGATGCCCGTCCGCGGGATCTTCGAAGCGTTGGTCAAGGTCAAATACCCGGGCTGGGTCGACCTTGAGTACGAGATTCACGGAGACGATCCGATGCCTGGCGTAACCGAGAGTTTTGCCTATATGCGCGGTGTTCTTTCCGGAATGGGCTACAATCCACGCGCCTAGCGACGCATATCACTCGAAACGCGTATAACCCACAAGCCGTATTGCCTCCATTGTGTGGGTGACATCAAAATGCCTGATGGATTGCGCATCCTGAAGTGGATGTAAGTGGTCGCGAACTCCTGCCACTCAGGCTATAGTGACCATTAGTCGACCGTGGTAAGACAACCCGGGCCTTGTTGATGCTTCCGTGGACCATAAGCAACTTGGGAGAATCAGGATGAAAGAGCGCCGCGGAACGAATCTAACTCTCTCCGCGTCGAATCTCGCCGACTTCTCTTCTTCTTATAACGCCGACATCGATCAACTGCTGGTACAGTTCCTGCAAAACCAGCCCCGCGTGAGCGATCTAATTCACGAGTTCGCTAACTCTTTCTACGCACGCCTGAACAACCGAGCCGAATACTCATTAATCCTGGCTCGATTGAGTTCCGAAGAACTGGAACATCTCAAGTTAAAACAAGCACAGCATCTCAACCTGCTGCTGTCGCCAGGTTTAACTCCGCAAATGCAGTATGAAAGGGCGCTCGAGGTCGGATGTATTCACGAGATGGTGGGAGTCAGCCTTCCCATGCTGGTGGAAACCTACCATCTTTATCACGCCAAAATGGACGACATCCTGAAGGCCGCGGTTTTGGATGAACATCAATTCGAACAGCTCAGAGGAGCACTGCATCAGCGCGTTCAACTGGATGTTGAAGCACAGATCGCGAGCCATGCCCGCTTCGATGGCGAAATTACCTCTCTTCTAGCGGCCTTGGATGAGGCGATTCAGAAGGCAGGGAATCTTGCGGACGTGCTGCGCAATACTCTGCAGGCGCTGGGCGACTTCGAAGGCATCGCAGCATGCCTGTTTTCAAGACCAGATGCTCATGGCGTAATGCAAATCGAGGCAGAAGGTGGGGAGCATGGATCCGCCTATGCCGAGGCGCTCCGGTCGCGGCGCGGACCGATGTTCGAAACGCAGGCAGCCAACGAAGCTGGTAACGGACCGGCTGGGCGCGCCTGGCGTTCAGGACAGATTCAGATCAACAACTCCTTTCAAGTAGACGCAGCGCTGCATCCGTGGCGCGACGAAGCCCTGCGATTGGGGTTTCGATCTTCCTGCGCGATCCCTCTTCTCGACGAATCAGGTCAGTCGTTTGCCATCTTGAGCCTGTACAGCGCATGGCCTGGGTTTTTCTCCGCCGCAACACGCGAAGCCATGCTCAGGCACATTCAGCAGGCCATGAGTCACGCCATTGTTCATGGTGAACAGACATCAGTAATCGCTGCGGATCTGAGGCTCCTCTACAGGGAATGTCTTGAAGATGGCGCGGTCGAGATGCTTTATCAGCCCATCATCGACCTGCGTACGGGGAAACTGGATGGCCTCGAGGCACTCGCAAGATTGCGCGGCTCGGACGGGAAGTTGATTTCGCCCGCCGCCTTCCTGCCAGCATTTGGTAATGCGGGTTTGCTGCGTCTTTTTCAATTAGGGCTCGAGCAGATATGCCGTGATGTTCACGCATGGTGCGATCAGTACCCGGATCAGAATCTGTCGGTGGGGCTCAATCTTCCACCCGACGGTCTTACCCAGGACGCATATCGGGATAGCGTCTTCGAAACATTGGCACGTTGGAAGCTAAACCCCAGCATATTGACACTGGAATTGCTTGAGAGCAAAGAGTCGCTTGACGTAGCACGACGCGACGCGCGAATCGCGGAATTCCAGCAGGCAGGCATCCGACTGGCGCAGGACGATCTGGGTTCAGGCCACAGTTCCCTTCTACGCATGGACCGCGTTCCGTGCGATCGCGTGAAAATTGACCAGGGCCTGGTGCGCGGTGCGCTGAAAAGACCGGTGCGCGCGCTCGAATTCATCTACCATCTCACCTTGCTGGCTCAGGGATTCGGCTCTCCAGTAACCGTGGAAGGCCTTGAGGATCTTGGCCTTATTGAAGCCGCTGCCATTCTCGGAGCAGATTACGGACAGGGCTACGGGATTGCAAGACCGATGCTCGTCCAAGACGTTATGCCTTGGAGCCATACTTGGTCCTTCCCGATTAACCCTGAACAGCCTTGCACCGCACTCGGCGCTTTGGCGGGCTATCTGCTCTGGGATCACAAGTTGGGCATGCTGGCGGATTGGCCGGAACTAGCCGCAACCTTTATCAAGGAGCCGTGGCTGGTCCATCGTTATCTGGATCGCGGCTTGAATCTCGATCCCGAATTGCCCTCCCTGTTGGAGCGCACCCAGATCCTTGCCCTGCAGGGCAAAAGAAGCCCCAGATACGCGAAGATGCGAAGCGAACTCATAGAACGACTCGGGAATAACTGGCTGAATGAGCGGAAATAGCCGAATTCTCCAGCATTCTCTATCTTGAGACCTGTTCTTTGCTGAATCGAATTGCCGGGCGATGCGCTCGTCTACACTGGTTAAGCCATGAATGCAGTTTCGATTCGCGGCGACTGGATCGGCCAGGTCATTGACGGGAGATTCTCGCTCCTCGAATGGCTGGGCGGCTCCGGCACCTGCGGCACGTTCCTTACCGAGCTTGATGGCCCCGGATCACAGAAGGCCACTCTCAAGTTGTTTTCCGCCCCGGCTCAAGCTGAAGATCGCCTCTCTACCTGGAAAACGACAGAAGAGCTGTCGCACGTTCACCTCGTGCGCATCTTGCACTTCGGCCGCGCGGAGATCGACGGAACTCCCCTGGCCTACGTAGTCACAGAATTTGCGGAAGAAGTTTTGTCGCAGATTATTCCGGAGCGTCCGCTGACTGCGGACGAAGCTCGCGAAATGCTCGGTCCGGTTCTCGATGCGCTTTCTTACATCCATGCGAAGGGGCTTGTCCACGGACATCTGAAGCCTTCGAACATTCTGGTTGTAGAAAACGAAGTGAAGTTATCGGCAGATGGACTGATCGCCGCAGGAGAACAGGCAATCGGCCTAAACAGCAGCGATGTTAACAACGCACCAGAAACAGCAACCGGACCGATCGAGCCATCTGCGGATATTTGGTCTCTGGGCGCGACCATCGTAGAAGCGCTAATCCAGGAATCACCTGCCTGGGACGCAGCAAGCGACGCCGACCCCGTACTGCCGGGGCCTTTGCCGAAGCCCTTTGCGGAGATTGCGCGTGCGTGCCTGACTGTTGATCCGGCACGGCGCTGCACTCTGAGCGATGTGCGGGCAATGCTTGAAGGCAGACCCAGTGTGTCCCCGTTGCCGGCTGCAACGGCGATGGACTTGAATGCGGCGGGTCTTCGCGCCGAACCTGTTGCACAAGCAAAAATTCCGGTCATCCCTCTCATCGTTGGACTTGTCCTGGTGGTGATCATCGCCATCGGATTCGCGATACGCGGGCACAAAACCAACACAGTTCCGATGCAGACTGAAACGACGCAGCAGGCCCCGCCCGCGGAACCAGATTCCAAGCCATCCGCTTCGACTGTTTCCGCGCCCCCAAGCGGCATTGCAACCACAGGCGTAACAGCCAGGGGCGAAGTCGCGAATCGCGATGTGCCGAATGTTCCCCGCACAGCCAGCGACACCATCCAGGGCAAGGTTACGGTTGCTGTGCGCGTCAGCGTTGATCCTACCGGCGCAGTGTCAGGTGCGGAGTTTGCATCGCACGGCCCGAGCGCGTACTTCGCGCGGCTTGCGATGGAGTCCGCGCACAAGTGGACTTTCAAGCCGCCGCAGTCAAATGGTCATGCAACGACGAGCACGTGGTTGCTGCGCTACGAATTCCGACGCAGCGGACCAGACGTGATCCCGCAGGAAACAAATCCATAGCATCTGCAGAATAGACCGATAGTTATTGGTGTAAAAAATATATGCAACCATATGGTTGCATATATTTTATGGTGCGCGAGATGGCAAGGTTTCAGGAGCGAGTAGCGCTTAGCTGCTCCAGCAATCCATCGAAATCGGCAAGGTCGGCATATTCGATCACGACTCGACCGCGGCCTTTCTTGTCTTCGATGTGAACTTTGAGGCCCAGCGCGCGTTGAAGCTGCTCTTCCACTTCCTTCACATTCGGATCAACTGGAATTTCAGGCTTGGGGTCTTTCTTTGACTTCTCGGGAAAGAGTATCCCCTGGACAAGGGTCTCCGTTTGGCGAACAGAAAGCGAAAGATTAGACACGCGCTGGGCCGTCTTCTCGAAATCCGGGTGGGATTTCAAACCCATCAGTGCTTTGGCGTGTCCGAAGCTAAGGCTGCCAGTTTCCACCAGCTTTTGTACGCTGTCAGGCATGGACAGCAAGCGCATGTAGTTAGAGACAGACACACGATCTTTTCCGGTGCGCGTCGCAATCTGCTCCTGCGTCATATGAAACTCGCGGGAGAGCCTTTCGAAGGCGCGAGCTTGTTCCATGGCATTAAGGTCCGCTCGTTGAAGGTTCTCGACGATGGTGATTTCTAGAGCCTGTTCGTCGGAAACCTGCCGCAGAATGGCAGGAATGGTCTTCTTGCCGGCCAGTTGCGAAGCACGCCAGCGCCGTTCACCAGCAATGAGCTGAAAGCGCCCGCTTGCGAGTGGTCGAACCAGGATAGGCTGGACGACTCCGTTTGCCGTGATTGACGCGGCGAGTTCTGCGAGTTCCGCCTCATCGACGTGGGTTCGCGTCTGAAAGGGATTGCGGTCGAGGTCGTCAATGGGGATCTCGCGAGGCTTGCCGCCTTCGGCTTCCATGGGGGACTGAGTATGAGAGGGAGCGGGGGCAGGCGCCGGGGTATTCACCCGAGGCAGTAAGGAGTCGAGGCCTTTGCCGAGGGCGCGACGTTTGTTATCGGGAGTGGCAATGCTCATCATCAAGTCCTCAAACCGGCCGATTCGCCGGGATCGTCTTTCAGCGCCTTTTCAGTAAATTAGAGGCGCTTAGGAATAAGGCCAGAAGCGAACTTCGGCTTTTGGTCGGGAATTCGCGGCAACCTTACGCTCCAGGCTCTTAGGGCTCTCGATTCGGTTGCGGGCGAGATACTCGCCGGCCAACTCGAAGTAGGCCTCTGTGCCGCGGGACCGCGAATCATAGACCGCCACTGGCTTTCCGTGGCTTGGCGCCTCCGCAAGGCGTATATTGCGCGGGATAACCGTAATAAAGAGCCGATCCTGGAAATGCTCGCGGAGAGTCTCGCGAACCTGCTGCGCCAGGTTAGTTCGGTCGTCATACATGGTGAGCAAGACGCCTTCGATGACGACATCGTGGTTAAAGGCGGCGCGCACACGTTCAAGCGTAGAAACCAGCTCCGTAATGCCCTCAAGAGCGAAATACTCGGCCTGCATAGGCACAATGAGTGTATTTGCCGCGACCAGGACATTCAAAGTGAGCAGATCGAGTGCCGGCGGGCAGTCCAAAATGACGAGGTCATACTGATCTTTTACCGGAGCGAGGGCAACGCGGAGCCGCACTGCGCGGTCTTCAACGTTCGTGAGTTCAATGTTGGCGCCAGTAAGGTTCTTCGACCCGGGCAGAATCCAGAGGTTTTCGACTCCGGTGGGAAGAATCACCTGTTCGGCCTTCGAGTCGCCGACCAGCACGTCGTAGATGGAGTGACGATTGTCGTCGCGCGCCACGCCGAGGCCAGAGGAGGCATTTGCCTGGGGATCGCAGTCAACAAGGAGGATTTTGAGACCTTCAAGGGCCAGACATGCGGAAAGATTGATAGCGGTCGTGGTTTTGCCCACGCCACCCTTTTGGTTCACGACGCCGAGAATCTTTCCCATGGCATTTCAGGTTAAAGGAAGGGACGCAAGCTGTGGGGTAGGCAATCTGTGGAGAACGCGTACTAGCTGTGGAAAGAACCAGAACACCACCCCCGAGTATAGCTACAAGAGCTGCCTTTTGAAGCACTTCAGCCAATTCAGACCTCCGTAATAAAAGATGTTGTCTGAAAGGCAACCCGGTGGAAAACTCCTGCTATTCAGCGATTTAGATGACACCCATCTGAATGTTCCACGTGGAACATGGTTTCCGTTCTTGGTCAATGTTTCTAACATTGTTCCACGTGGAACATTGCACTCGGTCAAGCTAGATGGGCGGCTCTACGAGTTGCGCCCCGGCGGTCGCTTCAAACCGAGAGCAAGGATGCGTTCCTCAGAGCCCGGGAGAGGGATTGCCTGTGAAAAGTCAAAATTGGCCCCGGCGACTTGCTGCATCTCCGGCAGGTCTGCGGCTGTTGTCATCAAGGCAAGCCATCCGGATTCCCGAACCAACGCCGTAGCCGATCTGACCGCTCGAGCCATCTCATCGACTGCACGGAGTGTAACGCAATCAAACTGCGCCCCCACCGCCTCGGCGCGCTGTGCCAAAACAACGGTCTGCAAACCCACACTCCGAACTACCTCGCGGAGGAAGGATGCCTTCTTGTTTTGTGATTCGGCCAATGTGACCGCGATCTCGGGACGACAAAGCGCAATTGGCACTCCAGGGAAGCCTGCCCCTGACCCGAAGTCCAGCAACGTTCCGATGCCTTGCGGAAGCGACTGAGCACATGCAATTGACTCGACAAAATGACGCGTCAAAATGTCTTGCCGATCGCGAATTGCAGTGAGGTTCATCCGCGTATTCCAACGCAGAATTAAATTGAGGTAGGAATCGAATCTGGCCACAGTTTCCGGCGATAGAGGCTCAAGTCGCGCGGAAACGAGAAGTTCGTTTAACCCAATACATGCCGGGGAGATTTCGTTGGCACTCATGCAGGGGTGGCCGATCTCTCAGCTGATCGCGGTTGCCAGGTTTCGGCAGCTTTGACAAATGCGGCAAAAAGGGCGCGAGAGAGTGGGCTCGCCGTATACGTGCGTTCCGGATGCCACTGCACGCCGACCACAAAATGAGAAGGGGAATCAAGCTCAACCGCCTCGATGACTCCGTCGGTTGGACACACCCCGGTCACACGTAGATTGTCTCCGGGCCGGCCAATGGCCTGGTGATGGCTGGAGTTGCAGTTGTCCTCTGAACTCCCGGCAGCCATTGAAAGGCGCGACGCGGCAACGATGTGTATGGGGTGCGCGTTCACAACGTCACGACCGGGCGCATGATTGACGGTTGTATGGAGAACGGCTTCTAGGTCCTGAATCAAGCTCCCATTCAACCAGACGTTCAACGCCTGCACCCCATAACAGATCGCGAAGATTGGCTTGTGGAGATTGAAAGCATCTTGCAGCAGCAGTTCGTCCACAGCACTCCGCGCCGCATCTGCCGGACCACAGGCAGGTATCCTCGATTCGCCGTATCGCTCTGGATCGACATCGAAACCACTCCCTGGCAAGAGAACTCCATGCGTCCCCGCCAACAAACGAGCGACTCTGTCTTGTCGTTCGTGTAGCGGGATGATGACCGGAGTGGCTCCCGCAGACTGAAGGGCCGCCACGTATGACGGCAATGAGCGGGCATTGTAGGCAGCATCTGTCGAGGTTGGTTCCGGCATCGCGATACGAATAATCATGGGCGTTTTCAAGTGTATGCGAGAATGGGAGATAAATCTTACCATTGGAATTATTATCGCTTAAGTTGTTGATTATATTTAACTTATTACTTTTAAAATCGCTGTAAACTACCAAATTATTTTTACCAGTGTTCTAGTCCTGACCTTCTCTGTAGCGTTGGCTTGTGCAGCCTACGGCGCCACAGTTGTGACAAGTCGCTTTCGCGGCTCGGAAAACAGCGGGAGTACAATTCAGAGTTAAATCCGGCTAGGTGAACATTAAAGGGCTCCGCCGCTTATTGCGTAATGCGATGGCGGTGGCTCGGGGTGGGTCATGGGCAAATTCAGTGTGGTGATCTTGGCTTCGGCAGTCAGCCTACTTGGTGGCTTTTCAATTAAAGGTGCACCGCAGAGTCCATCCTCAAGCGCAGCCGCAAATCAGGCAAAGGGCGAATATGTGTTTCGTTCCGACGTGCGACGCGTGCCCCTCGACGTAATCGTCCTTGATAAAGATGGGAATCCCGTTCACGGTTTGACCGAGAAAGACTTCGTCGTTGAGGAGGACAAAAAGCCTCAGACCATTCTGACGTTTGACTACACCGACGGCAGGACGACCGCCTTCACCCCGCCGAAAATTCCCGCGCTTCCCGCCAACACGTTCGTTGACTTGCCGACTGGCTCAGAGCGCGGACCGTTATACGTTCTTTACTACGACATGGTAAACACTCCCGTCGATGACCAGATGATGGCCTCCAAACAGTTGTTGTCGTTTGTGGACCATGCCCAGCCGGGCACTCGATTCGCGTTGTTCGTGAATATGGCCGGGCTGCACCTGGTGCAGGGATTCACCAGCGACCACACGTTGCTGCATGAGGCAATCTTGTCGAAGGGACCGGGCCCACACGTTCCCAACGTTTTCATGTATGGAAATCTCTATGGG
This sequence comes from Telmatobacter sp. DSM 110680, assembly GCF_039994875.1. Lineage (GTDB taxonomy): Bacteria > Acidobacteriota > Terriglobia > Terriglobales > Acidobacteriaceae > Telmatobacter. The sequence goes on along the minus strand of NZ_CP121196.1, from coordinate 810,546 downwards.
TGGGAAGATGCCGGGGCCGTTCTCTCCAACATGAAGTTCATGGCTCAATACCTCGGCGGGATACCGGGTAGAAAAAACCTTCTCTGGCTTTCAAGTGAATTCCCCATCCCTGTAGGCCCCATCGTGACGGGGCTCAACTCGAACACAGGTGTGGGCGGAGGATTCTCCAGTTCAACCCTCCAAATCAATGACATGACCTACCTGGAAGCGCAGGGTATCAAAGAAGCTTACGCGGCGATGGCGAGCAGCCAAGTGGCACTTTATCCCGTAGATCTGGAAGGACAAAATCCGGAGAATGATCCCGGCGATCAACTTGTGAAAGGCGAGTACGAGAATGCCATCGCCGAGGCTACCGGTGGGCACGCTTACCATGGCGGTAATCGTTTGCAACTGCTGCTCGACAAGGCAGTGGAAGATGGCGAGAGCTACTATTCGCTGACGTATTCACCCACGAACACGAAATACGATGGCTCGGAGCGCCACATCCGCGTGACCTTAGCGGAAAAGGATAAGAAATACTCCCTCACCTATCGCACGGTGTATTACGGCCTGTCTGACGATGAGGCGCTGGAGGGCCATTCAAAGCAGATCATGCAACAGCGCTTTCTGGCTGCAAAGCAAACCGACACCCTGTACGCCACCGTTGAGCACGGAGCGCCCATGATGCACGATGTCCTGTTTGTTGCGCACATGGCTACGGTGGGAAAGCCAAGACTGGCGAGTGCAGAAGAGATGAAGCAGCTTGAAGATTCGCCGCTGTACTTTAAAACACGCAGGAAGGCTCAAACTTTGAAGCCGCCTGCACCGGTGAATCTTCAGCAATACGTGATCAACTACGACGTTATCGATCCGCAGCTGCGGAGCCAGGCGGCACAGCAGCAGGCACCGCAACTGGAGTTTGCTGCGGCCGCATATAACAGCGACGGAACTCTATTGAACAGCATTCTGAACAAGGGCGTTATAACGATCGAGCGGCAGCCGGACGGTAAGGTCGACAAACGTTTCCATGCAATTCAACAACTGGAGGTGCCACCTGGGGGTGCCTATATTCGCTTGGTCGTGCGCAATCCGCAAAACGACCGAACGGGCGCATTGGAAGTGAAACTGCCTTTGAAGCAGGAGGCGCAAACCGCCGCGTTGAATCCTGAGCAAAAGAAAGAAATCAATTAAACTGCGTCGCGCAGGTGACTACAAAGCCAAACTTGTTCAGCCGAAAGCTTTCTACGCGGCAACATCAAGCCATATGGACGTCATCGTACGGTTGTGAGGGAAGACATGCGAGTGCCTTTGGCCTGTGCATTCATGCTCGGTGTGGTGAGCGGTTCGCGATCGTTGCTTGCGCCAGCTGTTGTGAGCCGCGCGATTCGCGGAGGCACGGTACGCGTGGAAGGCACACCGTTCGCCTTCCTGGAAGGCCGGAGTCTAAATCATCTTCTCGTTGGCTTGGCGTTCGCGGAAGTGGTGGCCGACAAACTGCCTATGACACCGAGTCGGAAGGCGGCCTTTGCTTACACGGGGCGAATCGTCACCGGCGCCCTAGCCGGAGCCGCGATCGGCTCACACTCGAAACGAGTTTCTCTGGGAGTTTTACTCGGCATGGCGGGCGCCGTGGTTGGAACGGAAGGTGGCGCAGCGTTCCGTTCGTGGCTTGCTTCTCTTTTCGAGCGGGATCTTCCGGCTGCAGTAATCGAAGACCTTGTCACGTTCGCGCTGGTCGGGTTCGTCAACAGCAAGCTGAAGAAATGCGCCCTGCCATCAGCCGCGCTCTAACTCGGCAGCTCGGGTTAGATCCTCAATTGGTGCACAAAAGACTAGCGAGATAGCGGCGGTCCATAATCCGCGTGATCCATAGTCTTCAGTGATTCTGAAGCGTTGCCCTGCAGATCGAAGAGGATGATCTGGTTGGACCCGCGTTTAAGCCAGGGGCCGGGCGTGTAGAGCGAGAATTCAGGGCCGACCGACCAGAATCGGCCGAGTGGGTCATCGTTAAGGAATGCAATTCCTTTTGTGAGTCCGTGAGTGTTGAGGAATGTGTCGGCAAGGCTCGCACCCGATGCGGAAGTATTCATCGAGAAGCGATAGAAGCAAGGCCCTTCGCAGGTGCTCGATGTGAAATGCAATCTTGTGAGGTTGGTCATCGGAAGCTGGTAGATCTTCCAGTGCTGCGGTTGGACCCCGGCGAGAACCACTGAACCGGTGATGCCCTTGCGTTCTGTGCGAATGACTTTAGTGAAGTTCACACGCCCGGAATTCTCAACAAGAATATCTAGCGTCGCAGGGCCAGGCACGGCGGGCAGTGAGAGATGCGATTGACCCAGGCGGCGATCGAGCGCGCCGATGAGTTTCTGATCGAGATAGATCTGTGCGTAATCGTGAAGCCCATCAATGGTCAGGTCTCCGCCGGGACTCGCGGAAAGCTGCGTTCGGTACAAAATATATCCGTAAGACTGGTCGAGATCCTCCATTGTGAGAAGCTTGTCGGACTCGATGGGAGACGGGAGATTCTGCCACAACGAGGCTGATTCAGAGCGCGACGAGATGGGATATGTGCCGGCCGGGGTCTGCGGAGGAATTGTCGGAAGAGTCTTTCCGGTAACGCGGGCAATGGCCTCACGAAAGGCTGTGAATTTGGGTGTTATCTCGCCGCTTTCGTTCAGGGGTGCATCGTAGTCGTAGCTGGTGGTGTCGGGTTCGTAGTTGGTGCCATTGCTGTTGGCGCCATTCATGAACCCAAAGCTGGTGCCGCCGTGAAACATGTACATGCTTACGGAGTAGCCCTGGCGCAACATCCACTCGTATTCCGCAGCGTTGCTGGCGGCTTCGGTCGTGTGGTGGCGTTCGCCCCAGTGATCGAACCAGCCAGCCCAATACTCGCCAGACATGAATGGGCCGTCGGGACGCAACTTCTTCAGTGTGGCGAAGTCCCGCTGGGCATCGCCTGTGCCGAAGTTGATGACGGCGGGAAGTCCCGGGAGCGATCCATTGGGGACCTGCTCAGCACCGTCTGCGGTGTAGATCAGCGTTTCAGGCGCGGCCAGGCCGGTCTTCAGCAGCCCGGACTTTACCGCTTCCATGTAAGCGTGGTCGTTTCCAAAGGAGCCGTATTCGTTCTCGACCTGGACGGCGATGATGGGGCCACCGTTCTTCAAGAGCAACGGAGAAATCTCCTTCGCCAGGCGCGTAAACCAGCCGTTCATCGCGGCAATATATTTGGGGTCAGTGGAGCGGAGAACAAGGGAGTGGTCCCTGAGAAGCCAGCTTGGATAGCCACCGAGTTCCCACTCCGCGCAGACGTAGGGTCCGGGGCGAAGAATGACTTGAAGGCCTTCCTGCTGAGCTTCACGGATGTATTCGGCGATATCGTTTTGCCCGGAGAAGTCGTAAACGCCAGGTCGCGGCTCATGGAGGTTCCAGAAGACATAGGTGGTGATGGTATTCAGACCCATCGCGCGGGCCTTGCGGAATCGGTCGCGCCAATAGGCCCGGGGCACACGTGGATAGTGCATCTCACCGGAAAGGATCTGGTAGGGATGGCCGTCGAACTGAAACTGTCCATCGGCGACGGCAAACGTGTGAGGGGCCTGGGCTACGGCAGGGCAAGCGGATACGAGAACCGTTGCGAAGATTAGAGCCAGGGTGGAGAGTCTTCTGTCCATTGCAGGAACGAGTTTATCGCGGTGAGCCCGGGGCCGGAATAAACCGCCGATTCGTCGCTCCGATTTTCTTTACCGCGCTTCGATCTTGCCGGCGATACGGTTGTATTCCGCGCGGGAGACGATGTGGCGCTTGGCAAGTTCTTCGGAATCCTTATAGGGGCGGCCTTCGATGATGCGTTGCGCGGCGTCATCATCAATTCCAGGCAGGCTCTTGAGATCATCCGCAGAACCACGATTGATGTTGACGGTCTTCTGCTGCTTCACGCCTTCAACTACTCCCTGTGTAACCGCCTTGGCGTCGCGAACCGCGGTGGATGTGGCGCGTGCGGTCTGCTCGCGGATTTCGTCGGGACTGCGGTCGTGCGGGGTACAACCAGCCAGTGCGATCAGGACAAGCGGCAAAAGTGCGAAAAGCCTCATACTGGGATTGGATGCTTTGGCGCGGCTCAAGGGTGGTTGCAGGCTTTAGATTGCGGTGCCGATGGGCGCTGGCGTGCGCCACTCTGCTCATCGGATTCGCTCCACCGGCAAATGCGCAGAATCAATCGACCTGCTCCGATATGAACATGCACAGTGGCGGGATGATGCGCCTGATGGCGCAGATGCAACCGAAAGTGTTCATTCAGCAGATCGAGCATCATGCCGCGTCGGGAACAAGCGCGGAACCAAACTCCACTCCAACACCCATGGTCATGACGATGAAGGGGGAGTGGATGCTGATGTTCCACGCAAACGCCTTTCTGGTGGATACGCAGCAAACCAGCCCGCGCGGCGGCGACGAATTGTTCTCGACCAACTGGCTTATGCCGATGGCGGAGAGGGAGTGGGGGCCGGGGCAATTGACGCTTCGCGCGATGTTCAGCCTTGAGCCGGCAACGGTGACCGGAGAGCGATACCCACTGCTTTTCCAACAGGGCGAAACAGCATACGGCGTGCCAATAGCCGACGGGCAGCATCCCCACGACTTCTTCATGGAGCTTGCGGCGCTTTACGACCTGCATCTAGGGGACAGGGGGCTTGTCAGCTTTTATCTGGCTCCGGTCGGCGACCCAGCCATTGGCCCGACTGCGTATCCACACCGGACCTCGGCAGCAGAGAACCCGGTAGGTACTCTTGGGCATCACCAGGAGGACTCCACGCACATTGCCGGTGACGTCGTAACCCTGGGGGCGACATATGGAATCGCCCGCATTGAGGCGAGTGGCTTTCATGGACGCGAGCCCGATGAGCATCGGTGGAATATTGATCAGGGAAAGATGGACTCATGGGCCACGCGGCTGACCGTGCAGCCAGGGAAGAGCTGGAGCGGGCAGTTCTCTTATGCCCGCATCACAAGTCCAGAAGCGCTGTTCCCGGATGAAGATCAGGAGAGAATGACAGCATCCGTAATGTACAACCGAAAGGTTGCGCATGGGAATTTGGCAAGCACTGCGATATGGGGAAGAACGCGCTCCATCGAGGATTCGGCGAAAGAGAATAGTTATCTACTTGAATCGACCCTGCAGTTCAAAGAGCGGAATTACGCCTGGCTCCGGCTTGAGAATGCGGGAAGAACCAATGAGCTACTGCTGGGAGAACACCCTTTGCCGCCCGGATTCAGGGAAGAGCCGCTGACTCATGTACAGGCATATACGTTTGGCTACGACCGTGATGTAAAGTTCCTTCCTAATGTATCGACGGCCACAGGCGCGCAAGTGTCAGCCTATGGTGTGGGCCATCCGCTGCAACCGGTTTATGGAAGTAACCCGATCGCTGTGCAGGTATTTATCAGGATCAGAGTGAAGAGCAAGCAGGACTAATCACTCGTCCGTCAGATTTGTACGCAACTATCCGGTTGCTTGTTTATCTGACTACTTTACGTCCGACATCCTCATTCTGGGGTTGCTGAAGTGAGTAAATTCGGTAACCTTTCCTGAAGCGTCCCGAGAAAACTTGATCTCTTCGGCTTCGCTGCCGTCATCGCGAACTCGGCGGAACACATCTCCTCCTTTTGGCTTGTAGAACTGCATGCCGGCCACAGGATCGTCATCCGGCAGGGATAGAGAGACAAGGCCGCCGGCCCACGGCAGCATGATCGCCTCAGATTCCCAAGGCTGGCCCGAGTAGTGGCCCGTATAGGCTTCCAGGTCCACGCCTGCAGACGGAGCAGGCGCTTTGAATTCGTATCCCTTGCGCTTGTCCAGAATGGCGAAAACAACGGTAGCCCACGCTCCCGGCCGCTCAGAGGAGTTATCCATAAGAACCACGCCGAGTTCATCCTCTGGACGGAGCATCAGGATGGTCTGGTACCCGGGACAGTCGCCGCCATGGCCAACGTAGGTGTGGTTTTCCTTGTGCTGGATTGCAAAACCGAGGCCGTAGCTCACTTTCCATCCCGGGTCCATAAACTGGACGCGCTGCATTTCGTGCAAGGTGGAGGCTTTGAGTACGTCTTCTTTGCCGGTACGCAGAAGATGGAACTGCCAGGAAGCAAACTTGCCGAGGTCCTCAACGGTCGAGGTATATCCGGCTGCCGGAGTGATCCCGCGTGCATTGAATGGTTTAAGCAGATCGCGCGTGCCGTCGCGCTTCAGGGCGCCGTAGCCTACCGCAAGGCGCTTGCCATAAAGGTCCATCGGCATGAAGGTGCGGGTGTCGTGCAGGCCGATTGGATCGAGAACGTGGGTCTTTGCATAGTCGGCGTAGGGCTGGCCGGAGACGGCCTCGACAGTTTCGCCCACCAGGGTCAGGCCCAGGTTGCTGTATTGAAAGTAGCGCTCGGCGGGAAACAAAGGCGCTTGCTTCGCGATCATCTCGTGGATCTGCTCGCGGGTAGGGAAGGGGAAATCGGGTCCCGACCAATAAGGGAAGTCCGACTCGCGCGGGAGTCCGGCGGAATGAGAAAGCATCCCACGGAGCGTGATCGGCACACTGTCTTCGTCTGTGGCTTTGAGCTTGGCCCAAGGCAGATAAGTGGTGATCGGTTCGTCAAGGCGGACCTTGCCCTGCTCGTACTGCTGCATCAACGAGATGGAAGTGAAGAGCTTTGAGATGGAGCAGATCGAGTAAATGGTGTCTGGAGCAGCCGGAATCTTGTGATCGGCGTCGAGAGTTCCGTACCCCTTAGACCACAGAAGATGGTCGCCTGCCACTACACCTGCGGAGATGGCCGGAATGTGTTCATAAACCTGTATGCTGTCGAGCCACGTGTCGACAACACGAATGGCTTCCGCACGCTCTTTGGCAGCCTTATCTGGAGTGGGAGTTTGCGCCGCAATGCCCAGCGACATGAGAAGCGGGCAGAGGAATGCGCAGGTTTGGCGGCGGAAGAGTTTGTTCACTCGTGGGCTCCTCGGATGCAAAATGGTGGACTACGGAATTGGACTATTGGGAGTTTAGCGCGATGCGATGAAACGGGATCGACAAGATTTTGCACTTATTGCTGCGAATGCGTCTTGTAACCGAGTGGCCGTTCGGCCCCATGAAATCAAGCTAGACGCACTCTCGGCGGTGGAGTACACTTCGTGGCTGCAGCTAAACCTCGCACCCGCTAAGAACTTCTTCGGTCACTCGATTCTGCGGAAACCCGAAGACAAGGCTGGTTTTCGGGACTCTTTCAAACGGCGGGGACGAGGCGATTTACGTTGCTGCACAAGAACTGTAGTCCGGGCTCGACGCGACCTGTTCTTGGCTCAGATGAGTTGCACGAGTCCGGTCTGGAACTGTAGCAATCGCGGTACGGGAACTTTTGATTCTCACAGATTCCCGGTGCCATGGCTCGAGTCGTTTCACATCAAGAGGGATAACTATGCAAACAGCTCAACGCTGCAAACCTGCTCACGTTTGTGCCAAGGCTCAGTTGCCTCTGGCCTCTCCTCGGTCCACCAGAAACTTTAGCTTTTCGACCGCATTTCTTTGCTTATTCTCTGCAGTGCTGATTTCCCTGAGCCCGGTCGGAGTCCATGCGCAGCCCGGGCCACCAACCCCGGAATTTACCAAAATCATTGTCTTTGGCGATTCGCTTTCCGATACAGGCAATGTTGCCCATCTCACGTATGACAAATACGGTTTTCGTGTCCCAGGGCCTGTCGCGGACTACACCGATGGCAGTTTCACGGATGGGTTCGACACCGCGCCCGCTGCCCAACTTTACTCCGGCGTCTGGATCAAGCAGCTCGCGGATTCGATGCCTTCAAAGCCTGAGGTGAACAACTCGCTCGACGGGGGAACCAACTACGCGTTCGGTTACGCCACTACTGGGATGGGCACCGGCAGCTTCACCTTCGGCGCAGGAGATGTGTTCTCGGTTGACGTGGAGAACATAGGCCAGCAAATCACCGATTACCTGGCCACCAAACCAAAGATCACTCCCAAAACACTGTTTGTGGTTTGGGGTGGGGCCAATGATTTCATCCATGGCGGCGTTTCGGTACAAACTGCCTATACCGTGGCTACCAATCAGTACGCCAACATCCAGGCATTGATTGACGCCGGCGCTACGCAGTTCATCGTTCCAAATCTGCCCCCGCTGGGATTAATTCCGAGGATCAACGGCGACCCCGCGACAGCGGGACTTGTAAACCTGGTGGTCGCCTACTACAACGGTCTCCTCAACGCGGACATTCAACTGCTGCGGAAGAACAATCCCCGTAAGCATCTTCAGATCGCGCAACTCGATGTATTTGGGCTTTTCAACAGCATTGTTGCGGCCCCATCAAATTACGCTTTCGCAAATGTGACCGGCAGTTCGCAGGGTATCCCAGTTAATCCGGATACCTATTTGTTCTGGGATGATCTGCATCCTACGACACATGGACACAACATTCTTGCGATCAATGCGGCGGCGATTCTCGCACGCAGCAATTGCATGAACGCGAGCAAGAACGGTAATGGCCCGGTGGGGACGGGTGCATACACATGCGGCGGGATGCAGTGATTTCTGGATACACGAAGTAGGGAGCGCGGCCTTTGCCGCGCTCTTTTTTTCAAATGTCGGAGTGGTCCGTCAGCGCCGCATCTATGAAGACATTTCAGCCGCGGGAATCGCGCCTGGTTTTGACTGGGCGCGCATTTGTTCGATGGTCTCGCGGAGCCGGATGTTCAACGCCTCAACCTGGCGAAGGGTCATTCCCTCAGTCGAGATCGGTTCGCCGACCGTCAGCGTGATCTCACCCGGATAAAAATGGCGTGTATGCATGGGGAGCAAATCGTACACGCCGCTGAGCGCAATAGGCACCAGCGGAACCTGGGCCCGAATCGCAAGAAATGCCGCGCCAGCGAGAAATGGTTGCGTAGTGCCATCGGGGGTGCGTGCTCCCTCAGGAAAAACAAACAACGGCATTCCCGCGCGCAGTGCGCGAACCGCGGCCCCAAGACTCGAAACAGTCGAATTGGAGCTGACGCTGTCCACTGGGATCTGTCCGGATCGATTCAGATGCCAGCCGATGAACGGCATCGTCCAAAGCTCTTTCTTCGCCAGAATGCGGAACTGAAAGGGGAGCGTGGAAAAGATGACCGGCGTATCCATATAGGAAGTGTGATTCGCCGCGTAGACCGCGACGGGATACTTGCGCAGATTTTCGGTCCCACGCACCACTAGATGAGAGCCGGAGATCTTGATGCAGCCGCGAGCCCAGATCTGCGCGAGGCGGTGCTGGAGGCGACCACCCTTCTCGAACAACGACACAAAAAGCGACAGGCTGCCACATATGGCTGTGTAAAGGAAGAAGAGTGGTGCCTGGAGAATATTGGTGCGCCAGCGATAGAGACGGGGCAGCGGATCGGGAGGACGGCGACGGGTCACGGATGCTGGCCTACACGTTCTGCTGTCTGGCTCGGAGCTGCGACCTGGGAGGTTTTTGCCAGTAGGCGGGTTCTCACATCGCCCACCAGGTAGACGGATCCGGAGACAACAATCGGCTTGGCTGGATGAGCCTGCGCATGTTCAAGCGCGAGTTCAATAGCCTGGCCAACAGATGCCGCGGCAAATGCAGTAGTGCCCGTGGAGGCAGCGGCAGCAAGCAGATCCCGTACCGGAGTAGCTCGTGTGCTGCTGATAGGCGCGAAAATCACTTCCTCAAAGATCGGAAACAGGATTTGGGCCATCTCGACTACCGGCTTGTCGCGCAGGCAGCTGAAGACGAGAGTGCCAAGGTTTGCGTCAGGCAACAATTCTCTTAGACCGGCGCGTAGCGCCCATGCACCGGCAGGGTTGTGGGCGACGTCGAGAATGAACTCGCTGGTCTTGGAATCACCGGGGTTTTCGAACTGTATTCGCTCCAGCCGCGCCGGCCAGCTGGTGTTGCGAATACCTTCGGCGATGGAGTTGGGAGTAACAGGAAATCCATGACTGATGGCAAGTTCGACGGCTGCGGCGATGGCAAGAGCCACGTTGCGATGCTGGTGCGCCCCACGCAGCGGGGATGCTACTTCAATGGGCTGGCCAAGGACTTCAACCCGATACGTACGTTGCTGTTCTGAATGGTGCGAGGATTGTGTCCCTGTTGGAGCTGTACCGACTGTTGAAAGGCGGGGGGGGGCGCTAGAAGATTGCGGCTCAGTGGGCGGCATAAACGGCACCGCGCTCACGCCCAGTACTGAGAGGTTCATTGCAACTTCGCCCAGGACCTGGTTCGCTTCTGGGTGTTGCGGCAAGGTCACGAGAGTGCCACCATTCCGAAGGATGCCGGCCTTTTCTCGGGTTATCTCGCTGATGGTCGAACCGAGCCACTCCATGTGATCGAAAGAAATGTCGGTGATGATGGAGAGTAGCGGCTCCACAATATTGGTGGCGTCGAGACGGCCTCCGAGGCCCACTTCGAGGACGGCGATCTCGATGGCAGGTTCTGAAAAGTGAAGAAACGCCATCGCGGTGAGGGTCTCGAAGAAACTGGGCGCCTGGGCAAGTTTCTTTTCCTCCACCAGCTTCTGCGCCGTGGAACGAACACGAAAGAACTTCTCAGCAAAGTCGGCGTCGCAGATCTCCGTGCCATCGATGCGGATGCGCTCGTTTGGACGCGAAAGATGCGGAGAAGTATAAAGGCCGGTGCGCAGACCAGAGGCTGTAAGGATGGCGGCCAGGGTGGCAGCTGTTGAACCCTTGCCATTCGTCCCGGCGATCAGGACCGATGGAAATGTGCGATGAGGATTGCCAAGACCCTGGAGAAGAACGGCGAACTCTTCGAGTGAGAATTTGCGGCGGGTCTGACCGGTCTGGATGGCGAGTTCTGGCGCCATGGCCGCGAGATGATCGATGGCTGACTGGTAAGACATGGAAACTTCAGTATAGAAGAGCTTTGAACAGGGAGTAGTGCACAGCTGTTCGGGAGGTATCAGCGGCGGACACAGGGCGCGAATCGAAACCATGAACGCATTTATATGTGGTTAGTGATTTATTTTCCTCTCGATTTCTACATGGTGTGCATGGTGTGGAAGACAGGTCAACTGTGGAGGATGCGACGCGTGGAACTCCAGGATTGATGCGGGTGGGGACGAACATTGCACATAAGGCACATGGTTTTCACAGGGGGTTTCAGACGGTCTGTGGGAGTGGTGGGAAACGAGGGAGGTTGGACGGGCTTGAGGGCCATGTTTTCCAAATGTCCTGCGATGCACAGGCGGGTTTTAGAAATCCAGGCTCAGGTCAAACCAGAAGAGCGGCAACAAGATGGGCGGTCTTTCCACATTTCCGAGAGCACTACGGGTATTACTAGTTCTTTTATTAATTCAAACAAGGAAATCCCTCTAACCGTCGCGTCACGAGGAGCCGTACATCTCGAAGCCGATACCCAAACCGTATTGCTGCTCGCAGGGCGGTTCGTTAGACTGAGGCTCCCGTTCAAGTAGAGTTCAGAATTTGCTCTGAGACTTGGAGGTCAGGTGAAACGGTGCTGATAATTGCGCGGCGGTGTCGGGTGGGGCGCGTAGCTTCAGCATTGCTGTGTCTGGCAGCGCTTTTCTCAGCGTTGGTCGCCGTGGCGCAACCGACCGATGCAACGCGATGGTACTCAGGAACGGTGACGTTGGACGAGGGATGGCTCCAGCACGAGGGAGATGACCTGGCCTGGGCGCGGCCGGCCTTCGACGATAGCAGTTGGAAGACGCTCGACATGAGCGAGCTTGGCGGAGCCCAGCCGGGGTGGCGTTGGTATCGACTACACCTCAAACTCGAACCAGGACACCAGCATGTACACCTTTTGATTGCAGGCGGCAAAGGAACGTACGAACTCTATCTGAACGGGCAAAAGGCCGACGGTGCCGAACTGAAATCAATGTGGGGCGTCATCCGGCCGACAGAAGAAATTTTCATCCCGCGCGATGAGGACAATGACATAACCATTGCCTTGCGTACACATACTCCAACTATGTACGCGCTGTGGCATTTGCCGTTGTTTCTGACGTTAGCCATCGGGTCGCCGGAGCCGATCGACAACGAGCGTTTGGCAATGGAGAGCCAGCGTCTCTACGCTGCAATTCCCTCGATGGCGATCAATCTCATGCTGGTGCTGGCGAGCATCGCCGCATTTGCGCTCCATTGGAGCCAGCGTGCCCGCAAGGAATACTTGTGGCTGGGTTTTTATCTTCTTCTTCTTGGAATATCAAATGGCCTGTTGTTCTGCGCCGTCGCCGGCCTCGTGCCAATTTCCGTCAATACTCTGTTTGCGGATCCGTTGATCTACATCTTCACGATCATGCAGATCGAGTTTACGTTCAGCTTTGCCGGCCTCCGCGTGGGACGAATCTGGCGCGCGTATGAGCTGGTGATGCTGCCGATGCCAATCCTGGCTTTCGTACAAGTGATGGGCGCAATTTCCAATGAGCTCTACGTCTCCCTCGAGGCTACGGTGATATTACCCGCGGCCCTGCTGCTGCCCGTTCTCTTGCTCGTATGGTATCGGCGCGGGAACCGCGAAGCTGGTTGGCTGATCCTACCCAGCCTGTTTCCGGCTGCGTCCACGGCGCTCTTCGATGTCGGAACTGCATCGCTCGACACCGGTTGGGGTCGTGCTGATTTCCTGGCCAACCCCATCCAGGTTGGTCCCATTCCTCTTCAAATCGTCGACATCGGTGATTTTCTTTTTGCGCTCGCCATTGGTGTAGTCATGTTCTTTCGGTTTACCAAGGTGAGCCGAGAACAAGCTCGAGGCGCAGCGGAGCTGGAAGCTGCCAGGGGAATTCAGCAGCGCCTGGTGCCGGCTAAATTGCCTGAAGTGAAGGGATACGCGATCGAAGCTGCTTATTTTCCCGCGCAAGAGGTTGGCGGAGATTTCTACCAAGTCTTTTCCCAGGCTGACGGCGCACAACTAGTCGTAGTTGGGGATGTCAGCGGCAAAGGACTAAAGGCCGCGATGACCGGCACGCTTGCGTTGGGCGCGCTTCGTGCTTTGGCGGCGGAAGGACTTGGCCCCGCGGCGGTGCTGATCCGCCTCAATCGCCAACAGGCTGAGACGCAGGATGGCGGATTCATTACCTGTATTTGCGCGCGAGTGACCGACCAAGGGGAAGTGACGTTAGCCAACGCTGGCCATCTATCCCCCTATCGCAACGGTGAAGAGTTGCTGGTGAGTTCAGACCTGCCGCTTGGGATCTCGCCCGAAGAGACGTACGAAGAATGCACATTCCATCTGGAGCCCGGCGATCAGTTGACCCTGCTCTCCGACGGTGTGCTCGAAGCAACCGATGCCAAGGGCGAACTCTTCGGCTTCGAACGGACGCGAGCGATCAGCAGCCAGACTGCCGGAACCATCGCGGAAGCGGCGCTGAAGTTCGGACAGGAAGACGACATTACGGTGCTGACACTGGTGCGGGCGAGGTCGATGGTCGACGATGTATCTCAGATTGAAGCAACGGCAATTTCTGGTTGATTTCGGTTTCATTTCTGTTAAACCTTCGACATCCTCATAATCCAGAAATGTTGACGGGTTTTCCACGCACCAGAATTTGTCAGGATGCATACAATCAAAGGCAACAAACTGCAGCGGTTTTCCGCCATAGTCTGGTTAGTGTAGGCTTGGGCAAAGCGAAACTACGGCGTAGATCGCAGCAGATGGACGTAAATTGGGGGTCTGGGCAGCCGGCGCTAGGTGTGACGGCCACCAGAACAGGTGGGAACTATGCCGATCGTGGAAACTGAAGTTGAAAAGCCGGCAGCACAGGGGGCAGCGATGGAAATTACCGTAAGCCGCCAGGAACTGGTGAAGGAACTCACGGCGACGCAAAGTGTGGTTGAGCGCAAGACGACAATTCCCATCCTCTCAAATTTCCTGATCGAAGCCGATGGCGACCGCCTGAACATCACCGCGACAGACTTGGACCAAGCCATTAGGACGAGTGCTGCAGTGAAGGTGAAGAAGCCCGGTTCGTGCACCATTCCCGCGCGCAAGCTTTACGACTACATCAAGCTCCTACCTGATGGCGACATCTCCATCAAACTGCTCGATAATCACTGGGTCCAGATTCGCTCCGGCCGCTCCAATACCAAGATGGTCGGCATGGCGCGCGCCAATTACCCGCAGGTTCCCGAGTTCCCTGCCGTCTCGGTCACCAGCATTCCTGCGGTGGCGCTGAAGACGCTGATTGCGCACACCATCTTCGCAATCTCGAACGAGGAGTCACGGTACACGCTCAACGGCGCTCTCCTGGTGCTCAAAGCTGAGTCGATTGCCATGGTGGCCACTGATGGGCACAGGCTGTCGTTCGTTGAGAAGCCAGGGGAAGCCTTGGAAGGCATCAGCGGCGAGAAGCGCATCCTAATTCCCCGCAAAGCGCTACAGGAGTTGCAGGGTCTGCTTTCAAACACCGATGTTGAGAAGGTCGAATTTGCAGACGACGAGCATACGCTGTTCTTCAAGGTTGGCCACCGTACGCTCAGCACTCGCCGGTTGTCGGGTCAATTCCCCAACTATGAAGCAGTGATGCCGCGCGACAACACCAAGTTCGCCGTGGTCCGGTCGAGTGAACTGTCGAGCGCTATTCAACGCGTAGCCCAGTTTGCCGATGAGCGGTCAGGCGCGATCCGGTTGCGGCTCGAAGGCAACGAGCTCAAGATCAGCTCGCAGTCTACGGAAAGCGGCGAGAGCGAAGACACCATTGATACGCCCTACTCCGGCGACCCGATTGTGGTCGGTTTCAACTCGACCTACATCATCGATTTTCTGAAAGCGTTGGGTAATGAAGGCGAAGTCAGGCTCGAGTTCAAAGACTCACAAAGCGCCGGCCAGATGCGCCCCGAAGATCCCGATGCGGAGTATCGTTCGCGTTACGTACTCATGCCGATGCGAATCTGAATTTCGGTTGAAGATCGCACAAAACGCAACATCATCGCGCTTGGTGCGCATTGTTGAGGCGATATTGCCAGTGGGCGTACCGGTCTCACCAAAGCAGGGTGTCACTCGCACGACAGTTGTCGAGCGTCTAAGCGGCTCCCAGTAGGACGTGTTCGATTTTCTCCAACAGTTTCAAGGGATGGACCGGCTTGGAGAGAAAATCGAAGTCGCGCGCGGGCTCATCGCTATTTCCAATTTGCGGAAGCGTCATAAAGTGACCGGAGATAACGAGCACCTTGCAGCGGGGGCGGAGCTCCTGCATTCGGTTGGCTAATTCAATCCCGTTCATCTCCGGCATCGCCATATCGGTGACAAGCAAGTCCGGCGATTCACCCGCGGCTGCATCGAGTGCCGCTGCCGGCTCACTGAACGAACGTGTCTCATACCCGGCGTTGCGCAAAATGATGCCGACAGTCTGGGCGATGATCGATTCGTCGTCTACAACGAAAATGGTTTGGTCTTTCGGCGCGCTTGACAAGTTTCTAACCTCAATAGCAGCGGGGAACACCAGGGTGTTCGAATCGGGAAAGAGTTGTTCGACGATGCTGTAGTCAGCTTTGCACGGAAAAAGAAATTCTGGACCAGAATGGTCCATTTATCCCATTACGAAGCGCTCGAGATTGGCGCTACGAGTCATAGGCTGATGTGTTACCAACTGGTCACGTCCGTCAGACAGCGACTGTATCCAAAGATCTTGCAGACTGGCACGCTTCGGGACCTGAACGTGATCCACAGCTGGAGGGCAGCGGGGGCGACGATAATGTGAAGTTGTGACGCCGCACATGGAGGATTGGAAATGGCGAGGGCAGAGAAAAAAATTGTAATCAACGTAAAGCCGCTGACCAGCCTGAAGGCCTGGAAAGATCTAAAGGCGCACGCACGCGAAGCGGCAAAGTGGAATTTGCGCACGCTTTTTGCAGACGATCCAAAGCGCGGCGAACGTTTTACGGCAGAGGCGGTCGGGCTCTTCCTCGATTACTCCAAGAACCGTGTCACGGATGAAACCTTGAAGATACTGTTCGCCCTCGCGGAGGAGTCGAAACTGCGCGAACGCACACATGCGATGTTCAGCGGGCAGAAGATCAATATCACTGAGAAGCGTGCGGTGCTGCATGTGGCGTTGCGTGCGCCCAAAGGTGCGTCCATTGTGGTGGACGGCGAAAACGTGGTGCCGAAGGTGCACGAGGTGCTGGATCGGATGTCTGCGTTTTCTGATCGGGTGCGGAGCGGCGAATGGAAGGGCCACACCGGCAAACGCATCAAGAACGTGGTCAATATTGGCATCGGCGGATCCGACCTCGGCCCGGTGATGGCGTATGAAGCGCTGAAACATTACAGCGACCGCGCGCTGACTTTCCGGTTTGTTTCGAATGTGGACAGCACAGACTTTGCGGAGGCGGTGCAGGATCTGGATGCGGCGGAGACGCTTTTTATTGTCTCGTCGAAAACCTTCACGACACTCGAGACCATGACCAATGCGCACACCGCGCGGTCTTGGCTGCTCGAAAGACTTGGCGGCGATGAGTCATCGATTGCAAGGCACTTCGTGGCGGTTTCGACCAACGCCGGCGAAGTGACAAAGTTCGGCATCGACACCGCGAACATGTTCGGGTTCTGGGACTGGGTTGGCGGCCGCTATTCCATGGACTCAGCGATTGGCTTGTCGACAATGCTAGCGATCGGGCCGGATGGTTTCCGCGCGATGCTCGATGGATTCCACCAGATGGACGAGCACTTCCGCACTGCGCCGCTTGAAAAGAATCTCCCGGTCCTGCTGGCGCTGCTTTCTGTCTGGTATACAGACTTCTTCGATGCACAGACCATCGCCATCCTTCCCTATGAGCAGTATCTGAAGCGCTTCCCGGCCTACCTGCAGCAGCTCACCATGGAAAGCAACGGCAAACACGTCACTCTCAAGGGCAAGGAAGTCCGCTACAACACCAGCCCCATCTATTGGGGCGAGCCCGGAACAAACGGGCAGCATTCCTTCTATCAATTAATCCATCAGGGAACGCGGCTGATCCCATGCGACTTTATCGGGTTTTACAAAACGCTGAATCCGCTGGGAGCTCATCACGACATTTTGCTGGCCAATGTCTTCGCGCAAGCTGAGGCGCTGGCTTTCGGCAAGACTGCAGAGCAGGTGAACGCCGAGGGCACGCCGGACTGGCTGGTTCCGCATCGCGTGTTTGAAGGCAACCGCCCGTCGAATACGATCCTTGCGGAGGAACTGACGCCTGCGGTTCTGGGTAAGCTGATTGCGCTCTACGAGCACTGCGTCTTTACGCAGGGAGTGGTCTGGCAGATCAACTCGTTCGACCAGTGGGGTGTTGAACTCGGCAAAGCGCTCGCGCAGAAGATCATTCCTGAACTGGAGAGTGCGTCAGAGCCGCAACTCGCGCATGACAGCTCGACGAATCATCTGATCGGGCTCTATCGGAAGCACAAGAAGTAGTTGTCGCTGTCGAGCCGGTTCCAATCTACATTGGAGCCGGTTTCGATCACCACGCTAGGGTGACGGTGATGGTCTTCCAACCTTCGCCGGGTGGGAAGTTGATTTGAAGTGTGCTGGCGAACGGTGGAGCGTTCACGGGATCACCAATTCCAAGCGATGTGAGAAGCGCGCCGGGTTTGCCGCTTTCGGCGTGGTTCGAAAGCCCACCTGACACTTGCAAACCTGGCGTTTTCCCATCGCGCTGAGACACGAGGAAATTTGCAGAGGATCCAGCCGGGCCCTCAACTTGAAGTGCGACGCTTCTTGAGTTCCACTCTTCATGGACGACGCGCGCGATCGAAGTGCCGGCGCCGGCAGTGGCGAGTCGATCATCCAGGAAAGTAACTCGAACTGGACTCAACGGAAAATCAAAAGCTGAACGACGAATTGGGTCCGGCCTGGCATTGTGCGAATCGGTATGTACTTTCCAACCATTCACGCCGGATTGTTCAAGGAACATGATGAGGGTCTCGCCTTCTTTGGTGAAAGAAAGGCCGAGGGTTCCGCCGGGCACCTGGATGTTTTTCACTTCAGCCTTGGGCCAGTTGGCCGGCAAATGCGGATTGACGGTGATGGTTTTAGTCTGCGCGTCGATTTCGATTCCGAAGAGCCCGCGTAGCGTCGGTGTAATCACCATGGCCGACGACCAGAGTTGGTGGCTGGTGCTGCGGCCGAAGGGCACAAAGAAGTCGCCTGATAACAATTCCGTCACAGCGCCAAGATCCTGCGCGTTGGTCAAGTTCGCGTTCTCCATCAGTAGTTGATAGCCGGCAAGAGGCTGGTTGGCGCGGTACTCCGCGAGCGCGGCCCAGCCGGTGAAGAGCGGCCACACCGAGCCCTGGTGATAGCTCATGCCGTCGTAGATTTTTTCGTCGTTGGCTACATCGCGCAGTCCCCAGTCGGTATTGAGCGCATGACCCGCGAACTGCTCAAGGCACGTGCCTGTCTGTGTAGGAATCGATGATGCGCCGGCAAGGCCCTTGCCGCTCCACCAAGCGAGCGAGGGATAAACGGTGCTCGTGCGATCGAGAGAGCCGTCGGCGTTGCGGTTGAAGGCGTAGCAGGATTTTTCCTTGTCGTAAAACTGTGTTTCGATCGTCTTGGCGATGGCTTCAGCGCGGCTGCGCGCGGCTGTCGACTTTTGGGAGTCGTGCAGCATGTCTTCGAGCTGGGCCATTGCGCCGGATGCCTGCTGATCGAGAAAAGCGAGATACACCTCCTGGTGCGGCATGCCGCCGGGCCAGCTTTCTACCCAGCCGGTGCCTTGCGTGTTTGCATAAATCCCGTTCGCATCGGCGTGGCTGGTTTCAAACTCCCATGCCTTTTCGATTGCGTCTCGGTGCGCGGCCAGGAAAGCCGTGTCACCACTGGAGCGTACGTAGTCGGTCACAGCAAGCAGGAAGAGTGGAGTGGCGTCGGCAGCAGCGTACATGTATGGGAACGAACGCCAGTCGATGGCGGCCGCAGTCTGCGAGTACTCGTGCATGATCTTGCCATCGTCGCGCTGGCGCTTGATCAGAAACTCAAGCTCCGACTTCGAAAGTGAGAAGTCCCCGTAACCATTCACGGCGAAGAGCGTGTAGAGCGCGTCGCGGCCGAAGAACCAGCCGAAGCCGGGGCGTGCAGAATCGCCGGAAGCGTAATAGCCGGCAACGAGCGCCGTTTCGTCCGTTGGGATGGAATGCGCATCGACAGGATGAGCCCTGAGTTGCTCGATGGAAACTACGGCCCATTGAAAGGCTTCGTTCAGGGCTTTGTCTGGTGTGGAGATAGAGGTAGAGTCGGCCAGCAGCTTCTTGTAGCCGTCGGCGTGGGCCGCGTAGAGATCAGCGATCGACGCATTCAGCTTGGCCAGAGTCAAACCCAGGGCATCATTTGTGGCGGATGCCTTATTCATTCCTGCGGCCATCAGGAGCGGAAAAAGTCGTCCGTGATCGCGGGAAGGATCAATGTGTAGATGGAATTCGACTGGGTGAACCTGCGGACGTTCCTGATAAGGAGCGATGATCCCCGGTTGCGCGCCTGGAATCGTAATGGCGCCTGCGAGGTCGGGATAGTCGGCGTGGAGAACATAATAGCCGTGGTTTGGCAGCGGCGTACCAGAGATCGATCCGGAGGGACCCGGCTCCTTGGCTTTGGGAGCGGCGTTCGGTCCTGCAACCCACTCAACGCCCGGCACACCTTCATTGCGTTCCGGCCACATCCAGCGGAGTTCCGGCGTGAAGCGGAAGATGAACTCGGTCGGATGAACGCAGTCGAATTCGAACAGGACAACGGGCCCGGTACCTTCCGGCGCATCATTGGGCGAGAACATGATCTGGCGCACCGTAAACCCAATGTGGCTGTATGTAATGACGGTGCGATCTGGACGGACTTCGATCTCTGCGGCCTGCTGATTCACATCGATCGGAACAGTGTAGCCTTCGATGTCCGCCTCGATGGTGAGGTGCGAAAGCAGCTTAACCGGCAGAACCCAGGTTTCGAAGGTGCCGTTCTGCTGTCCAAGGATCACGCCGCGTTCTCCGGCAACCGTGAAGGGCTTCTCGGTTTCAGAGTGGGCGCGGATGACGGGGGCTGCGCTGTCAAAGGGAATGGTTGGGATGGAGCTGAAAGTTGGTAAAGCGCCTTGCGAGCGAACGGCGGCGGGAAAAGAAAATAGCAGGATCAGGCCGGCTTGAGTGGCCAGAGAAATAAATCTGGTAGAGCAGACCATCGTTGCGTCCTTTACGTGTCAGCGCAACAAGTCTAGAACATCCCCGTTCCCTCATGGAGTGAATATGTTGCGCAAGAAAAGAGGCGGCCCTTTCGGGCCGCCTCTTCAGTGCAGAGAACCAAGTTAGAACTGGAAGCGAATAAAGAGACGCGCGTGGCGGTGACCGTTGACGACTGGGTCGGCGGACTCAAAGGTGTTGGTGCCGTTGTCGCCTGTGTACGCATCGGTTGGAATTCCACTGATGAGGGTGGAGTTTTCCAGGTAGCCGTTGGTGTCGACCTGTCCGTGGTTAAACACGTTGAAGAGTTCGCCGCGGAAATCCATGGTGAGCTTTTCGTGGATTTTGAATGAGCGTTGAACGTTCATATCCCACTGCTGGTATCCGGGTCCAATGTAAGAATTGCGGCCGATCGGATTGGTCGGATGAGAGCCGTAGGGGCCGACAATCCAGTGCACCTGATCTGGCGAAACCACTTCGCAAGGGTTGTTGGTGTACCAGAAGCTTGGTCCCGAGCACAGGGTTCCTTGTGAAACGCCATAGAACCAAGAATCGTCGAAGGCATAGGTATTCACGGGCGCATGCTTGTTTCCGAGCATCGGGCGATCATTGCTGATGCCGTCTCCGTCGCCGTCATAACCGACTTCAACGTTGTGTGTGGTACCGGACTGGAACTGCGTGATACCGGCCAGGGCCCAGTGATTGACGACGTTGCCGACGACCTTCATCGCGCCTTCGGTGTGCCACACAGAGGGAGTCCATATATAAGCCAGCACGAGACGCTGACGGTGGTCGTACTCTGAGGGACCCCAATCGGTGGTTCCGCGCGGTGTTGGATAACGGCTGAACTGGTAAGAGGATTCATTCGCAGTCGTGAAGATTTCGGATCCGTCGTCGAATGCGCGTCCCAGCGTGTAGGAGGCACGGAAGAGGAACTGGTGGTTGAATTTGTGATCGAGTTCTGACCAGAGGCCTGTGTACTCCGAGTCGTCCGAGTTGTCGCGAATCACGATCGAACCACGAGTCGGGATGACGCGCGCAGCGGAGAGGGTGTCGTTGACATAGGGGTTGAGGTTTGTGTTGCCATAAAGGTGTTCGCCGCGCTCGCCAACATAGCCAACCTGGATGGTTGTCGCCCAGGGCAGTTCCTGCTCGACATTGAGGTTCCAGTGCAACGTGCGAGGCGAAAGCAGGTGATCAACGATTGGCTCAGCAGTGTTTGTCGGCTTGGGGGTCTGGTTCAGATTGGCAAACTGCTCATACCAGGAGCCGGTGCCACGGTGACCGTTGGCGGTGGCGCTGCTGGTGATGACCGGCGACGCCGCGTTGGGTGCTGTGGCCTGGATGTTGTCGATGATGTTGGTAAAGACCACATCATAGAAGACTCCGAAGCCGGAGCGAATGACGGTCTTGTTCTGGCCAAAGAGAGTCGGGCTCCACGCAATGCCGGCGCGAGGTCCCCATTGGTTGCCGTCGGCGATTTGCTTGGTTTTGCAGCTGGCACCGGGTGTCAACGGGAAGCATGCCGGATTGGTGACATCGATGCCGGGGTACGGCGTGCCTGTCGCGTTGAATGGGGCGCCGTTGTATTCATACCGGAAGCCAAGATCCAGGCTTAGCGTCGGGATCGGGCGGTAGGTGTCCTGCACGAAGTAGTTCTGGCTGAAGAGCCTGGGCTGGGCAATCGGGCTGCCGAAGTTCTGCGTCACTGTGGTGTTTGGTCCGCCGAAGTCGTCGATGAGGTTGGCGAGGCCGGTATATTTCACAGACTGTGTTCCTACGCCGCCGGGACCAGGGACTGTGGTTGAACTGGTGTCGTTGGTGAAGCCGATTGCGCCATAGAAATTGAAGGGAATTTGATCCTTGACGCGAGTGTCGGCAATGTCTTCACCGACCTTGATGAAGTGCTTACCGTGCGTCCAGCTGATGGTGTCCTGCAGTTGGTAAGTGTTGTGGAAGCGGCCCTGGGGAATGTTGCCCGGGATGCCGTAGCCGGTCATATTTGAAACGCTGACGGCCGGCTGGTTGTATAGCGGGTTGGCCAAGGTGCTGCCGGGCAGGCCGAAGGAGAATCCAATTCGGCTATAGGACAAACGCGCTTCGTTGACAACGTGAGGATTGAACACATGCGACTCGACGAGTCCGGTGTTATATGAAGTGCCGTCCTGATCGGAGTCGAAACCCGGCAACTGACCGGTGAAGTTGAACACGTCGTACGGAGCGGTGAAGCGGGTGCGGATGAAGCGAAGGTTCAACGTGTCCTTATCGCTCATGATGTAATCGCCCTTGAGATCGATCTCAGGAGCGTTGTCGTCCGCGCCGAGGTTGCGCTCGACGGTGCCCATTTCCACGGTGCCGCGGTCGACGCCTGTGACTGGGTCAGGACCAAGGGCGATTGCGGGAGGTGTGATCTTAGTACCGCCATTGGTGCCGACCAGGCCGCCATAGGCCTTGATCAGGTTGGCAACGCGAGTGTTTGAAGAATAGTTGCCGAGCGTGGCGAAACCAGCCGCCGTTGGTACGGTGAGTTGCGCGAGATTCGCGGTTGAACGATAGAAATCCCACTGATACGAAGCAAAGCCAAAGAGCTTGTTGTGAATGATGGGACCGCCGACACGGAAGCCGGGCTGGTTCTCACGGTATTTGTTGACCGTCGTGATGCCGTTGAGAATTTCGTTTTTGTCGACGGTGTCCAGCGAGGAGTTCTGGAGGCGCTCGTAGACCGCGCCATGCCAGTCGTTCGTGCCGCTCTTGTAGATCAGGTTCGATACGGATCCCGCTCCGTGACCATATTCGGCGGTGTACGCGTTCTCGATGATTACGACTTCCTTGACAGCTTCGTCGTTGCCGGGCTGAAGACCCTGGCCCTGAATTCCGGCGTCATTGTTGTCTTGACCTTCAATGAGGAAGTTGTTGGCGCGGGGGCGGCCACCGCCTACGTTGAAGTCAACACCATTTGAGAAGCCGCCGACCTGCGTATTCATGACGCCCGGCAGGGTAAGAGCGAGTTCGTATGGGTTCAGGCTGGCAATCGGAAGGCTGCTGATTTCCTGCTCGCTGATGGTGCCAGCGATCTGACCGTTGTCAGTGTTCAAGACGGCGTTATCAGCGGAGACTTCGACCTTGTCAGAGGCCGAACCCACTTTCAGCACCAAACTGGCAGAAACGATAGCCGTGCCCGGAACGATAAGTCCCTTGTTCACCGTGGTCTCAAAGCCGGAGGCAGAGGCAGACACGTTGTAGGTGCCGGGTAGGACAGCCTCAATGCGGTAGGTTCCCTCCTGGTTCGTCACAGTCGTGCGGACGGCTCCAGTGTCGACCGAGGTGATCGTAACGGTTGCACCCACGATCGAGGCTCCGAGACTGTCGGTGATCGCGCCAATTACAGTACCGTTTGAGGTTTGCGCGCCGGCTACAGCGACGCCGGCCCAGAGAGCTAGAAATACGGCCAGAATCCGTTTGGATAGTGTCACGGTGGTTTTCTCCGATTGGTTGTTCGAATGCAAGGAAGCAGATCTCCTCGAGGGAGGTCTGAAATCATTTTTTCGGGGACATCGCCCACTTGGTTGCATTTTTAGTTCCAATGGGGGCGATCAGGCCATTATTTATATATATGGCTAATTATCAAAGATTTAGAAGACGCGAGATAAGACCGCAATAGTGCCCAAAGCCCCTGTTTTCCACCTATTTTGAGATATCGATAGGCCAATATTCAGAAATATATATTTTCCGCCTTCGGTGCAGAGTGACTGAGCGGGAGTCGTGACTGGAAGGGTCTTATTCTATATATGGAAGGAATGGACGGGGACCTACCGTTTCATGTAGCTCCGGTTCCATCTGCTTTCAGCCAGCCGATTCCGCGAGCTTTGGGACCACCATGAATTCCAACGCCCGAATAAGGTAACTCTTGAGTTGGTGGCGATGGACGACCGCATCCAGAAAGCCCTTTTCAAGTAGGAATTCAGAGCGCTGAAACCCCTCAGGAAGCTTCTGACGGATGGTCTGCTCAATGACACGCGGCCCCGCAAAGCCAATCAAGGCGCCGGGCTCGGCGATGTTGAGGTCGCCAAGCATAGCGAAACTCGCGGTCACGCCACCGGTCGTCGGATCGGTGAGCACGCAGATATAAGGAACGCGCGCATCGTCAAGCTGCGCCAGCGCGGTGGAGATTTTCGCCATCTGCATCAGGCTGGCGACGCCTTCCATCATGCGCGCTCCGCCCGACGCGGCAACTACGATCAGCGGTTTCTTGTCGAGGCGTGCGCGGTCAACGGCTCGCGCAATCGTTTCGCCGACTACCGCACCCATCGATCCGCCGATGAATCCATACTCCATGGCGCTGACAACGACAGCGTGCGAACCGATCTGGCCCACAGCATTCACGATTGCGTCGTTGAGGCCAGTGTCCTGTTGTGCCTTGCGAAGACGTTGCTTGTATGGCTTGATGTCGGTGAAGTTCAGCGGATCGGTTGAGCAAAGTCCGCCATCGACCACTTCGTAGCCCGGTTCCAGCAACAGGTCCAACCGCTGCTTCGCGCCAATTTTGAAGTGGTACTGGCACTTGGGGCAGACGTTCATGTTGGCTTCAAGGTCAGCCTTCCAGATGGTCTGCCGGCAGCCCGGACACTTGACCCACAGCCCTTCGGTGCGGACACTCTTCTCCGCATCACCGTCGTTGCCGCCGGGACCGTCAAACTCGCCGTTCTCGCGCTTAAACCAGGACATAAGCCTCAGTCATTATAGCGACCCGGAGAGCATTTCGAGTTTGGGAGCTCGTGGTGCAGAGTTCGCGGTCGGAACCGGAACAAAAATGAGAAATGAACCGACCTTCAACGTGCTTTGCGGCGCTACCAGGTGTAGTGAACCGAATAGCTGAGCGTCACCTCTCCCTTCGCCGGGACTTTAACCGGGAATTCAATGGTGTGGCTATCGCGCTTGTTGAACTTGGTGGATTTATCCGTGATCTGCCAGTTCTCGCCACGGTACATGTGCTCGATCACGCTTACGTTGACGGGTTGCATTTTCTGGTTGGTAATCTTGATCTCAAAAGTTTCATCGAGCATGCGCTTGTTGTATTCCACGTGAAAGTCGGTTTGCCGGCGTGAGCCCTCCACGTCAAAGGCGCTTCCGGTCGGCACTCTTACCGTCTCCTCGGCAGGTGTATGGCCGATGAGATTCTCGCCCACAAATTCCACTTGTCCGTCCGCATCGCGGCGATAGAGCCGAACGCGACCTGCCGGCAGCGGCATGCCGAGATGATTCGACTCTGAGTTCTTGATTTCTTCAACGATCAGAACCTTGGTGTTCTCACCACCGAGACCGTAAGCCTGATTCTGATTGACGTTTCCTGCATAGATCGGCTGTACCTGCTCGGCGAGACCGTCGTAGATATAGTTGCGACGCATGCTTACATTCGCAGCATCGACAAACTGCACCTGCTTCGTTTCTCCGTCGCGCAGAGAAACCGTGCGATTGAGATCATAGAGGTGGAAGTCGTCGAAGGCTTTCTGAGTAACCCCGGGCTGCATGGCATCGAGCGCTTTGGCCTCCATGCGCAGTTGTGCCATTGCGTTGTATCCCGATTGCGGCTGGATCTTCGCGACGTCGCCGGCCATCAGCTTGATTCTTGCCTGCGGGAATTCTGTCCCTGACTGATTGTGAATGGTCACCCATCCGAGCAGGTCAGCCTTTTCATCTCCCGTTACGTCAGTGGTGTCAGGAGCAACTACGTTATAGGTTGCGTCCCAGCTCAGGCCGCCGGTGATGTAGGCGAGTTCCGCATTGAAGTGATCGGCAGAACTCGAGTCGATCTGCCAGCGCAAAGTTGGCTTCAGCAACATGCCATCGGTCGTCGCAGGGAAGAGCGGCGTTCCGGGAAGCTGAAACTGCATCTTACCGTCGATCTCAATCAGAGGCTGTGCGGTCTGGCCGCTCAACATCTGGCCGTCGAAGGTGTACTCCTGCTGGCGATAGAAGCCGGCACGAATAATTTTGCCTTGTACAATCTTGAGACCCTGCGGCGTCGAGATCTGAAAATCGATTGTCTTTCCTTCGTACTTCTGCAGCAGCCACTCCTGGCTCACGATCGCGGAGTCGTAGTTCTGTTCGACGACATGTACCACGCGCTTGCCTGAAGGATCGCGGATAACGACAGAGTCGGGCTCAAGACGGCTGGTGACGCTGTCCGTCGTGATCTCGTTAACACCTGCGTGTAGATCGAGATTCAGAAAGGTGCGCGCGACCGCGAAATCCTGATTGTAGATGGTGAGTGCCACCGGTGGCGTTTGCTGCGATTGCGCAAACGCTGCAATAAAAAGCGCAGTTAGAAAAGTCGAGGTCTTCCGCAAGTCTTTCCTCCTGGAACTGGCCTTGGAACGCATGGGAAAGGAAAACTTGCAGTCTCAATTTAGAACAATGCCGAAAAGATCAGAACTCGATGCCGCGCTGCGCCAGGATGCCTTTCTGGTAGGCATGTTTCACTTCGCGCATCTCGGTTACAGTGTCGGCGATTTCGACAAGAGAAGGATGCGCATTGCGTCCGGTCAGAATTACATGCACCATCTCCGGCCGGTTGCGAAGCGTCTCGACGACCACCGCCGGATCGAGCATGCCATAGCCGATGGCGTAGTTGATCTCGTCGAGCACCACCATGTCCCATTCGCCTGACATGATGGCTTCTCGTGCTTCATCCCACGCAGCCTGCACCATGCGGACATCTTCAGGGTCTGTCTCCGCGCCGCCGACTTTAACGAAGCCGCGTCCCATCTGCTTGAGCACGAAATTCTGCCCGAAGGCCTGCGTTGAATCGAGTTCGCCGTAGTGCCACGATCCCTTGAGGAACTGCAGCATCAATACGCGCATGCCATTGCCAACCGCGCGCAGGGCCGTGCCCATGGCAGCGGTGGTCTTGCCCTTGCCCGGGCCCGTGTTGATAAGGATAAGTCCGCGTCGGGAAGATTCTTCGGTGGTCACATTTCCCTCCAGGCACGCACGGCGGCCTGTTCAAATTGAAACTGAAGTCAAGATGGATCGGTTGGATGGCTAATTCTTAGTGGCCGGAGTGATAGGGATGGCCTGTAAGAATTGTAAATGCGCGATAGACCTGTTCCGCGATCACAACGCGCGCAAGTGCATGAGCCAGGGTAAAAGGACCGAGCGAAAGCAGCAGCGTCGCTCTTTTTTTGTCGGTCTCTGACCAGCCGTCTGCGGGGCCGATGGCGAATACGATCTGTTGAGCTCCATTGTCCCGCTGGCGGCCAAGCCATGCAGCAAAATCCTCTGAGCTCATCTGTCGTCCTCGACTATCTAAAAGCACAATAATTGCGGGAGTGCGCCGCTGCTGTTTGTCGAGCCAAACAAAGAACGCTTCCACGTTCCTGAATGATTCAGCCTGACACTGCGCGTGTCCGGAGCAACGTTCGATGTACATCGAAGTTGCGACGTCAAAGGGATCCTTCGTGGAAGGTCGCGTTCCGACATGCGCCAGCACGATCTGCATGCAGCGAAGATACATGATTCGAGTCATCGAATTGGGTCCGAATAATTCGACAGATAAAACGTTTTGTGAAATACCGCGAAGTCGCGCTACAGCTTCTCATATTCAGATGTGATTTAGGTCACCGGCTCGGCTGTATTAGTCCTTTAGATTGCGAATTGAGACGTTCTTGCGTGTTTGGCACGCCGGTTGCACTAAAGACACCTAAGAACCCTGTTTACCTTGGGATGGTTTTGGTCACTTCTTTGCGGAAGTGGCGAAGACAAACCTTTATGTTCTTGTTGTTTTTTTGAGCCTTTTTATTCACTGTTAACCGCGGAACGGACCTAACCCTCCCCAGCTAGACCCGAGACGCCGAGCGCGATAAGCGGATCGGGAACTGTCTCTGCATGAAGTCTCCCCGATCCGGAGTCGATCTGGAGGATTTCAATGCGATTCTTACGATTGCTGCATGCTGCTGCTTTGACCGTGAGTCTGCTAGGCCTCACCGCCTACGTTGCCTGCATCGGGACCCCTGTAGCCCAGGCGCAAGCCGATCTCGGTTCGTGCTCAGGTGTTGTCACTGACGCGTCAGGCGCCGTGATTCCCAACGCTGAAGTCAAGCTAACAAACATCGCCACAGGTGCGGTAAGAGTGTCCGCGACCAATAGTAAGGGCGAATACTCCGTGAACCAACTCTTGCCTGCCACTTATTCTGTGAGCTTCAGCTCGCCAGGATTCACCCCGGCGTCGCACAACCTGCAGATCACGGTGGGATCCTCCAACACCATCAACGTCAAATTGGCTGTGGCGGGTGGCAGTACACAAATTACCGTTGCTGCCGATGACTTTGCGGGCGTGCACCTCGAGAAACCTGAAGTGGCTGCAGTAATTCAGACTGACCAGATTCTCAGCCTGCCGACGCTTGATCGCAACCCTTACAGCTTGGTTGCTTTCTCCGGAAACCTTTCCTCAGATCCAACGGCGACCGCGCGTGGCGTCGGATTCAATATCTCAGGATCTCGAAATACATCCGTTGACATCCTTTTGGACGGCGTTGAGAACACCGATTTGTATGCTGTGGGCATCGGCCAGACCGTGCCGATGGATGCCACCTCAGAGATTCGCATCGTCACTTCGAACTCCGGCGCAGAGTATGGCCGCGGATCAGGCGCCGTGAATGTGTCCACTAAGTCGGGCACCAACGGTCTGCACGGCTCAGCTTACGAATTCAATCGCGTTTCGACTCTCGCTTCGGATGGTTACAACAACAACTACCTTCATGCCGTAGATCCGACTACACCTGCCAAGCCCCGTTATACGCACAACCAGTTCGGCTACTCGATCGGCGGCCCAATCAAGAAAGACAAGATCTTCTTTTTCTCGTCAACTGAATGGACCCGCATCCGCAGTGCTCAGAACATCATCACTACGGTTCCAACGACAGATCTAATCGGGATGTCTGCCTCCAACATGCAGGACTTTTTTGCTGCGTACGGCACGCTGGCACATCCCATCAACGGCACAGAATTGACAGGAGCACAGGTCCAGGGCAGCCTATGGGGCTCAGACATTAATTACATCGGTTTGACGCAAGCAGGACTACCCACCAACACCAAGTTGTCTGGTGGCTGCGCCGATGCGAAGATTTCCAATACCGCAATTTGCACAAAGAATCTCTTCGGTCAATCTATCTATCAGATTCCGGCCGATTCGGGCGGCGGCACTCCTGTTAACCAGTGGATCAGCTTCAATCGCGCCGACTGGACCATTAATCAGACCTCCTCGATGTTTGTCCGTTACATTCAGGAGAGCCTGGTCAACCCTAGTGGGTCGGTGAACAACAGCCCCTATAAGGGCTATGACACCGCCAACACGCAGTTCAACCACGGGTTGGAGGTGGCTTACAGTAAAGCCATCACCCCGACGCTTGCATCGGCTACGAAACTTCTTGGTTCGCGATACAACAACGCACAACCCCTCGGAACGCAGCCTGTCAGCCCCACGCTCTACGTTAACGGCGGTTCGCCAGTTACGTTAAACGGCGGCTACATCAACTTCCCAGGTTATTCACAGACATCTCCAGGAAACGCTCTCCCATTTGGTGGACCCCAGAACTTCATTGAAATCGGTGAGGATCTGGCTTGGAGCAAGGGCAAGCACCAGTTCACATTCGGCGGCACCTTCCTGTACATCAAGGACAACCGCACCTTCGGAGCTTATGAAGAAGCCGTCGACGGACTGATCAATGCGAGTTCTGGCGCAACAAATGCACTCAAGAACTTCGTGAGCGGTGGTCTCGGGCTATTGCAGGTTGCCGTCAATCCCAATGGCGCCTATCCCTGCTACAGGAATGCGCAAGGCACCTACCAGGAAACCTCGGCCTGCGACGTGACACTACCAGTTTCCTCGCCTAACTTCTCGCGTTCGAACCGGTACCAGGACGGTGCCGCATACGCCAGTGATTCATGGAAAGTCGATCCTAAGCTTACCGTGAACGTCGGTGTGCGTTGGGAGCTCTATGGACCCCAGCACTCACAGAAACCCGGCTATGACGCGAATTTCTTCTTTGGCGCAGGCGGCACACCGTGGGACCAGATCCGCAATGGACAGGTTCTCACCCGCAATACCGCTCCTAATGGACGTCTTTGGAATCTGAATACCAAACAGTTCGCACCAAAGCTTGGCTTTGCATACGACCCATTCGGTACCGGCAAGACCAGCTTCCGTGGCGGCTTCGGCATGAACTACGAGCGCAACTTTAACAACGTCACTTTTAACGTAATTCAGAATCCTCCGAACTACGGTGTGGTGTCGTTCACAACCGCTGACAACGGCGGCGTTCCGATTCCCGTCAGCACTAACAACTTCGCTCAATTCGGCACCGGAACCGGAAAAAAGCTACTACCTAACGTGACTTTGCGCGCAGTCGATCCAAAAATCAAACCCGCCTACGCGGAAAACTGGAGTCTCTCGATCGAGCATCAGTTCGCCGACACTACCGCCAGCCTCTCCTACGTGGGGACGCGCGGTATCCACAACTACTCAATCTCCAACGTGAACAGATCCTTCGACGGTGCCGTTTACGAAGGTGATCAGATCGTGAACACTCTTGATCTGAACAGCCCAATTTATGGCACTGCCGCAAACCTGTACAGTTCGACGGGCAATCGCACGAACTACCAATATGGCAGCGTCAACTTCCGCGGTGCGGACGGAGACAGCTACTACCATGGTTTGACCGCTGAACTTCGCACTGCGAACCTCATGCATACGGGACTGAATGTTCGCGCCGACTACACGTTCTCGCACGCCATCGATAACGATAGCTCGACCTTCAACGACAGCGGTAACGAAGGCGGCGGCGGACTCGTGCTTGGCTATACCGATCCTTGGAACCACGCTTTGGATCGCGGCACCTCGGACTTCAACCAGAAACATCGCGTGTCGTCTGCAATCGTATGGAATGTTCCATTCGGGAAGAGCCTCACTGGCGTCGCCAAGACCCTAGGTCAGAATTGGACAGTGTCCACGACCTTTGACGCTCAGACCGGTACCCCTTTTAGCATGTTCGATTGCGGGTATGCCATCACGGTTTGCCCGCGCACCAGTTTCGTGACGGCGCCTCGACGGAAGGGTTCGAACCTGACTGATATCAGTTCGAGTGTTGGCCCCAACACCTACTCGTATATTCATCTGCCTGACTACGGCGACGCATACAACGAGCAAGTCAATCCCGTTGCCAATGCCTACTATGAGTCAATTTACGATCCGGCTTATGGGGCTCCTGCGGGAACAATGTGGGCTGGTAGCGATGTCCCGGTTTGTTCAGGCATCCATGGCGTAGGCTGCCATCTGGTCGAAGGCATGGACGGTCGCAACATGTTCACGGGGCCCGGTTCATGGCACGAGAACCTCGGTGTCGTAAAGGACTTCAAGGTTCACGAGCGTTATGACCTTCAGTTGAAGGGCGAATTCATCAACATTTTCAACCACGCAAATACTTTCCTAAATCTGGGCGGCTCGAACGACGTTTCTAGCTACACAGATGTTTTGGCTTACAAGTCCGGCAACCGCAATACTGAACTCTCTCTTCACATCGCGTTCTGAGTTCGGCGTCGCAACTTAAATTGAAATGGTCGCGGAATTAACCGCGGCCATTTCTTTTTGGTCTATGGAGTTAGAAATTGACACCAACTCGAATCCATTCGTGTCCAATCGAAGGGGAATCGGAGCTCCAGCCCCTCGCCCTAGACTGAGGTCTAACTCTAAGTAAATATGTGACTTCGTCGTGCATTCAATATACCGACAACTCGGTCTCTCGACTTGATAATCCCGAAACCTGAATTATGAACAGGTTTTCTCCAATTATTTGTAGAGGTTAACTTGCGACGCTCTCAATGAGGTCTACTCCTTAGTCCTTTTACTTCAATCAATTATTGCCGATAGCGGCGACAACTTTCCAAATGGCATTCTTCGTGCATAGTTAGTCCTGAACGTCTGTCCCTGCACTTCCCCGCACGCCTTGGGACAAAGCAAGACCTAAATTTAAGAGTTTGAGCGTGGTTTTAAATTGACCCCGCGAAGTGTTCCCCGTGCCTAAAATCACGGCCGGGGACTAGCGAACACATGTGTGCATCGCTTTGAGGGCTCCGCTTTTGAGCCTTCGATTGCAATGGAATTTGGAGGAGCAGTATGCGTTTTAAGAAGTTCAGAAATGCAACCCTGGCACTGAGTCTGCTGACAGTCGCCGGATTTGTGGCTAACGTTGCAGCGCCCACCGCGAGCGCTCAATCAAACATTTCCGGGGACATTGCCGGCACCGTTTTGGATTCTTCGGGTGCGGCATTGCCCAATGCGCAAATCACCGTCACAAGCCAGGACAAGAATGTCCGAAACGCTGCGACCTCTGACTCGTCCGGAAACTTCCGCGTCGCACTGTTGCCACCGGGTAGATACAAGGTCAGTGTTACCGCGAACGGATTCAGCACCACTACAGCGGATGCGACCGTTTCCGCCGGTGTCATCACGACTCTGTCGGTGAAGCTTACGGTTGGCCAGGCGGCCACTACGGTTGAAGTGAGCGCCGGTGCAGGAGAGGTTCTACACACCGATGACGCGCAAATGTCCACCAGCTTTGACCTGCAGCAGATTCAAACTCTGCCGAATCCAGGCAACGATCTTACGTTCGTAGCGCAAACTACACCTGGCGCAGTAATGAACACGCAAGGCGGCTATGGCAACTTCTCCGTGAACGGATTGCCCGGTACCTCGAACACATTCACAGTTAACGGCGGCTACGAGGGCGATCCTTACCTGAATTTGAACAACTCCGGCGCGACAAACTTGCTCCTAGGCAACAACGATGTGGACACAGTAACCGTGATCACCAACAGTTATGACGCTGCGTTCGGCGGACTCGGTGGCGCGCAGGTGAATGAGATTTCGCGATCGGGTGGCAACCGGTGGCATGGGAATGCGACCTACTGGTGGAATGGCCGCGTGATGAATGCCAACAGCTACTTCAACAAGCAGCTCGGTTCGCCCCGAAATTTCGACAACGCCAATCAGTGGGCGGCGGCTATCGGCGGGCCCCTGAAGAAAGATAAGATCTTCGGTTTTATCGACACGGAAGGCATCCGCGTCATCATTCCAGTTCGCGCCAAAGCGTATGGACCGAGCCCTGCATTCCAGTCGGCAATTCTCGGCGGGGCAGGCACAGCGGATCCGACGCTGGCGCCTTACGGTAATCTCGCTGACAACGGAAATGCTGCCGAAGCTCCGGTGTATCAGTCAATTTTCAGTTACTACAACAACGCCAAGAACTGGAGCTCCGGCTCGCAGGATCCGAACGATCCCCGTACCTGGATCTGGAACGGGCAGACCACAAACTTCGGGCGTGAATGGCTCATCAACGATCGCGTGGATTTCAACCTCGGCCCGAATGACCATCTCTTCGTCCACTCCAAGGTCGATCACGGTGTCCAGCCGACGCAAACCAGCTTCCTCACCCCACTCTTCGATGCTGAAAGTCCGCAACCTTCTTATGAAGGGCAGTTAAACGAGACGCACACGTTCACGCCTTATCTAACCAACCAGTTTCTTTTTGCGGCGAGCTACTATCGAGCCATCTTCACGAATACCAATGCAACGACCCTGGCCGCGTCCAACCTGCCTTTTGTTCTGGTACCGGAGGGATTTGCGTCGGGCGGTGACTGGGATGTGAATCTGAACGCAAGCTCCTGGATCGGCGGTGCCGATTACGCATTTCCGCAAGGCCGCAATGTGACGGGCTACCAGTTCAACGATGATCTGAGCCTGAGTCGGGGAAAGCATACGTTCAAGCTCGGCTTCACCATGCGCCGCGACGATATCACCGATTACACCTCAAGTGAGCACAACATCAACTTCGCCGGCGGCGAGAACTACATTCTGGACGAAGGTGATTTTGCAGCTGGTTATTCAGATGAGTGGGCGGAGCGCTTCCCGCAGCACCTGTCGGAACCAGTAGCTCTCTACGTAATGGGTGCGTATGCGCAGGATCAGTGGAAGCCAACGTCAAACTTGACCCTGACGCTGGGCCTTCGCGCAGAGCATAATTCGAATCCGCTGTGCCGTACCAACTGCGTGTCGAACTTCTCGCAGGATTTCAGCAATCTCCCAACAAGCGCTGCCACTCCGTACAACCAGTTGATTACGACCGGCAGAGATCGCGCATTCTTCAAGCAGCAGAATATTGCTCTTGAACCGCGCTTTGGCTTCTCCTTCCTCCCCGGCGGAGCCGACTCGAAAACTACAATTCGCGGCGGTTTCGGAATGTTCGCAGACTACTTCCCAGCGCAAATCATGGGCGATCTGCTGGCAAACCTTCCCAACGTTGATCGCTTCACTGTTCTGGGAGCGGCGTATGGCAACAACATTACGCTCGATCCGAGTATGAGCACGAGCGGACACGCGGCTGCGGTAACTTCGAATTCTGCGCTGCAGAGCCTTTTTTCGCAGGGTGCATGTTACTCAGGTTGCGGACCCGCTCTCAGCCTCAAGACGGTAACGGGAGGAGTTTTCTCGCGCCCCACCGTTACAGCGGTCGCGCACGACGTCAAGCTTCCAACCTATGAAGAGTGGAGCCTTGCAGTCGAGCGTGAGATTGTCAAGAACACGGTAATGTCGCTGAATTACATCGGGAACCGCAGCTACCATCAGCCAGTTTCGTACATGCCAAACGCCTACGACGGGCAGACCGATCCGACCATGCCTGGATACAACGCCAGCCTGCCCTCCTCGCGGCCAAATGCGGCATTGGGTTCGGTCACACAGTATTACAGTGGATCGTACTCCAACTACCACGGCCTGATTGCTACGTTGACCAGCAAGCTCAGCTGGCTCACCACACAATTCAACTATGCCTACGGCCATGCCCTCGACACTTCTTCAAACGGTGGCTTTGACTCATTCGGTGTCAACGGAGTTGGGCAGATTAATCCCAATAGCCTCGTCCAGAATTATGGGAACGCCGACTACGACACTCGTCACTACATCAGCGCCAACTACTCGATTACGGTTCCTCACTACGGTGGGCCGCGGGCTTTGGTCGACAACTGGGAAATTGCAGGCGCAGTATTCCACAACTCCGGCTATCCATTTTCGGTAACGGATAACACCGGCGACGTGGTCTACGGCAATGCTCCTCTCGCAAAGCAGATCGACAACAACTTCAACCACCACTGCGGTGGAGGCGCGCATACTCTGAATCCGTGCGCGTTCGCCTCGCACTTTACAAATTCAACTGACTATGGACAACAGCGCCGGAATCAGCTGTACGGACCGAACTACACCGATGCCGACATGGACGTGTCAAAGGGTTTCAAGGTCCCCGGCATGGAACAGGGCAAACTCAAGGTTGGCGTGCAGTTCTTCAATCTCTTCAACCATCCGAACTTCCAGATTCCGGATTCCGACGTGAACGACTCGACGCTCGGAGTGATTTACACCACGGCGAACACGCCTACTTCGATTTTGGGCGCGTTCCTCGGTGGCGATGCATCTCCGCGCCTCATCCAGTTCAAGGGCACGTTCACGTTCTAACTTGAATGCCAGATACAAAGGGCGCCCGTGATGGGCGCCCTTCCTTTTTTTACCAGTGAATTCTAGAACCTGTTAGTGTTTGACGCGAGGCTTTTTTACCGGCTTCGTGGAAGCTTTCTTCTTCACTGAGGCAGGTTTTGTTGCCGATGTCTTCTTGGGCTTTGGCGTGGGTACTTTTTTCTTGGGCTTACTGTCCGCCTTATCTCGGGCTGCTCGCGTCTTCGCGGATAATGCTTCCTTGAGTTCCGTGTCGAATTCGGCCGGCGTCAGCGGTCGAGCCGATTTCCGAAGGCGTTCAATATCGTAAAAGGCGCGTCGCTCGGTAAGGAACACGTGCGCAACGAAGTCGACATAGTCCAGGAGAATCCAGTCGCCCCGGCGTCGCCCCTCCACGGAATGTGGCATCACGCCGAAATCTTTCTTCAGGCGGTACTCAATTTCGTCGGCAATGGCGATAGCTTGACGGTCGTTGGTGGCTGAGGTAATAAGAAAAAAGTCAGACAGCCCGGAATCGATCGGGTCGAGTTCGAGGATGCGGGTGTCTTCGCCTTTCTTGTCTTCACAGGCCGCGGCTGCGGCTTGTACGAGAATGCGGGTTTGTTCGTGCGCCTGGCTTGTGCTCATTGCAGCGGAATTGGTCTCCTCGCTCATCGTAGTCTCTCACCCCGGCAGCGGCAAGCCGAGAGGAGCGCGCAGTGAAGGCTTACGGTAATCATTGGACTATAAAGTGTGAAGCGAAGCAGTGCAAAACGAATCCAGAAAAGCGATATCAGTGGTAGAGGCTATGTTCCGCGATATATTCGCAGACCGCATCCGGCAGCAGGTCATGACCTGCGCAAAGGCGATCAAGAGCTGCATTCGCTTGAGTTCTTATATCTGATGCGCTGATTTCGATTTCGAGACCAGGCAGAAGATAGAACGGCGTGGCTGCTCCGGCGGTGTTGCGGAGAGTGAAAACTTGCAGCGGTATTTCCGACGCGTCTTCAGTTGCCGTTGCATCTTCCGTGATTATCATTCCGTCAGGCAGAATCGCGGCCATATCCGCAAGTCGTTGTCCGGGGCGCGAAGCCACGATCAGTGGGGCGACAAAAGGAATCTCTGCGCCTCGGTACCAGTGGCCAAGCCCAACGAGGGAGTCCGCACCCATCAACATAAAGAGAGTTGCCGAAGGATATTGTTCCCGCAGCCGCATCAGCGTCTCGATGGTGTAGTTCGGCGTGCCGCTGGAATTAGGCGCATCGGCAAGGGAAATCGAAAACTGTGGAAACCCTCTAATTGCCAGCTGCGTCATCTCGACGCGATCTTCAAAGCTCGCTGTTGAGCCAAGCGGCTTCAGTGGTTGAATGCCCACCGGCGCAAACAGGACGGTATCCAATTGCAAAGCGGTCTGTGCCGCGAGCGCGACGCCAATGTGCCCCAGATGAGGAGGGTCGAAGCTGCCCCCAAAGAAAGCGATGCGCTGTCTCCGATCGGCTGGCTGACGCATGGGTTCATGGTACGGCATCCCACAGACGACCGGTATTTGACTTGTTGGCAGATCCGCGGCTCTGGAGGTCCGTATCCAACCAAGTCCATTGATTTCGCTGACCCTCCAATCAGAAATTCAGAACCCCGATTCTCTGCTAGCATCATTCTCAACATGCGATATGTGATTGCGGTTCTTGCCCTGGCCGGGGCCGTCGTCTCGGGCCTTGCGCTTCAGATTCACTACACGGCTGGCACTACTCCCTGCTCTATTAATGAGAAATGGGACTGCGGTGTTGTGAACCACAGCTCCTACTCCATGATTGAAGGCGTGCCGGTCGCACTCATCGGGATCCTCGGTTTTCTCGCACTTGTTTGGCTGGGGTTGGCGCGACAACGGGCAGTGCTCTCGCTCGCTGCAGCAGTAGGTCTTGCATTTGCCCTTTACCTGGCTCATATCGAGCGCGATGTCCTGAATGTGTGGTGCCTCTACTGCGTCATTTCGCTCGGAATTATCGCGCTCATCACTTTCCTCAGTCCCGTGTGGCTCATCATCGATGCGAACCAGCGAAGGCGTAGACGCTGGTAAAATTGAGCTGAGCACATGTTCAGGGAAAAGTACGCGCGCTGGATGTACGACTGGGAAACCCGTCTCACCACCCGTGATGAAAATCGTGTTGTCAGGCCGCTTGAGTGGGGCTTCGAATTCATTGAGCCTTTTCTGGCGGCACATGGATTCGGCGCAGCAATCCCAACTCCAGAAGCTCTGCGTGATCCTGCCGCCTCTGAAGCCGCGATGGCGCGCATCAATCAGCTTCTTATCAGAAATAGCGACGTCTTCTTCGGCTACGACAAGCCGACAGACTTCCGCCTCGAGGAGCGTCACCCCGAACTGTTCCCGACAAATGTCAGACCCGAGACTCTGGCCAAGGCTGCCGAGATCAAACGCCTTGCGGCTGAGGGCAAAACATCACCCGCGCAATTTCTGCGGTTCACATCACCGGAACGCACGGGTTATCCCGACAATGATCTGGTCAACGCCCGCTGGTATCCCGCGCCCGAACACAAAGACCCGAAACGGCCAAAGCAAGCAATCGTAGTGATGCCGCAGTGGAACGCGGATGCATTCAGCCACAATTCTCTGTGCGCCATATTCAACCGCATGGGTATCTCCGCACTGCGTCTGTCCAAGCCGTATCACGACATCCGGCGCCCCGTGGAATTGGAGCGCTCCGACTACGCGGTCAGCGCCAACATCGGCCGGACGCTCTCCGCGTGCCGTCAGGCCGTGGTCGACATCCGCTGTTGCATCGACTGGCTTGAAGATCAGGGCTACGAGCATTTCGGCGTACTGGGCACAAGCCTCGGCTCCTGCTATGGATTTCTAGCGAGCGCCCACGATCCCCGCATTCGTGTGAATGCTTTCAATCATGCATCTACGGCATTTGGAGACGTGGTGTGGGCTGGACAGAGCACGCGCCATGTGAAGCAAGCTCTGGACGACGTAGGTATGACGCAAGATCGAGTGCGCGAGTTGTGGTCAGCCATCAGTCCAATCAGCTATTACGATCGCATCGCCAGTGCGAAAGCAGGCGGCCCCGACAAGAGGGTACTGCTGATCTACGCCAACTACGACCTGACCTTTCCTCTCCCATACTCGCTGCAGGTTGTTGAAGCATTTCAACGAATCGGCCTCAACTTCGAGAAGCGCGTGCTGCCTTGCGGCCACTACACCACAGGCGAAACGCCGTTCCAGTACATCGACGGCTGGTACATGGGCTCTTTCGTTTATCGCGCTTTCAAATCACTTCGGCGGGAAAAGGCATCCCGTCCAGCCGCTGCGCCAGCATCCGTGCCAGAAGCGGAAGAGGATCTAGTGTCGCGATAGGTCAGCACGGTCTGCGCTCTACTTGATTGCATTCAGATTCAACCTGAGCAGCTTACCCGGATCGAGATAAGCGCCTTCCCAGCGCACGGCCCAATGCAAATGCGGTCCGGTCACGCGTCCTGTCGCGCCGCTCAGTCCCAGCTTGTCGCCCGCAATCACGTGCTGCCCTTCGTGCACATCGATGCGGCTGAAATGCATCGACAGCGTGTAGAGGCCCAGCCCGTGATCGATGATCACGCAGTTGCCTTCGTAGTAGAGCGGACGTGCCAGCACCACAACTCCGCTGTTCGAAGCGCGCACCACCGTTCCCTTCGCGGCACGAAAATCCATGCCTTTGTGAACGCTCGCCAGCTTGCCGTTGAACATGCGGCGCGTACCAAAGCTGTCGGTCGGCTTGGCGAGCACTGGTGCGCGAAAGCTTCCATGCCAAAGCGGCTCGGCGACACTCGATGCGAACACCCTGGTCTTGATCTCTGCATCGGCAGCGATGACTTTCTGTTCGTCGGGTCCGGGCTCAACAAACTTTGGCGGAACAGTTAGCGCGCCTGTGCGGTAGTGCGCCGGGTGAATCTCGACCGTCTGACTGAGATCGATTTCGCCGCTGCTTGTCTCTCCGGTAATCTTCAGCGTCGTTGTTCCCGGCGGCGCTTCGACGTCGACGCCCGCAAGCGCAACCCACTTCTCTCCACGTTGAAAAAATTCAATCTTCTTTCCGAGCCATTCACCATAGATGCTTTTAGCATTCGGCATGGAGATCACAATCAACTCCGGCGACCCCGCCTCAACGATCGTCGGCGTCAAGGACACGGCAGATCTCATGCCAAGGCGCTGCGCGTAGGTGCCGATTGTGGTGAGCGCAAGCAGACAAGTAAGCCGCAAAACACGAGAGCCGGTCATGCGTTCAGCATAACCGGCTCCGTTCTTCCTAGGGGACCTGGTCTATTTAGGTGCAACCTTATTGTTATGCTTCTGGCGATAGATCTGGCGGCTGGCGCCATTCTGTTCGCGATTGACCTGTCGCTTTTCCTGCCCGGTCAGCTTGCCTCCATTGGCCTGGCGATCGGCATGAACCTGCTGGTTGATGCCCTGCTCCCGATTTTCAGTGCGAGCCGCTTCGCCTGCGGTCATCTGACCGCTCTTGATTCCCTGCGCGATGCGATCCTGCTGATTCTCTCGGCGCTGTCCAACTTCGTTGTTGCCGTAGTGCGCGGTGTTTGCATTGTGCTTGTCGGCGTAGATCGACTTGCTCATATTGTTTTGCTGCCTGTTCACCTGCTGCCGTTCCTGAGTGGTGAGCTTGCCGCCGTTAGCCTGACGATCGTCTTTGATTTCGCGATTCACGTTGGCTTCGCGCGATTCTAGATTCTTAGTCTCGCCTGCGGTAAGCTGGCCAGACTGCACCCCGTTGGCGATGCGGTCCTGCTGATCCTGGCGGCGATCGTTGACAGAGCCTTCCTTTGGCTGTGTCGTAGCGGGTTGAGTAGCGGGGACTGTCTGTTGTGCGAAAATCGGTGCCGAGGCGAACAAGGTGGCCAAGGCAAGTAAGGGCAGTGTGCGTCGCATGTCATTCCTCCAGGGCCTCGGTTACTGATCTCCAGCCCAATGTTGTGTCCAGACCCATGCTTCCAAAAATAGTTTTCAGACATCCACCGATTCTTTTCCGGCGACGGCACTAAAGTCACAAGCGGAAGTTGGTAGATGATTAACAGCGCCAATGCAATTTCATGTAACTCCGCGGATGCGATCGGAATCTCAAACAATATGGCTTCCCTGAGGTTGCATTCACTTTCATTGGCTTGGCGCCTGTTGCTTCTTTCGTTACTGGTCTGCGGAACTGATTCGCCGGCCCACTCTCAGCAAATCCAGGCGAATCGCGTGCCCGTGCTCGTTGAATTGTTCACATCGGAGGGCTGCTCGGACTGTCCGCCGGCAGACGTGCTGCTCGCAAAGATCGATGCAACGCAGCCTATTTCTGGTGCGCAGGCGATTGTTCTCAGCGAACACGTGACCTATTGGAATCATCAGGGCTGGAGCGATCCCTTCTCGCTTGATGCCATGACGGAGCGACAGGAGCAATACGTGCAACGCTTCGGTCTCGACTCGAGTTACACGCCTCAAATGGTCGTAGATGGAACCGAGCAATTCGTCGGAAGCAACGCGCGATCCCTGGTCGACGCTGTCGAAAAACAAATCAAGGTACCAAAGAAGAGCGTCATGATCGAGCATGCTCAATGGGAGAACGGAGCCGTACAATTTTCGATTCACGCAGATGCTCCTGCGGGGACGAAACTGGTTGCGGTTCTGGCTGCCAATTCAACTCACTCCGAGGTCGCGCGCGGAGAAAACGCTGGCCGCACGTTGCACCATACCGCAGTGGTGCGCGTGCTGAAGGAATTCAATGTTGACGTAGCAGATGGTCGCGCACTGAAGCTCGCCGCGGGACCCCTGGCGGAGAAGAATCAGGAAAAAGTTCCGGTGCGTCTGGTCGTCTTTCTCGCAGATCGCAAAACCGGCCATGTGCTCGGCGCGGCGGAGCAGATCCTGCAGCAAT
Organism: Telmatobacter sp. DSM 110680; assembly: GCF_039994875.1. Lineage (GTDB taxonomy): Bacteria > Acidobacteriota > Terriglobia > Terriglobales > Acidobacteriaceae > Telmatobacter. Next base: position 768,920 of record NZ_CP121196.1, on the reverse strand, counting down.
AAGAAGCTCGTCACCGCGCGATGTTCTTTTCACAAGGCGCTGTGCCGCGACAAGTAGGATGAAGAGAGTTATATCCAACTGATTCTTCTTCGTGGATCAGATAAGGAAGACGATCGTGCGCATTTTAAAGAGCATCAGCGGACTAATAGGCGCGCTTCTAGTAGTAATGGGCGGAATTTGGATTTTGCAGGGGCTGAATCTGGCTTGGGGTCCACTTGCCAGAAGCTTTATGCAGAATGACCGCCAATGGGCTGCATATGGCGCGATGCTGGCAATAGCTGGCTTCGGACTGATCTTCTGGGCTTATAGAAAGCCACGCAAGGGCTGATCCTGGCCGCTCGGTCAGGGATTGCACAAGAGCGGCCGGATCTTGCCGTAAAATTGTCGTATGACTGATCGCATGGCCCTTTCCCTGGCCCAGGCCGACCCTGAAGTAGCCGCCGCCGTTGACCACGAAACCCTCCGCCAGCACGAGGGCCTCGAGATGATCGCCAGCGAAAACTTCGTCTCCGAAGCGGTGCTTGAGGCTGCCGGCTCTGTCTTCACCAACAAGTATGCCGAAGGATATCCGGGAAAACGTTACTACGGCGGCTGCGAGTATGCCGACGTGGTTGAGAACCTGGCTCGCGATCGTGCCAAACAGATATTTGGAGCGGAGTTTGCCAACGTTCAGCCGCACTCCGGCTCGCAGGCGAATGCTTCCGCCTACATGGCCGTCTTGCAGGCGGGCGACACCATCCTCGGCCTCGACCTGGCTCACGGTGGCCACCTGACACACGGTCACAAGCTCAGTTTCAGCGGTAAGCTTTACAAGACAACTTTTTATACCGTCCGTCGCGATACTGAAGTCATCGACTACGATGAACTCGAAGCGATTGCCGAGCGCGAAAAGCCCAAGGTCATCATTGGCGGCGCCAGCGCTTACCCGCGTCTTTGGGATTTCGAGCGCATGCGCCAGATCGCGGACAAGGTCGGCGCCAAATACATCTTTGACATGGCGCATATCGCCGGACTCGTCGCGGGCGGAGCGCATCCTTCCCCGGTCCCACATGCGCACATCACCACCACAACCACGCATAAAACGCTGCGTGGACCGCGCGCTGGACTGATTCTCTGTGGCAAGGATTTTCAGGTTGGCCAGAAACCGGAACAGACTCTGGGCAAGGCCATCGATATGGCGGTATTTCCAGGCCAGCAGGGTGGACCGCTGGTGCACATCATTGCTGCCAAAGCAGTCGCATTTGGCGAAGTTCTGCGGCCCGAATTCAAATCTTATGCTGCGCAAACAGTCGCCAACTGCAAAGCGCTGGCCACGGCCATGCAGGAGACCGGTTATCGCCTGGTTTCTGGCGGAACAGACAATCACTTGATCCTCGTCGATGTCTTCCAAAAGGGAATTCTTGGATCGGAAGCTGAGCTTGCTCTCGGCAAGGCTGGCATCACCGTCAACAAAAACGCGATTCCTTACGACACGAATCCCCCGCTCAAGCCTTCCGGGATTCGCATCGGCACGCCCGCGCTCACAACGCGCGGCATGAAGGAGCCAGAGATGCGCATCATCGCAACCTGGATCGCGAAGGCTCTCGAGAAACGCAACGACGATGCGGCGCTTGAACACATTCGCGGCGAGGTTGCGGAGATGGCCAACCGGTTCCCACTCTATGCATGGCGGCGACAGGGTGTTGCGGTCAACGCATAAGTCGCTGCAAATTCCTCACTTATCCGGCAATCAGCAACTTGCCACACTCTGCAGGGTTTCATGTAGTGTGTTTGTGATCGGCTTATCGGGAGCTTCAAAGCGCCGCGCCGCTCTCCCGTAAGCAAGTTGGAGGAACATCATGCGTGCAGCAAATTTGATTTTGACCGTATTGTTGGCTGTGTCATTGCCGGCAATTGCGCAGCAATTCCCCGAAGCTCATGGGCGTCCGGCGCCGCCGCCGTCCCGCGGACCGGCCCCGAGTCGAGCTCCCAAAGCCGCACCGGTGCACAAAACAAATGACGCGAGACAACAACAACCTGTTCAGCGTGAGCAGCCCCCGCAACAGCAGCAGCGAAATTTTAGCGACAAACCCGGTCATCCAAATGCACCGCACGTCGATCAAGGCAACCGTTGGGTCGGACATGATACTGGTCGAAACGACGCTAACTACCATGTTGACCGCCCCTTCGAGCATGGCCGCTTCACGGGCGGGTTTGGTCCCTCGCACAGATGGCACCTCGGCGGCGGAGGCCCAAGCCGGTTCTCGTTTAATGGATGGTACTGGAGCGTTGCGCCAGCCGATTTTGGCTTCTGCGATGGCTGGGACTGGGATAGCGACGACATTGTCATCTATGAAGATCCGGATCACGATGGCTGGTACCTGGCCTACAACGTCCGTCTCGGAACCTATGTGCATGTGATGTATCTCGGACCGCAATAAGCTCGGCACATTTGGAATGGAGTAAGAGGGCAGGCCAAACCGGTCTGCCCGTTCTTTGTGCGAGACGTTTGAGCGCACTCGCATGCCCAATGTACATCGCGGAATGCGAAGCGATAAGATGATCAGTCCGCTGAGAGCTGCCCCCACACTGCTCCGAACCAGGCTCCTCTCAAAATCTACTGCAATCTAAAAGAGGATTGGCATGACTGCTTTCGTCGCTCGCCATGTTTTGAACAAGGTAACTTCTGTTCTTCATTTTTTCGTTTTTCTTCTCATGGCAGTTGCAATCCTTGCTCCGTGCGCTCTCGCCGTCCCGGTGCCCATCGTGCTTACTGGCGCCGATCGCCGCCCGGCAACGTCTCTCAATGGAGAGTGGGCGTCTATTGTCGATCCGTACTTCTCAGGCCTGTTCAGCTTCCATCATGAAGAAAAGAAGAATGGCTACTTCATGAATTACAAAGCGAAGCCTGGCGATCCATTCCCCACCGAATATGACTTCTCCAAGGCGCCAAAACTCAAGGTCCCGGGCGATTGGAACACGCAGCGCGATTCGCTCATGTTCTACGAAGGACCAATCTGGTATGAGAAGGACTTCACGTACGATCCCAAACCGCATACTAAAGTTTTTCTCCACATTGGGGCGGCTAACTATCATTCATGGTTCTGGGTCAATGGTCAGAAAGTCTGCGAGCACGAGGGCGGATTTACCGCGTTCAACTGCGATGTAACCGAGGCCATTCACGCCGGCGGTAACTTCGTGGTTGCTGCGGTAGATAACACCCGTCACGAAGACAACGTGCCCACACTCGAAACTGACTGGTGGAATTATGGCGGCCTGACGCGTGAAGTTTCGCTGATCCAGGTACCTGAGACCTTCATTGATCAGTATGATTTGCATCTGAGCGGTAAAGAAGCGGGTTCGATTGAAGGGTGGGTTCATGTCATAGGTGGACAACCGGGTGAGAAAGTGGATGTTGAAATTGCCGATCTGCGCGGAAAGGCGACAGCGGACATCGGCGCGGATGGTCGAGCTGCATTCCACTTCAACGTGCAGGGATTAGAGCGCTGGACGCCAGAGTCGCCGAAGCTCTACAAAGTAGCGATCCACGCGGGCGGCGATTCTATCAACGAGTTGATGGGATTTCGCACGATCGAAACACGCGGCTCCGAGATTCTGCTCAACGGCAAACCGATCTTCCTTCGCGGCATTTCAATCCACGCCGAAGCACCCTATCGCACTGGTCGCGCCTATTCAGATAAAGATGCGGAGACCTTGCTAGGCTGGGCTAAGGAACTGGGCTGTAACTACGTTCGCCTTGCGCACTATCCGCACGATGAGACCATGCTGCGCGCTGCCGATCGCATGGGCTTATTGGTCTGGTCGGAGAATCCGGTTTACTGGGCGCTCCAATTTGACAACCCCAAAGTGCTGGCGAAGGCTGAGCAACAACTTGACGAGGAGATCAACACCTCACGCAATCATGCAGCCATCATTCTCTGGTCCATGGCGAACGAAACGCCTAACAATACTGCACGCACCCAGTTCATTGAAACACTGGCAATCCGCGCTCGCAGTCTCGATCCGACGCGATTGATTACGGCTGCTCTGCTCGTGCGCGCGAAAGGCGATACCAAGATCGTGGATGATCCACTGGGAAAGGCTCTGGACGTAATTGGGATCAACGAATATATCGGATGGTACGAAGGGCATCCCGAAAGCGCCGACACAACCCAGTGGCAGATTGATTATGAAAAGCCGGTAATCGTCAGCGAATTTGGTGCGGGTGCAAAGGCAGGCCTGCACGGCGGCGAAAACGAACGCTGGACCGAGGAGTATCAGGCAGATGTTTTTCGCCATCAATTGCCGATGCTGAACAAGATCGCGCAACTCAGAGGCATGAGCCCCTGGTGCCTCATGGATTTCCGTTCGCCCAATCGCCCCTTGACAGGTATTCAGGATGAATTCAATCGCAAAGGATTGATCTCCGATCAGGGACAAAAGAAGGCAGTCTTCTATGTGCTGCAAAAAGCCTACAAGGAGAAAACCATCGGAAAGGCCGATTAAGTGAATGAAGTTTCACGGGTGTAAGTCATAAGTGGAGTCATCTCCGCTTCGCGGTGATGATATATCCTCTCACTATGTCGATAGAAACCATCCTTGCTGAAATAGACGCGGAGATCGCCAGACTTACTCAAGTCCGTTCTCTGCTTGCAGGTACCCGAACAGTTAGCACGTCGGGTCCCAAAAGTAAGACAAGCAAAGGGCCAGGCAGGAAGAAGAAGCGCGTACTCAGTCCCGAAGCTCGCAAGCGGATCGCCGATGCGCAACGCAAACGTTGGGCAGCGCAGAAGGCAAAGAAGTAGAAGGTTGATCGCGGCTTTCAGCGCTCGTAGGCCACTCCAGCGCAGCCAGCCAGAACAACACCGCTTACCAGGTTTCAACAGCGAGAACATTGGGCGGCCCGGAATGGCCTTCGATGACCTGTGTCTCAATCACGGCTTCCATATTCATCTTTTCCCAGTTAGCGGGAGCCTTGGCGAGAAGCGATTCGAGATAGACAGGATTGTAGAGAATCTCTCCGGCCGCCTCTGTTCCTTCTTCTGAAATACCCGCAGCGATGATCACCGGCTGGCCGGTGGTGCTGTCATGTATGCGAGCCACAATCGCATAATCGCGCGAGAGCTTTTGATACGGCAGATCCCATGCTGTCGCCCAGGTCGTTTGAGTCTGGCTTTTGCGATCGACAATCAAAGCTACGCCGTCCTTCGATTCAAATCCAAACCGCAGCTTCTGTGTTACGCGCAGGGTCCAGATGTTGTCGAAGGCGCCGATCAGCACGATCGGGCCCTCGCGCAACTGGGCGAAGGTCGCCTCCGATGCTGGCACCACTCGAAACGCTTTATGGCGCGCCTCAAGAGCAGCCGCCGTGCGCGTCAAGGTGATGACATCCGCCAGTGCCAGGTTTCCTGACAGATGTAGCCGCACATAGAGCTTCTGGGGCTCCACTGGAGAATTGACTGGGGCTTCGAAGGAATTAATCGCGTCCATGTCAATATTCTTGGCAGGTTCGCCCAGGCAGAATGTGGTCGGATTGGCGCTTGAAAGGAATGGCTCCCAGAAATGCTCGATGTTGGAGACCGGTTCGGGCGGCGCCGGCGCTGGGTGGATGCGCAACCCCACAATGGTGCCGACCACGCAGCCCAGAATCAGCAGACCGACCATAATAGTCCAGCGGAATTGCGATGGCTTCGAAGGGGAATCTGGCTGGAACGAGGGCGCAATTGGCTGAATCTCGTCCGGCCCTTCCGTGACCACGGCCATTTCTAGGGTTTCCGGCGCCGGTTCAGCTATCGGCTCAGGCGGTCGAAACGTTGGCACATATGAGCCCAGGGGTAACTCGATCACGAGTTCCCCGAGATGGGATGAGTCAAAATAATAGAGACTCAGCCGCTTGCGTACCTCACCCGCAGTTATGCGCACAACCGGGTCAGAGTTTGCGTCGTAGCTGGGCGTCCTGCCGAAGACTTCAATCCCGATACTGCGCTCTTTCAATTCGCCAGCGTTTCCCAGAAGCGTCTGCTCTACCACATAGGCCAGCAGGGCGGGATAGCGCTTGCTATTAGCGAAAAGAGGGTGGGTGAGCAGCTTCTGCAGTTGCTCCCTGACGGCGGAATCGGAGGCAAACGACTGCGGGTCCACATCCTGGATGGATTTGGGGGCCACTGGCATTGCACGAACTCCTCAAAGCCCTAAATGGGCAATGGCTCGCGGCATCAGATTGCGCACCGAAGTGGCACTTGGCGAGTGCGACGGACAGCAATCGATCGCAAGACCAAAAAAACTAGGTCCAACGGGCTCATCATTTCTTCCCCTTCGATTTGGATCCCGGCAGGTCTCGGTGGAAAAGAAGGTCGTATTAAATTCTGGATTGCCCGCACTGCGTATGATACGTCCGCACTTTAACTGTGTCCATACTTCAATAAAGATAGATTCTGCATCAGCTTATGGACTTTACAGGTCCCTCGCTACCCGATGGAACCTGTCGCCAATATTCAATTCTGCGTACATTGGAGGCCGGTCCAGAAAATGTGTCGGGAGTGTGTCACACTACGGCGCGTTTTCTTGTGATTGCGGCTCCTCGCCCCTCCGGTTACCAGACCTGGATTGAATCCAGGCGGGACTAATCGGGGGGCGCTTTTTTTGTGGAGAGCCCCTCCGTGTTGCGCACAAGCTGGTGCAATGCAGCTTCGATTAGAGTCCATAATGTCCACTACACACGCTGCGGCCGTCAAACGCCAGTGTATCCTTCGAAGTTCACCAGCCAGAAAATACAAACATGCAATATGCTGATGGGTCCCCGTTATAGGGGCCTTTCCGTGATGCGAGGTAATTAACTTATGAAAGCGATTTTGTCCTGCACGCTCCTCTTTCTTGCGCTGGCCGCTAACATTTCTGGGCAAACTGCCCCCATCACCGCCGACGAGGCACACCATCGGGCTGAAGCGCTCCTCAAGCAGATGACCATCGAGGAAAAAGTCGGGCAGATGAATCAATCCTCCGGCATCGTCATGCCCCTCCTGGCCAGCGAGAAGCCCGACAACCTGATCGTCCAAGGCAAAGTCGGCTCCATTCTCTGGCTGATTGACGTCAAGGAGATCAATCGCCTGCAGCACCTCGCTGTGGACAAGTCGCGCCTGCATATTCCGATTCTTTTCGCGTTCGATGTTATCCATGGATACCGGACTGTCTTTCCCATCCCATTGGCGATGGCCGCCTCATGGGATCCGGGCGTCGAAGAAGCTGCGCAGCACCTGGCCGGCGAAGATGCCCGGGCCGCAGGCATTCGCTGGACCTTCACTCCAATGGTCGACATTGCACGGGATTCGCGCTGGGGACGAATCGTTGAGGGAGCGGGCGAAGACCCTTATCTCGGAGCTGCAATGGCTCGTGCACAGGTGCGTGGATTCCAGGGCGAATCTCTGGGCCCCGATAGCGTCGTGGCCTGCGTGAAGCATTTTGCCGGCTATGGTGCTGCAGAAGGTGGTCGCGATTACGACTCCTCCTACGTTCCTGAAGAGCTCATGCAAAACGTGTACCTCGTTCCGTTTCATGCCGCCGAACAGGCTGGCGCGGGTAGTTTCATGAGCGCTTACATGGATCTGAACGATGTACCGGCCACGGGGAACCACTGGCTGCTGACTGACGTTCTCCGCAAGCAGTGGGGCTTCAAGGGGTTCGTCGTCTCCGATGCGTGGGCCGTCGGCGCACTCCAGACGCACGGATACGCAAAAGATCCCGAAGATGCGGCGTTCAAAGCGGTCACGGCTGGTCTTGATATGGATATGGCCAGCCTCACCTATCCCAAATATCTCGCTGGACTCGTCCATTCGGGCAAGGTGAAGGAGGCGCAACTTGACGCTGCGGTTCTTCCTATCCTCGAAGTGAAGTATGAGCTCGGCTTGTTCGATCATCCTTACGTCGATGAATCCAAGGTGGACTCGACACTCAGCCGTCCTGAAGGCCGGGAACTCGAGCGCAAGGTGGCAGCGCGTTCAATGGTGCTGCTTAAGAATGACAAACACACCTTGCCTTTGGCGAAGTCCATCAAGAAAATCGCTGTCATCGGCGCGTTGGCCGATTCGGTACGCGACATCGAAGGTGGCTGGACCGTTGAAGGTCTCTTCGGCGGAGGATCGAAAAGTAATCCAGTCACGATCCTCGCAGGCCTGAAGAACAAGCTTGGCCCCGGTACCGAAATCAACTACGTTGCCGGCCCCAGCCCGGTGCGCCTGTTCCCCTCCTTGTTCGACGCTATCTCCGGAACCAAACCGCCTCCACCTCCGACCGACGCTGAAATCGCCGAGTCGATTGCAAAAGCGAAGGCCGCTGCAGCCGGCGCAGACGTGGTAATTGCGGTCGTTGGCGAGACTGCTGTGATGAGCAGTGAATCCGCCTCGCGTGCCTCCATGGAACTGCCCGGCATCCAGCAGCAGATGCTCGAAGCCGCAGCTTCCACCGGCAAGCCTTTAGTCCTGGTATTGGAGAACGGTCGTCCTGTCGACGTGCAATGGGCTTCGAAGCATATTCCGGCAATTCTGGAAGCTTGGTATCCGGGAACTGAGGGCGGCAATGCGGTGGCTGATGTCCTCTTTGGCGATGTGAATCCAGGCGGCAAGCTTCCTATCAGTTGGGCTCACTCGGCTGGCGAGGAGCCGCTCTACTATAACCACAACCTCACCCACGAACCAGAAGACCGGCCCAACTTTACATCGCGCTATTGGGACGTCTCAAGCAAACCGCTCTATCCCTTCGGCTATGGTCTTAGCTATACCAGCTTCAAATTCGATCACCTGCGCCTCAGCAAGACCACTATGACGACTGGCGATGCTACCGAAGTGCAAGTGGATGTGACCAACACCGGGAAGCTGGCGGGAGATGCGGTCGCGCAGATCTACATTCACCAGCGCTGGGGATCGGCCTCGCGCCCTGTCCGCCAGTTGAAAGGATTCAAGCGCATCGCGTTACAACCAGGAGAGACCCAGACGCTCAAGTTCACGCTGGGCAAAGATGAGCTTGAATTTTGGAGCCCGCAGACAAAGGCATGGGCAGTGGAGCCCAGCACGTTCGACGTCTGGGCTGGCGAAGACTCAACCGCAAGCTTACACGCCGAGTTGAGCGTCACCGAATAAAGCCCTCAAAAAGCTAAGGGCCGGAGCCCACCGCGCATGGTGGATTCCGGCCCTCTCTTCTTGTGGCGTGCTAAATCCGGTTTAGACCGAAAGCAGCCGCCCAAAGAACGCGCGGTAACGGCGCAGCGCCAGACGAAGCTCCTCAGTCGACACGTTGTCGCCGCGATCCCACTGACCTTCCAAACGCGCGCGCTCCTCGGCAAATACTTCAGCCAGGCGCTTCATTGCCCCAGCCACCAGTGAATCGGCGCGCTCCACAGCCTGGCGCGGCTCATCTACAAAGCCCACCTGGATCGCATCCCACTTCGCATAGAGCTGCTTCGATTCATCCTGAGAAAATAGCGCCTCTTGTGCATCTGTTTCCGCGGGCTGCGCAACGGCGTTGATGTGCTTGTCAACGGAAGCATTCATGTCGCGACCGTCTTCGCGATTCTCCACAAGCTTCTGTTCTACAGGTTCGTCGGCGTGTGCCAAGGCTGCGGTTGAAAGGCCCGTGCTACCGAGGTCTTCATCTCTTTTAAGCTCTGCCATAATTACCCTCCTGCTGCTGTAGTAATGCCGCTCGCAAGGGCGGCGTAATAACGTGATTCAAATTGATTGGATGGGCGCAGTTCCTGCCGCCGCGATCGATCTAACGTCGCAAGAATCGCTATCAGCAGGATGAGATGAGGACGCGGTGCAAAGGTTGCCCATCGGCGGAATGTGCAAAGCTTTACCTGCATGCGGAATTCTGTGCAACAAGAAATGCGGTGATAACGCAGGCCTTTAGCTCGTGGAGCTTTTTCCTCAAGCGAATCCGAGCAATATGCGACGCATTCCTAGTGAGCGTCGATGAACGGAATCACCGCATTTAGAAACTCTTGCGGCTTCTCAATGGATGGCGCGTGTCCGCAATCAGGAACCATGACAAATTTCGAGCCGGGAATTCCTGCTGCGTACGCTCGCCCCTGTTCCAGCGGAACAAGTTCATCGTTGCCGCCCCAAACCACCAGTGTCGGTATTGAGATCGTGCTAAGGCGATCCTTTACAACTTCGGCAGCAAGTTTCGAACTGCTCCAGATCGATCGCTCGGTAAATCCGTCGTTGGCCTTCATCTTCATCGCCCATGACTCTCGCACAAATTCATCGGTCACGCGCGACTTGTCATGGAACACGATCGCCACGCCATGCGCATCTGCGAGTGTGCCGGCGATCGGAATCGGAATCGACTGCCCGGTCATGTGCGCCGCCGACATACCCGCCGCATCCTCAAGCACCAGCCGCCGTGGGACAGGCAGCGCATTCACGCCCGTGTTAGCCGGTGCAAGCGATTCAATCGTGTAAAGCGCAGATATCCATCCGCCCAGCGACTCGCCCACCAGTGTGAACTCGTGCACATTGAGCGTGCGCAGAAATTCTCCAAGAAAGTCGACATAGGTCTGAATCGAGTAGTCGATGAATGGCTTGTCCGAACCGCCAAATCCGATCTGGTCCATCGCGATCACGCGATGGTGTTGCGAAAGAGGCAGCAACACATTGCCCCAGTCGAACCGGGCCTCGCTGCCGAATCCGTGAACCAGCACAATCGCGGGCCCCGTGCCGATGTCGTAATAGACAATCTTCTGCCCGAAGACCGGAACACTGTGCTGCGCCGGGAGCTTCGACTCTGGAGTAAGAAGTGGCGCGGGCGCCTGCGCGCTTAGCGACAGAACCGCAAATGTGCTAGCTAAGAACATCGGAGCAGATAGTTTCATACTGCCTCCTATCTCGGGGTAGAAGTCGAATGAATCCTATCACTTTGCCGCCTTCGTCCAGCTTGAGCTGACTAAGAGTTGGAGTCCGATCACCGACTTTCGGCCCGTGTCCTTGGTAATGAACGAGGCGCTATAAACTACAGCACTTTTCGGGAATCAGGCTCACCATGGAAGGCACATCAAAGGCTCATCCATGAAGACCTTGTTTCGCTTGTTTCTGAGTTGCCTGATTGTCTCGTGCGTGTGCGGTGCGCAGGACCTTCGCTCGCACATGGACCAGATGAAGACTGCCTACACCGCCTCTGGCAGTATCGTGCCGGTTGACAGCCAAACCCTGGTGGTCGAACCCAACATGCCTGCGCCCGTCTGCGCACTGCCGCGCCAGGAAGATGGGAAGATTGCATGGTACCGGTATGCTTTTCCGCTCTCCTCCATCACGGTTGCGCTCACTGACGTTGACGAATCCCTGATCGGCGAAGATTCCGTGTTCACCAATCCGAATGCTCCCAGCGCCTACAAGCCCGGTGACCAAGGCGACGCAGTCATGGTTGTGGTTGTGGGAATGCCGGGGAAGAAATTCCCCGCGCTCATCTATGATCGGGAAAAACTCGCCCACCTTGGGCCAGGCCCGCACAGCAGTTCCGACTACGGCCAGGTGAAGGATCAGGTCGAGGCATTCGGACTTACGTTTCACGACGCCGCATCGGCCCACGCTTTCATTTATGCTCTCAAAAACGCAGTGATTCTCGCCAAGACACAGGCCATGGCGCGCTAGTCCTTCACCTGCTTTCGGGTTCGAGTTGAAGGCCCTCTGCGCGCAACCATGTCGTCATTCCGATGCAGCAACTGCCTCGCAAATCTTTTCCATTGCGGGAACCTCCACCACGCTGCCGGGTCGATGCCCATTCACCAGGATTGAAAACGCCAGCGTCTTTCCACTTGCGGTCTGCAGATATCCCGACAGTGCGTTGGTCTCATTCAGGGTGCCGGTCTTGGCCCATAGTTTCCCTTTCAGCGGCGAATTGCGAAAGCGCCCATAGAGCGATCCATCCACACCCGCCACAGGAAAGGTGCTGCGCCAGGCCTCTCCCCACGATTGACGGGAGGCGTAGGACAGCAGTCGTGTATAGGCGCGCGGAGTGATCCGATCGTCCATGCTCATTCCTGAGCCGTCGTAGAAGAAGAAGTCCGCGTCGCTCACGCCGGCATCTACCAGAAACTGCCTTACCACGCGCGTACCCTGCGCCAGGCTCCCATCCTTTGCGAATGCTTTCCCAAGCATCCTCAGGATCAACTCGGCGTGCAGATTCTGGCTTACCTTGTTGGTCAACATGATGTCTTGCGCAACCGGCACGGAGATGTGAGTTGCCAGTACTCTGCGTCCATCAGTTGGCGCTTCCAGTGTCACGATTGCGCGGGGCGCCAGCTTGAGCGGCTCGGCGCGTTCGGCGTTGAAGTCGCCAGAGCCCTCGGCATAGCGATGTGCGGAGGTTGCATTACCGTTTATCTTCACTCCGCGGCGCACCAGCGCATCTTCAAATGCCGCTGCCGTAAATTCTGCCGGATCTTCGACCGCCAGCGGCGCATGCAAGCCCTGCGCCGGAGCCGTGCCCCAAGCCCGTACCATCAAACTTCCCGGTCGCCGCTCCAGTCCCGGATGCGGCGTTTCCCCCGGCTGCGCCATCGTCATCGCATTCTCGACCGTGTAGTAATCAATATTTGGCGTCCATTGCGGCAGGGTTGAGCCAGGTTTCGCGGGATCCGCCGAAAGAACCAGTTCGATGGAGTTATCGGCAAACGAGAGCGCCGAGATCGGGGCTCCGTACCCCCACTGCAAGTCATCCCACGCCCATGCGGTTCCGTAGGGCTCGCTAAGGTAATAGCTGTCGTCGCCCACCACGCTGCCCTCAACCGAACGCACCCCTGACTGCACAACCTGCTGAGCCAGGAGTTCGAGTACCTCCATGGCGCGTGGTTCCGTCTTCACTTCCTGCGGAGGAGGTTGAGTATCCGGCTTTCCTGAGGGCGACTTCGCCGGCGGATTCTCCGGATTTGGAGATGCGGTCGGCGGGGTTGGCGGCTGGTAAGGATAGCGCCGTCCGCTCAGCGTAGGATCGCCGGCACCGAGGATCAGAATGTTCCCATGCAGAACCCCGCCAGCATCCACATCGCCCCCGGCAACGATGTTCGTGGTCCAGGTCAAGCTTTGCACGGGAAGCAACGCATATGCGGCTGCAGTCGTCGCAAGCTTCGCGTTCGATGCCGGTGTAAACAGCTTGCCCTCATTCAGTCCATACAGCGCTTGCCCGTCGAGCGTCGTCACGCTGATGCCAAACTCCGTATGGCTCAGAGCAGGATCGGAAAGAATCGCCTGGATGCGCTCTGCAAGCGAGCCCTTTGCCGGAGCCGCATGCGCACGCTGCGGCGCTGCGGTATGAGAGTGATGTGGCTGGGCCAAAAGGCTGGACGCAAAGAAGACAACCAGCGCCGAACCAAGCGCCAAAATTCGCCGGATGGAAAACATGAGGGGAGTGTAGCAGGGCTCGTTCGAATAGCGCCTTCTGTCGCGAATCGTTTGTATGCCCATAGAATCAAAGCAGTCTCCTGCCCAGTACCATTGCAGCAGGCAGAAAAATTCATTTAAATCTGATGACTCCTTTGACGCGCACAGTATCGAACTGGAAGCTGCGCACCGGCTCTCTTGAACTCGGCAGGCGAACACTGGTCATGGGCGTCGTCAACATCACTCCCGACTCCTTCAGCGATGGGGGAAATTTCCTCGATCCCCAGGCAGCCATCGCCCATGGCTTGCTGCTTCTCGACGAAGGCGCGGACATCCTCGACCTCGGCGCTGAGAGCACGCGCCCCGGCTCCCTCGCGGGAACTGCGACAGCGATCAGCGCCGACGAAGAGCAGGCTCGCCTTCTGCCAGTGATCGGTGGAATTCTTGCCGCTCGTCCCGGGGCTCTGATTTCAGCAGACACCTACAAATCCGCAACGGCCCGTGCCGCACTCGCCACCGGAGCAGAAATCGTGAATGACGTCAGCGGCTTTTCATGGGACAAGGCAATGGCCGCCGTTTGCGCTGAATCCGGCGCCGGCATCGTGTTGATGCATTCGCGGGGCCGTCCCGATGAATGGCGGGGCCAGGAAAAACTTCCTACCGACGCGCTGATGAATACGATCTTAACGGGGCTGGCTTCAAGCATAGAAACGGCAAAGCAAGAGGGTGTGAAAGCCGAAAACATTGTTCTCGATCCCGGCTACGGATTCGGCAAGAAATTCGACGAGAATTACACCCTGCTTGCCCGGCAGGCTGAATTGCTCGCGCTTGGCCGCCCGCTTCTTGCTGGAGTCTCGCGCAAATCATTCCTCGGTCACACGCTGTCCCCACTGCACGGCGGTGAACCAGCTCCCGTCACGGCAAGAGAGACCGCCAGCATCGCCGCTCTCGTCGCCGCCATTCTTCACGGTGCTTCAATCGTCCGTGTGCACGATGTGCGTGTCGCCGTTGATGCCGCTTGTATCGCAGATGCTATTCTCGCCGCGCGCTAAGCCACCCAATCTGTCTTCTTCGCACTGCACTTGTCTCCGACTTCAACAATGCGTGATCCAAATCACATTTGTGCCATTCCGAAACGAATGAACATGTCGCGCACATGCCTTTCGAGTCAGCGGCTTATGGCCACAAGTTGTATTTCGGAAAATGTATTAAACAGCGATCATTCGAAGTAGGGAATCATCCCTTATTTGGTGGGATTAATGAACACACTTTTACTCCGCATTACTTTCTACTTGCAGTCATTCATCGAGGATGAACAGGGCCAGGATCTTGTCGAGTACGCCCTGGTGGTTGCATTGATCGCATTCGGTGCAATCACCGGTATGGGTTTTCTCTCCAAGGGAATCAACCATGCGTTTTCGAACATCGCTACGACCTTGACGACAAACGTCTCGTAATTTTTTTGCGGTAGAGAATCTCTGCTCTGGTCTGAACTGATACGGAACCTCGCGGCGCATTTCTTTATTAAATTGACATGGAACAAACGAGTCTGCCGTCGGATGACTAAGCTTCACCGCTTCGATAATGCGTGGAGTTTGAGCACTGTGTTCCAGTTCCTTCCGGTGCTGATAACGCCGATAGCCTTGTCGAGAATCTTGCCGGTAAACTTCGTCTCCGCCGCGCCATCGGGCAGGTGCAGATAGAGCGTATCGGAAGCCAAATGATAGCGGTCCCGCCGCTGCGGATACTTTGCAATGATCGCGTCTAGAGCGGTCGCGGTATCCTTCCCGGCAGGACCTGCAAGGAATCCAACATGCACCTTGCTGCCGTCTGCGGCTGCCTCCGCGGCATACGGGTTTTGGCGGATGAGACTGTCCAATTCCTCGTGCGTCCGCACGACGACTCCAACTGGTGCACCAGTCAGTTTTTCCAGACCTGCCTCCACGGCCTTCGCTACGTTTGCCGCAGATCCTTTGGCATCCACCACGGCGTTGCCACTCTGAATGTAGGTTTCGACGTTCTCAAACCCCAGCTTCGTCAACACTCTCTTGAAGTCGGCCATGGGCAACTTTCCCGTGCCGCCAACGTTGACAGCGCGAAGAAGAATCACATAAGTTGGCATGCCAATACCTACTTCCGCCTCGAGTGGCGCATCTATAAGGGTTGATCTTATGCCGCAGCCCCATAATTCCACCACTGATGCGAGTGTAGCGCGAGACTTGGTCTTGAAACCTCAACAGCAATCGGCCACGATGTCCGGTGAACGAGCGAAGACTCTCAATGAATTGGAAGCCCAGTTCACTGCCATCAGTGCGCGTGCGCAGACTCTGGTGGGATCAGGCGGCAAAGAACTGTGCATGAAGCCTCCTTCCCCCGGATCGTGGTCGGTGACGGAATGTCTTCAACATCTCAACATCAGTGCAGATTCATACTTCCCCATCTGGCAGCAGGTAATCGCCAATGCAGCGCCGCGCAAATCCGAAATGAATGCGCCCTATCAGGCCGATTTTTGGGGACGTTTGCTGTCCTGGATTCTTGAGCCACCGGCGCGCATCCGCAAGAAGACTGTGCTTCACTTGGAACCCACCGAGCGCGGGGAAATCGAAGTTGTCCTGGACGAATTCGTTGAGCGGCAGGAACGCATCATAGGGACCCTGCGCCGATGTCGCGGTCGCGCCATCGATCAGGTAAAGATCGCGTCGCCGGTGGATTCGCGCATCCGTTACAGCATCTGGTCAAGCTTCCTCGTCAACGCCGCACATGAACGCCGCCACCTGTGGCAGGCGGAGCAAGCTCTGCAAAAACTGCGCAACGGAAAATAGCTTCTGCCTTGCTATAACGTTCCCATGGGTACAAATGACTACGCACCCCGCCCCGCGCACATCAGGTGGCTCCTTGATTCCGACCCGGCCATCCGCTGGCAGGTCATGCGCGACATCACGGGTGAAGCTCCCGAATCCGTGGCGGCCGAGCGCTCACGCGTAGCCACGGAGGGCTGGGGAGCGGAGCTTCTCGCTTCGCAGTCCCCCAACGGCTATTGGGGCGGACCGAACCTGCGCCATTTCCGGCCCGATCTGCTCCCGGATGACCGCAAAATGATCTTTAGCTTCTACACGCTCGTCGTTCTGATGGATCTCGGAATCGATCCCGCCAGCAAACAGGCTTGTAAAATGACCGACCGCGTCAAGAAAGGCGTGGCGTTCAAGTGGCTCAACAACCGGCCCTTTTTTCAGGGCGAAACGGAACCCTGCATTAACGGCAGAATCCTCGCCCTCGGCTCATATTTCAGAGAGCCCAATGATGCCTTGGCCAATCTACTTCTCTCTGAGCAGCTTGAAGATGGTGGATGGAACTGCGAGGCACCCAAGAGCCGGCGCTCTTCATTCCACACCACTATCTGCGTGCTGGAAGGCTTGCTCGCGTATGAAAAGGCTGCGGGCAAATCCGCTTCCGTGACCAAGGCCCGCAAGCGAGGCGAAAACTACCTGATCGAGCGCCAGATGTTCCGCTCCTTGCGTACCGGCGAAGTGATCGACAATCGCTGGCTTCGTTTCTCGTTTCCAACCTTTTGCCACTACGATGTCCTTCGCGGACTGGATTACCTGCGCGATGCGGGAATCAAACCGGACAATCGAATCAGCGATGCGATTGCAGTCGTCATCAAGCGCCGCCATCAGAATGGCCGGTGGCCTCTCAACTTGCTTCATCCCGAACAAATCCCAATCCAAATGGAGACCGCCGTGGGTAGTGCAAGCCGCTGGAACACATTGCGTGCGCTTCGGGTTCTGAGTTGGTTCAACAATTCAGCGTATAAGCTAGCCAGGCAAACCCAAGGCCGGAGACAGTAATTTCTTCGGTTGGAAAGTCCAGCTAGTCAGCCATGGCGTCGGCTGTTTCAGAGGTTGCCCAACTTTCGAGTCCGCCGGTGTTGACGACGGGTTCAGGCGCAGGCTCCAGAAGGTAATGGAAGAACGCTGAAATGGCGAATGTAACGGCGGCGCTGCCACATGCCAGCAAAAGTTGCGACAGCGGTGATTTGGCGAACACCACAAAAGGCACTCTCACAATTCCGTTCACAAGGAAGATGGCAAGAGAGTAGTTGCCGATTGTTTCGAGGAGCTGGACTTTTCTGAGAACTACGCGGGTCTTGGTGTAAAGCCAGAGAATCAGAGTTACAGATGCGAGCGATACGAGATGCGAGACCGCCCTATACTCACTTCCAACAAGGATGATGGCAAATGCGGGGATGGCGAGGAAGACATTGATGCGGATCGGGAATCGAGCGGCGATGATGCCGAGGCATAGCACACGCATGCGCCCGATCGGGTTCTCCCCCAGGTTGATCTGCCAGTGGGCAAGAATCGGATTGGTCAGGTGCGTGATAAGAAAACACACAATCGAAAGCACCACTAAGCCTTGCCAGCTGAACTTATTTGTCAATCTGCGCAGAAGCAGCCACATTGCATAAAACTGGATGATGAAAGGAATAAACCACCACGGCCCGATTGGTGGAAGTCCCAGGCCGGGCAGAATATTGGATACTCCGGCTAGCATCAAGAGCAGTTTCGGACCGGCATCCTTGATGACCCAGATCGGGCCGAGGTGCATAGCCGCGAGGAGCGCCCAGAAGAAGACGACGAGACCAAACATCGGGTAGAGCTTCTTTACCCTGCACCACATGAATTCGGACCATGAATTGGCATCGCTCCAATGAGACTTGGCCAGACCATAGGCCGATAGAAAGATAAAGACCTGAACTCCGAAGTGTCCGTAGAAGGCAAAAAGGGACTGGATCGCCATCGAGGGGTGGATGACCGTTTGCAAAAAGATCGGAAACCTGGCGGGATCAAAATTGAATTCGTTCTCACGGACCGGGCCGATTACGTGAAAGAAGTTATGAAAAACGATCGCGACGATCGCCAGCCCTTTCAGGATGGCCGTATCTTTTTTATCCAGATCGATAAGAAAAAAACGCGATCTCGCGGCGTCTCGTAATGACGCGACTGCAGAGAAGCCACGCATGGGGAGTGTGCGTTGTTCCATTGGCACCTAACACAGGGCCCGGGATATTTGAATCTATGGGGAAACTCGGATAGTGATTCTACAGGACCCAGTGTCACCGCAAAGGTCTTGATTGAACACGTCACTTAAGTTTACGGAAAACTCGAAAGGCCTGCCTTCTATCGACGCCCCGATGAGCGCAACTGGCAGTATCGAATTAGTTTAACAATGCATTCGTAGTTACGGATGAGCTGACTGGCAAAGTAATCCCTGATATCGCCGGCAGGATTACTGCTTTTCTGTCGAAAGGTACACTACTAGTCCGCTCAGCAGTGCAAAGGTCGCGAGTACCGGAACCACAATCGACGCAATTCCGCTGAGCTGCGAAAACGCATCTGGGAAGAGCGCATCCAGATGCAATGCCCGCGGCAGGTCAGCGAACCAGGCTTTCAGCGTGTCGCCGCGCAAGGCAAGGACCGCAGCGGCTACAACAACCGAAATGGCCAGCGCAAAAATCTGCGCCCCGAGGATGGGCCTGCCAACTTTTTCAATCGCCGCGTTACGACGCCGCAACTGTGCACGCCACCAGAGCGCTCCGGCAGACTCCAGGTGCGGTTGCATCGAAGTCTGCTTATGGGCCGTTTGAAATGCCTGAGACACAAGCACCAGGTCGGAACACATGCGGCACGACTCGACGTGCTCGCGCAGATCGGCCGGGCATGCCTGGGGCCACTGGCCTCGATCAAGCAACTGCGTAACCTCGCGCTCGCGTACACACGAAAAAGGACTCATGCGCCCCCACTCTCTCGCAGCAGCCGGGCCATCTTGCGCCGCGCACGAAACAACAGCAGCCGAATGCTTGCTGAAGCCAGCCCCGTAACTTCCGCGATCTCATGATGGGAATATCCTTCCGCGTAAGCGAGCCATAAAAGCTGCCGATCGCGCGGTCGCATCAAAGCCATTGCCGGCTCCAGCATGGCCTGAGAATCCGATTGGGCTATCGCGCATTTCGCCTTGAATATCTCTTCCGGCACTTCGTCAATGGAGGAAGACTGCGGGCGTCGCCAGTGATCGCGCAACAAATTGGTTGCAATTCGAAAAAGATATCGCCGCGCTGCAACTTCGCCATCCAGCGGGTGATCAGCGCAGAGAAAACGCACATAGCTTTCCTGGGTCAAATCGTCAGCAAGCGCGGGATCGCGGCTTACGCGCGCCAGGTATGCCCAGAGCGATCGAGCAGAACGCGCATAAAACGCTGCGAACTGCTCATTATCCATCGGCGCGACGGACGTGCTCGGGGCAAGGGCCTGTCCCTTGCCTGCCAGCACATTCGGAATGATTGATTCCCAGGACATGGGCCTCTGCTTCCTCTCCTTCACCGGGCTCCCCGCGACTCACTGCCTGTCCTTGAATACCGGGGACCCGCTGAGGGGCGAATCAGACCTGCTCTGTGCAGCTTGATCGGCTGGCATCAAGCCCAGCTTCGCTGCCAGCAGCCACGAAACACCTGCAGAGATGATAAAGCCAATTCCTGGCATCAGCACTACAGTTCCAAACACTAGCATCGGTTCATCCATGTCAGGACCAGCATGGCGCAACATGAGCAGACCAATGCCGAGCAGCACCATCACAATGCCAGCCTGAAGTGGAGTGAGGACGCGGGCCACGGCGCTGGGCATGCGACGACTTGCCTCGATGCCAACGGGGATTGGCGCGGCCTCGAGAAATTTTCTGCCAGCATCGGTTTCCATATAGGCCCCCAGTTCCTGATTGTTCGTGAATTTGTCGATGAGCTTGCCGTGCACCTCGCTTTGCAGCTTGAAGATGCGGCTCCAGCGGCGGTTCTCAACAAACATGCGAGCCAGCAGAAAGATGCCGATAATGCCGCATGCGAATGCGATGAGAGGCACCATGTCGCTCCATATGCGCTCGAACGAGGTTGGCCGATCCTGAGAGCGATACACATCCGGCCAGACTGCGCGCTCCAGCGCTTCATCCGGCTGGCCCTCTTCGTGTTTCAAATGAGAAAAAAGATAAAACTCCGGGTTACGGGCTACCTCGGGATGCGCGGTCAAGAATGCTCCCAGTTGAGGGTTGTTGTGGGACACGTAATCCTGATTCGAGAGGAGCGATGGATCATGCGACACCACTGTGGTGAGCGTGGGGCTGAGCCGCAGGAGACGAATCAGCTCAGTCTGTGTCGCTGCAACATCTCGCTCGTTGGGAACAGCTGCATTGTCCGCCACCTTGACAGGTGGCGGGACCGCCGCATGCGGCTGGGCCATTCCCAAATTGGCCTGAAGCAAAACAGAAAATGCGATAGCGGAAAGTATCCGGTAGATCCTGCGACGGTTGTCCATGCTTGTCTTCCTCATGTTGAAGAGCCTTGAGAGCCTTCTATGAGGAACAACGAATGAGCCAGCCCAACCGTTAACAAAAGATTTTCCGCGATATCGCCGTTTTTTTGGGGTATTAGCTCTTTAGCGGTATTTAAGTAATGAAGTCTGCAGGTTACTTTCTAACTATCCCCAGACTGTACTTTCGAGTTTGGACAAGAAGTGTGTTACCGGTACTCCCCGACCAATTCGCAGAAGCGGAGACAAGCGACACCATGGACGATCACTATCACCAAAGCAGACTGCTAGCCACCTTGAAGCAAAGCTATGCGGACAAACGCAACACCCTAACATGGGCACTGTTGATCTGGGCCGTGACTGGCACTGCCTTTGCCCTCTTCCTGCCGTTCGAAGCCACGATGGTGCGATCGGTCGGCGTCGCCGTAGGGTGGTCAGCAATCCACCTGATCCGAAGGATGTGATTTCCGTCCACGAGACCACCGCTTAGATAGAGCGCGGTTCTCGCATGCTTCGAGGCGAGACGCAACCACCGCCTGTTTAGCGGTTGTTGTCCCCGGCATTACGGCCCTTTTTGCATGAAGACGCAGGGCACGGTGTCCCTTCCTGGGTTAGGGATGGCGTGCCCACCGGACTCATAGAGTGTCTGGATGCTTTCGGCGTTGACCTCGATCATTTAGCTGGAATAGCTGGACGGCCCTTGCTGAAGCGCAGATTGTGGATGCGGCCGGTCGTTAGCAGGAAGCCGCCGATTTCGCCTTTGGGGGTGCGCGTGAACCTGATGCTGCCGAGTGATGAGGCGAAGAGGTCGCGCGTTACCGGCATGAGCTTGTCAGGATCAGCCTTGAGGCGGTGGAGGACGAGTTTGCCCTCTTCAATCTTCAGCGAGTAGAGAGGATCGATCTCGTCGCTGCTGTAGGCACCGGCATACTCGATGAGATCGCTTTCGGAGGGCGTGAAGGCAGGCACCGCGGTAGAGACGTCGGGCTTCCCGTCTTCCGACTTAATCGTGAGCTGAGCGGGGGCGCCGGGTTTGGGCGTGTCGAAGGTCAAGTCGACGGGCGCGACCGCAAGGCGGAAGTGATTGGGAGCCAGAGCTTTCAACTCATAGCTTTCGTCGCCGCTGCCCTGGCCGGCATAAAGCTTGTTGTCTTTGACGAATATTCGGACTACCTCATCGTCCTGGTTGAGATAGATGCCTATGTTTGCTTTCAGCTGGTCGGGCGTGAGCTGGATTCCCTTCTCGTCGTTGGAGGGAACGGGTGCGGCGGGCTTCATTCCCTTGGCGAGATAGATCTCGGCGACTTTGCGATTAAGGTCGCTGGGATCGGCGGTAGCGATATTGCAGAGGCACGCGGAGCTGAAGTGCTGATCAGGAAAACGGATGAGATCGGAGCGATATCCGGCATCGGCGCCGCCGTGGTCGACCGTGTTGAGGCCGCGGTAGGTTCCGATGACCAGGCCCGAGGCGTAATCGAGCTGCTCGCCGCTGTTGAGCTTGCCGCGTTCGAGCATTTGCTTGACGAGTTCGGGACCACCGACACGGGAGTTATAGAAGTTTTCATCCCAGAGGGCGAGGTCCTCGACGGTGGTCATGAGGCTGGTGGCGCCAACGGTGTCAAAGTTGGTGACGCTTAGCTTGAAGGTGTCTTTGGCAGGTGCGTATCCGTAGGCAATGTTCTTGACGATCTCGGCGTGATCGTCGCGGAAGTGGGTGCTCTTCATGCCGAGGGGCTCAAAGATGTTGGCGGTGGTGAATTCGCGGAGCGACTTACCGCTGACGCGTTTCACGATTTCGCCGAGCAGGGTGTACCCGGTGTTGCTGTAGAGGTGCTTTGTACCTGGCGGGAAGTTGAGTTCCTTCTGATGGGAGATGACGTAGAGCACGTCATCGTTGGTGATGAGATCGAGGGAGTAGCGCCACCCCGAAAGGCCGAGCAGGTCCCACTGATCTCGCAGGCCGCTGGTGTGGTGGATGAGCTGGCGAATCGTGACTGGAGTACCGAAGTCGGGGAGCTCGGGAATGTATTTGCGGGCGGGATCGTCGAGCGAGAGCTTGCCCTGCTGCGCCAAAAGAAGAATGGAAGCGGCGGTGATCTGCTTCGACATGGAAGCGACATGGAAGACAGTGGTGGGGGTGTTGGCAATGTTGTGGTCGAGGTCGGCCATGCCGTAGCCGCGTTCATAGATGATTTTGCCGTCCTTCATGACGGAGAGCGAGCAGCCCGGAGAGACGGTCGAGTCCATTTTCTGGAAGAGGGCATCGACTTTGGCGGGCAGGTTTTCCGGGGGAGCGGGTAGGGTCTGGGCATAGATACCTGAGGCAAGCAGAACAGACGCGGCTATCGGGACGAGAAGCTCGGAACGCATCATCGGAAGTTCTCCCTTTATGGCTGGCGACCAGTGTAAGCGAGATGGGCGAGGGTGCACTCACGTCCTTTTCATACGTGCTCTCCTTACGGAGTTCGGCAAGGGTGGCGCAAAGTATGCCCTGTGATGGCGACTTCTCCCCCCGGGGGGGGCATTTATGCGTAAATTATTCATTCCAGGAGCTTTGCATGGAATATCTTGCGTCAAAATACTCATAACAAACAGCTTGGACGCAGATTGCTCTCAGCAAAGGACTTAGAAGCGACAAGGTCGGCGGAAGATACTATGTGCTTCATTGATTGTGCGCTGTGAAGGGGTAATTGAATGCAAACGCATGGATCTAATTGCCGCCTTGGAATGTGCAGTTTAGAAGAAAAAATAGAGCTCAGTGGTTGACGGTTTCTCCGCATGGCCTTCTCGACGGATCTCTCGCCTAACGGCCAGAGCTCCCGAAGCCTTTGGCCAGGCGGGCAGAGTCTTCCAGGGCATCTGCTTGTTCAACTGTGCCGGTGAGGACGGGGACAGGAATCATCTGGGCAATCTTTTCGCCGGCTTTGATCTCGATGGACGCGTCGCCGAGATTGGTCATGACGATCTGGACTTCACCGCGGTAGCCGGCATCGATCACGCCGGCGGTGGTGGCGATTCCCTTTGAAGCCATTGAAGAGCGGTCGCGAACGAGTAATCCCAGCGCCACGCCTGTTTCGGGGTGACGGGCTTCAACGGAGATGCCGGTGCGGACGCGGGTGGTTTTTCGCGGCTCGAGGAGGACGGTTTCGAGGGAGAAGACGTCGTAGCCAAGGTCCTCGCCGGGGTGGGCGACGACGGGGAGGCGGGCACCATGTTCGAGAAGTTTCACGCGGAGCATGGGTTGATGGTACAGGGATGGGCAGTGGTAGCTATAGACTCATTCCGCCAGTTGGAATGAAAGAGCGGTTGACCACATTGAAGAGCTTAGCGTCGACGACAGTCAGCCCCTATCGTCCATCGGCAGGCTTCGCCAAAATGGAGCTACTTCCGGTTTGCGCACGATCTCGATCATAGCTTTCGTCTGACCCGTACTATCGCGCAACGTTTTGATGCAACTTGCGTAGAAAAAATCTTTGCCTTGGTTGTATGCAAGCGCACGCGTGATTCGACTAGTGCAGCTGGTCTTTCAGTCCATTGATCACCGCCATCGCTGTGCTCATTTCGCCTCCTGCGACCTGTTGGTAGCGGGTCGCGGCTTCTCCGTCCTGATGAGCGCGGACCATAGCGAGCAGTTGCGATCGCAGTGGTTCCTTGATGGCGGCGGCCGTAGCCCTGTAATGTTCGCGATCTGCCGCGCTGTCGCGAAAGTCCTTGATAGCCTGGAGGGTCATGCAAGGAGAATCGGCTATCCATCGTCCATTGCGGCGCACCAGCGCGAGGGAGATCTGTCCGCCGTCATTCGTTCCGGGATACTGATAGTCGATGCGCAACTCACGCTCGGGTTTAACCACATAGGTTGCTAAAGTGGCAGCAGCCTTCAGGTTGTTTTCATTCACCGCCGTGAACGTGAGGAAGTAATCGGGTGGAACGTGGTCGCGCATCTGCATACGCAGTATGTCGTCGTAGACGTCGCGGTTGGCTGGCGTAATGCACGCACGCGATTCCGGAAGATACAGTATCGCGATCCCAGCCTTGTCTTTGGCGTTGAATGCAGCTACGTACTGCGCGGCGAATGCCTTCACGTCGGGCGGAACACTCGCATCCTGAGCCAGCACGTTCAAAGTGGCGGCAAAGGTGACCCCTATGACACATATCCTCAGCAGCAGGTTTGATTTCATAAAGACCTCAGCGGGATGATTCAGGTTGAATGCAGCCTGGTTGCTCGCAAGAGGCCGCCGGTCGAATAACCGCCAACTCGCACAGAACGCGAAAATCGGGATAAGTATCGGGAATGGCTACAAACCGGGCGGAACTGAAATACCTTGTTACTGTGCCGAACGCCGTTTAACGCCAAAAACGATCAAAACGACCCCAACTCCCATCGTTGCACCGCTGGCACCATACAACTCGTTTTTATCTGTCTGCGTAGCAAATGCGTTTGGCGTTACAGCCATGACTAGTCCACCGAATGCCACCAGGCCAATACCGACGCCGGTCATGACCTTTCCTGCTCTCGTCACGTGCGTCTTGTGAACCGCCTGGTTTGATGCGGCTGCAGGTTGGTCATTGACATCGGTAAGGGGAGGTATGCCGGGCTGTGCGCCATCGCTTCGCATCAATGCTCTGAATGGAACAGGACCCTCTGCGATTGCGAACGTTGAACTGCATAACATCGCGACTACGAGAGCAACTGCTGCGACAAGCTTCATCGATCACTCCTCACAGTTCGATTCAGATAGGGAAGTCGCTCAATACTGATGCAACACATTCTGCCTGTCAATGTGTTTGTCAACGGCGAGTGAACTTAATGACCAAAGAGAGGTGTTGTGCTCGACGCAAGTGGCGCCGCGCTGCGCTCATCTCTGATTCTGTTTGCACAAGGGCAGGGGAAATGGGTCCTTATTGGGGGCTCGGGATACACTTGAGTTGGCAGGAGGACCGGGCGGTCGCTGCCGGCATTCGCTCACGCGTTTTGCCGGGGGAGGAAAGTCCGAACTCCGCAGGGCAGTGTGCCGGATAACGTCCGGGATGTGAGCTTTAAGGTTCATAGACGGCCAGTGCCACAGAAAAGATACCGCCTCGGCTACCCCTCTTCTGAGGGAATTCCCGGGAGCTGTCGAAAGGGTTCGCCCGGACGGCTGGCGCCCGCGCTGGGGTAAGGGTGAAAAGGTGCGGTAAGAGCGCACCGCTCCGGCTGTGAAGCCGGGGGCAGGGTAAACCCCACACGGAGCAAGACCAAATAGGGAGGGAAGCAGCCGCGAGGAGTCACGCGGCGCTGCGCATCGGCCCGACGCGCTCAGGCGACTCCAGATTCCGCCGAAACCTCCGGGTAGGTCGCTGATGAGTGTCCGCGGCAACGCGGCGCCTAGAGGAATGACCGCACACGACAGAATTCGGCTTACAGGTCCTTTTGCCGAATCTCATGGTGTCATGGCGCGTGATGCGTGCCGTGACACCTCCAGATTTAACAAACATTCGGTTACACGGGTCTTTACTGCATTTGATAAGTCACTCTTTCGATTCGAAGAGGTGCATCATCTCAATGCAGAGCGCAACCAATAGGAACGGTATCGCCGCCAAGTATTCCCAGATCCGTCGAAAGCTCGATTTGAATCCCAAAAGAGTGCGGTGGAATGTCATCAGGGCTCCCTTGCTGACCCCTCGTTGACGTTGTCTGAGCTTTACGATTCACAACAACGACTGCCTGTGAGCGCTCTTCGCGAGCAATATAGCACTCGCCGAGCCAGTGCTCTCTTGACGATATGTGACGCGGTTACCCAGCTCAATCACTCATTGGTACCCAGTGGCAGCGCAAATCGGGAATCGTGCGGCGATTCCACGAGCCATTAGATCTCTTTCGAGACAGCGAGCAGATAAAGCTTGCATGAAATGATTGCGAAGTCATTTTGTTGCTGGTTATACTCAATGCTCCCTGTCATGAAGGCACGCAGCTTAATTCTGAGAGCTTTGCTCTTCGCCGTCGTTCTGGCTCCGTCCGCTCTGCGGGCATCGGCCAGACCAGCCGGCGCGCCTTCTTGTACGGTTCTGAAATCGCAGCTTCGAGCCGCTTCAGCGGGAGCAAAGGCCGTCCGCACTCCGGATCAGTGGGTGGCCGGGGTGCCGGGTCATCATGGGCCCGCGCCTCGTCTACACAGGATTCGCGGCAAGAAGATCAGTGTGCAAAGGGGTTTCGCATCGGCATCGCGATGCTACGCCCGCGCGGTTTTTCTATTCTCGGCTGAATCCTTCGTTCAGCCGGATATGGGCGGCCCGAATCCATCTCGCGGTCCCCCCTCGCAGTTCTCCCTCTAAAGCCAACATTGATGTGTTGAAGCAACAACTTCAACTTGGGCTCACCAGGTAGCCGCACAGTTCTCCTTCTTTCTTCGTGAAGCGACCTGGGCATGCGACTGGGCTTTTTAAGCGGTTATCCGGCTTTCATCGCTCTGCATTTGGAGATGCTGAGATTCAACGCGGATCCGTTGGACTCTTCGACAGCAAAAAAAATTGAACTTGGGTTCCCTCAATTTTCTTGCCTGATGGAACCCAATGGACTAGGAGCCAGACCTCCAAATGGAAACTAGTCCAAGCGGGTTGGGACGCTTGGGGAAGGCAGTTCCAACCCATCCAAGTCATCCTTCGGCATCCCTTGCCGGCGGGTGGCGGTTCGGGCTGCGGCACTTGAATGTGTGTCGCAGCCCGTTACATTTCCCATCAATCCGCTTTAGACGCGTGTATGGATTGTGGTGCCTATCGGTTGTTGTGAATCGAGCGGCCCGCGAGGATCATCCATTGAAGACTCGATTGAAATGGACTCTTTCGAGTTCGATCCCAATCCCAGGAGCTGGCTGTGAAGATTGCTGCAACGGTTGCCCGCTATTTGCTGGGCCTGATCTTTGTCTTCTTTGGCTCGAATTTACTGTTTCATTTTCTACCGAATCCGCCGCAGCCGCCGGGCCCCCTAGCCAACTTCAACAGCGCACTCACAGAGTCGCACTACATCTACGCCCTGGGATTCTTTCAGTTGGTGCCCGGGATTTTGCTGCTCATCAACCGCTATGTGCCACTAGCTTTGACCGTACTAGCGGCGATGATTGTGAACATCGATCTGATTCATATCACCATGGCGCCCAGCGGATTGCCGGTTGCAGCGGTGGTGTCGATTCTGTGGCTGCTGGTGTTTTTGCGGGTGAGGGGCGCGTTCTCCGGAATTTTCGAGCCTCTGCCGCAGCCGTGAGGTTGTGATTCGCTCTCATGCTGACGCGCAGCCTCGGCTGCAAACCTACAATGGATGACAGCGGAGAGCGATGATCGACTATCTCTATCTGGGCCGTGTGGCATACGACGAAGGGCTTCGGCTACAAGCCGAGATTGCAGCGCTCCGGCTCGAAAGCCGCGTGGATAACATTCTGCTTCTGCTGGAACATCCGCCGGTGTTGACACTCGGGCGGAATGCGCGACGCGAGAATGTGCTGGCCTCAGACGAGCTGCTGGCCCAACGTGGGGTTTCGCTGCACGAGATCAATCGCGGCGGCGATGTTACCTATCACGGACCGGGACAACTGGTGGGCTATCCAATCTTCGATCTGCGCAGCCTGCAGAATGCGAAGGGCGGGCGGCTCGGGCCGGTCGACTTTGTGCGCATGATGGAAGAAGCACTGATCCGGGTGTGCGGCGTGTACGGCGTACGGGCAGGGCGGATCGCGGGGCTGACGGGTGTGTGGTGCAGTGGCGCTGTGTCGGGCGACGATGCGGCGCAGCATTCGCGAAAAGAGAAGGATCGGAAGATTGGCGCGATCGGCATTCATGTTTCGCGTGGCATAACCTCGCATGGATTTGCTTTCAACGTGACGACGGATTTGCGGGATTTTCAGCTGATCAATCCCTGCGGTATCACCGATAAGCCGGTAACGAGCCTGGAGCGGGAAGTGCCGGAGGGAGTGAAGGTGCCGGGTCTTGAGGAGATTGCGCTCCAGGCCGCTCGCCAGTTCGGACACGTCTTCGGACAACAGGTGCTGGCGGTAGAGAACCTCGACGCGCTACGGGCACTGGCTGCTGCAAAAACGCAAACGCGAGCGGAGGACACGCCGCTGGAAGTTCCCGCCGAGGTGAAGCGACTGCATGGCGATCCGGAGCCGCCGGCGCGCGCTTGAGCAACGTTCAGGCGAGTTGTAGCGCCAGCCTGTACGGGCTGCAATTTATAATCCGGCAGGAACCGGGCGGGTGTTGATAGTCCCGCATGGCGGAGTGAAGGATTCATGCCAACCGACGTGATCATGCCCCAGATGGGCGAGTCGATCGTTGAGGGCACTATAACCAAGTGGCTCAAGAAGGTCGGCGACACCGTCGAGAAGGACGAGCCACTGTTTGAGATTTCTACGGACAAGGTCGATGCGGAGATACCTTCGCCCGTAGCGGGAGTCCTCACGGAGATCAAGTTTCCTGAAGGGGCAACGGTCGGGATCAACACGGTAGTCGCGGTGTTGGGAGAGAGCGGGTCGGTAGCGAAGGTTGCCGCCAGTCCCAAATCCACCGAGAAAGCTGCCGCGCCGAAGTCGGCTTCCTCTGCAACTTCGCCAGCGAAGTCCGAGCCTGAGGCTGTTTCAGAAACGAAGGCGCCGCCGGCAGCGGCAAGAGCCACCAGCAGTGGTATCGAGATTGTGATGCCGCAGATGGGCGAATCGATCTTCGAGGGGACCATCACCAAGTGGTTAAAGAAGGTTGGCGATACCGTCGAGAAAGACGAGTCTTTATTCGAGATTTCAACCGACAAGGTGGATGCGGAGATTCCTTCGCCGGTCGCCGGAGTGCTGACAGAGATCAAGGCGGCCGAGGGCGAGACAGTCCAGATCAATGTGGTGGTGGCGGTGATCGGCGGCAGCAGCACCTCGAATGCGGGCGATGGCACCTTTGGCGCAACTGAGGTTGCACCAAGGCTCGAGGTCAAATCGGGTGTTGAGTTCGAAGCAGCATCGCCAGCGACTCCAATCGGGGATGGACGGAAGGTCAAGTCATCGCCGCTGGTGAGAAAGATCGCGAAAGAGCACAACGTCGATCTGAAACTGGTGTCGGGCTCAGGGTCAGAAGGACGGATTAACAAAGACGACATTCTGCGCCACATCAGTCAACGCGGTGTGAAGGCCGCTGGCGCAACGAAGTCGCAGTCGTCCGCACCGCAGGTGCCCCAGCCCAAAGCGCTCACCTCCGATGTCGTTCCGCTGACGAAGATGCGCTCCATCATTGCGCAGCGCATGGTCGAGAGCAAGCGCACCATTCCGCATGTGCACTCGGTCTACAAGGTGGACATGACCCGGATTGCGCGCCTGCGCGAACGCGAGAAGGCGGGATTCGAGCAGCGCCATGGTGTGAAGCTCACATACATGCCATTCATCGCGGTGGCTGCGGTCGAGGCGCTGCGCCGCTTTCCCATCGTGAATGCGTCGCTCGTTGAAAACAGCATTCACTACCACGCAAATATCAATCTCGGCATTGCGGTAGCGCTGGAGTGGGGGCTGATTGTGCCCACGGTGCGCGAGGCGGAGAAGCGGGAGTTTGCGAACATTGCGAAGACGATTAACGATCTTGCTGGACGTGCAAGGACAAAGAAGCTTTCGCCGGACGAGGTGGGCGGATCTACATTTACGCTGACCAATCCCGGCATCTTCGGCGATGAATTCGGCATGCCGATAATCAATCAGCCGGAGGCCGCGATCCTCGCGATCGGTGCATTGAAGAAGGAGCCCGTGGTGCTCACCGATGCCGAGGGCAACGACACGATTGCGATCCGGTCAATGCAGTATTACTGCCTGGGCTTTGATCATCGATTGATTGACGGTGCCGATGCCGGCAAGTTCATGAGCGAATTCAAGCGCACGCTGGAGACTTGGGACCGGGTGATCGGGTAGACAATCAATCGAGATACCGATAAAGAACCGAGTTCTCGCCGCTGATTGAAAAAGGGCTTATTGCCCTGCCCAGGCCAGGCCATCAGCGTATTTGCCGGTTTGGATCGTACGGGTGACCTTCCATGTTGTGGCGTCGATTTCGTCGACGCTGTCGGCCTTTTCGCAGGAGATGTAGGCGGATTTGCCGTCGGGACGGACGATGATTTCCTGCGGATAGTTGCCGACTGCAACCGTGCGCGCGACCTGCATGGTCTTGAGGTCGATGACGGCGACCTTGTTCTGATCGGGAAGCGCAACCAGAAGCCAGCGGCCGTCGGGTGTAGGTGCCGAGCCGTAGCCGATGCCTTCCATGGGTATCCATTTAGCGACGGTATTCGTGGTGGTGTCGATGACGGCCATCTGCGGCTTGGTCTGGTCTGCGGTGAACACCCATTTGTCGTCGGGCGAAATAGAAATGCGCTGGGTATTCCCTGAGACGGGAATGACCTTGAGAACTTTCCGCGCAGCGATGTCGATGACAGAGACGGTCCCGGGACCGACGTTGGCGGTGTAGGCGCGACGCCCATCGTGCGAGAGGGCGAGCATGTGGCTCTGGGGCTGGCCAGTCGGGAGCGTGCCGATGATCTTCAACGTTTTTGGATCGATGATGGTGATGGTCTGGTCAAGTTCCGTGGTGACGTAGAGAAGTTTGTCTTTCGGGCCGATCATGGGGCAGTGCGGACGGATGCCGTGATCGAAAGCGATGTTACCTGTGACTTTTCGGGATGCGATGTCGATGACGGCGATGTTGGTGCCATCGGTGCCGGGAGAGCCCACGCCGGAGTTGCCATATACGGGCACGAAGGCGAGTTTGCCGTCGGCGGACGCAATGACTTCGTGTCCTGTGATGCCGCCTTCGGGGACGGAGGCGAGCACTTTTCCGCTGCCAGGATCAATGATGGCGAGGCTCTGCGCGCCTTTCTCCGCCACCAGCAGGCGGGACTGCGCGAAGGCGCCGGACGCAAGGCAACTGACGATGACGAGGGAAGCATACGCACTCAATTTCAAATTGACCTCTCCTGCAATACGCAATGAGTCTATCCCGACCGCAGCACTTTCCGGAACGAGCAATGCAAGGGTATGATCTTCACCACTTGGAAATGCCGACCGCTACGCCCAACCAATCCGCAGTTACCTCGGCCCACGCTGATCTTTGTTCCTTGCTTGGAGACCGCGTGAGCGCGGCGGAAGTCATGCGTGAGCACCACAGCCATGGGGAAAGCACGCACCCGCCGGCCCTGCCGGATTTGGTTTGCTTCCCGCGAAGCACAGACGAAGTCAGCGAAATACTGCGGGTGAGCGCCCGACATGGACTGCCGGTCGTTCCCTTCGGCGCAGGAACTTCGCTTGAAGGACACGTTCATGCCGTGCGCGGCGGCATCTGCATCGACATGCGGCAGATGAATCGCGTGTTGCGCATCAGTGCAGCAGACATGGATGTTACGGTTGAGGCGGGTATCAGCCGCGGACAACTGATCAAGGCGCTTGAGAGCACTGGACTCACGTTCTTCATCGATCCCGGCGCGGACGCCACCATTGGCGGAATGGCTTCGACACGCGCGTCTGGGACTACCGCCGTTCGCTATGGCACGATGCGCGAAAACGTGCTCGGTCTTACTGTTGTGCTCGCAGACGGCCGCGTCATTCATACGGGTACGCGCGCCCGCAAATCGAGTGCAGGCTATGATCTCACGCACCTTTTTGTCGGTGCCGAGGGAACGCTGGGCGTGATCACGGAGGTGACGCTACGGCTGCATGCGTTGCCAGAGTCGGTCGCGGTTGCCGTCAGCGCTTTTCCGACGGTCAAAGACGCGGTGGAAACAGTGATCGAGGTGATCCAGCTTGGCGTTGGTGTCGCCCGCATCGAGTTCTTAGACGACAGGATGGTCGCAGCAATTAATCGCTATTCGCATCTCGACCTGGTAGAGCAGCCAACGGTTTTGTTTGAGTTTCATGGCATCAGCGAGTCTGTTGTGGCGGAGTCTGCTCGCCTCGCCGAACAACTGGCCCTGGAACACAGCGCCTCCGGCCTCTCGTGGGAATCGAGTCCCGCCGGCAGAGAACGTCTTTGGAGGGCGCGCCACGATGCCTACTATGCCTCGCGGGCCGTTCGCCCTTTTTCCAGTGTTCTTACTACGGATGTGTGCGTCCCGATCTCGCGGCTCGCGGAGTGCATTGTGGCCACCCGCGCTGATCTCGATCGCGTCGGCTTTGCTGCCACCATCGTGGGTCACGTGGGTGATGGCAATTTTCACGTGCTTTGCGCGCTAGGCCCGG
This sequence comes from Telmatobacter sp. DSM 110680, assembly GCF_039994875.1. Classification (GTDB taxonomy): domain Bacteria; phylum Acidobacteriota; class Terriglobia; order Terriglobales; family Acidobacteriaceae; genus Telmatobacter. Next base: position 735,998 of record NZ_CP121196.1, on the reverse strand, counting down.
AGCAGATCGAAGAAGCCGATGCCTTTGCTCATCGTCTCGTGGAACGCGCCCATGTCATGGGCGGCACGTGTACCGGCGAACACGGTGTCGGCTACGGCAAGAAGAAATACCTCGAAGCGGAGCATGGTGAAGCGCTAGACACCATGCGGACCCTCAAGCGCGCGCTCGATCCGGAGAACCGCATGAACCCGGGCAAAATAGTCGATTTGGATTGAGGCCTACCCCTGCGTTTTCCACGGATCGTAGGTGCCAACGCTCCACGAATGGCCCTCGGGGTCCTTCACGGAGAATTCGCGACTTCCGTAGTCGGTGTTCTGCAGTTCGCGGACGATTCTGCCGCCGGCCGCCTTGGCGCGGGCATAAACGGCATCGGCATCCGGCACGACGATGTAGACGTTGCGAGTCTCCTTGTCGCCAATCTCCGACGGCGACGTGAAGCCGCGCCCGTATTCGTCGTCTTTTCCTGAACCGAGCATGATCATGCCGCCGCCGAGAGTAAGTTCAGCGTGGCCGACGGTGTTGTTGGGGCCGGGATAGACGGCATGGCGCTCGAAGCCGAAGACATTGCAGAGCCACTCAATAGCGGCATTGGCGTCGCGGTAGCGCATGGCGGGCATGAGGGTAGACGGGGAAGTGGGAATGGTGGATGGCATGGAACCTCCGTGGAAGATCAGACTACGCCGACAGCATGGCAGTCCAAGCACAATCTCATCTTGGAAAAATCGGAAATAAATCAATCGGCGCTGATGTGGTTGGTCCAGAGAGTGCGGCGTGCGGTGTAGGTGGTGGCATCGACTCCTGAGAAGGCACGGAACTCATTGGCGAAGTGCGACTGATCGTAGTAACCGCAGTCGAGGGCCAGCTCGGCCCAGCGGATATCAGAACCGGTGTGCAACTGGCGGACAGCACGCTGGAAACGCTGGACGCGGCACCAGACTTTAGGCGTAAGTCCCACCTCTTCGCGAAAGACCTGCGAGAAGCGGCGCTCGCTCCAACCGATCTGGCGCGCCGTTTCGCCCACGCTGGCGATGTGGGGATTGTGCGCGAAGTAGCGGAGGGCAAACTGAATCTGCGGAGGACGCTGCCGCCGTTCGAGCCGAGATGTAAATCGTGCGGTGAGGAAATGCTCCAGACACTGCAGGCGGGTCTGCGGAGATTCCATTTCGCGCAGCCGGTCCCGCAAGGGTCGCGTGTCGCTCGCCCAGATCGAGCCCAGTTCATCAAGCGCAACCGTCTGGTTGCTGAAGTAGTGAGCCGCATCGAATGCGAAGGGCGCAAATCCTCCGGGAGAGAAGACGATGCCGATGAGATCCGCCATATCGCTGGTGTCGACAATCTCATAAACTGAGCGCGCACCAACGACGAGAGCCGGGGGCCTGCGCACTTCGGGGCGGCCTTCAGGGCAATCGAGCACGTAGTCGCGGGCAAGATTGACGATCACCTGTGTGCAGCCGGTTGGCAGGATGCGCTGGCGCTCGTGAGTGGCACGATCCACGCGGGCATACCACAGCATGCGGATGAACGGCGCAAGCGGGGCGGCGGGAATGCGCTCCAGGTAAAGCAACGTGACCTCGAAGGTTTTATAGCACGACAGGATGCACGCTGCATTCTTGGAAAAACGCGGCCTGGGCTAAATTGCTGAGTAATGACGCCATCGACTACTATCGGGAACCATGTCCGATCCAAATGCTTCCCAGTGCATCAACCGCGATCAAGCTATCCTCATCGCCAGCCGCGTCTTCGCCGCCTTCCTCCTTTTCTGGGTTGTCGATGACATCACCGAACTTCCGCGCGAACTCTTCTCGGTCACCCACTACATTCGGGGAACCAGCGAGGCGGGAATGAGCCTGTTCCAGGCGTTGCGATCCTCATACTTGCTCGGCGAGTACATGATTTATCTGCTCGGGAACATACTCCGCATATCGCTCTGGTTTTTGGCCGCTGGATGGTTCTACCGCTGTGGTCCCCGCATCCGAAGCTTCTTCGCCGCAGGAGCCGAATAGCCTTCGCTATTCTTTACGTATGCCCCTTCCTCAAGGAGACGCGACGCTCGTGCAGATCATGGATACGTCGCTGGCAGATGCGGCGCGAAAGGCGGGCGCATGGTTAGCGTGCCGTCCGGGATGCACGCAGTGCTGCCACGGTGCATTTGCGATCAACGCATTGGATGTTGCCCGGCTGCAAACAGGTATGCGGGAGTTGCATGCAACAAACCCGGGCAAGGCTGAAGCAATCGAGCGCCGCGCACAAAGTTGGGTGATGGAGTTCGGGCCAGATTTTCCCGGTGATGTGGTTTCCGGTGTGCTTGGAACTTCAGAGGATGACCAGGAGCGCTTCGAGGAGTTTGCGAATGAGGCGGCTTGCCCGGCGCTGGACCCGGTGACGGGACTTTGCGACGTTTATGAGTGGCGGCCGATGACGTGCAGGGTGTTTGGGCCTCCGGTTCGCATGGCAGAGGGAGATTCGCTGGGATGCTGCGAGCTCTGCTTCGTTGGTGCGAGCGAGGAGGAGACTGCCGCTTGCGAGATGCCTGTTCCGCATGAGCTCGAGGAGCGGCTTGTGGAAGAGATTGGCGATGCCCGGGAGACGGTGGTTGCTTTTGTATTGGCGGGATAGCGTCTGAAGAGCGCCGTCGATCGTATGGTGAATGAGCGATCCAGCACAGTGACTGAGCGATCCAAGCATAGTGTCGGGGCACCCCTATTACCCGGTCTCTTTGAGCAAGTATTCTCGAACAAATGCTCTGCCGACTGTGGGTCGCGTAAATATTTCTCCTCATTCGACTTCTCCGTAGATTCTCGATAACAAATGACTTACGGGAACGCTGACGAGCGCGCAGGGGAGCTTCGATGCGGCGCCAGAGGAGCAAAGAAGTGGAGGAACGGCCATAGTGCGATTGTGCGCCTGAATCGCATAATTACCTGCAATCCCGGCCACAGAATCTTCGCCTTGGAATCAAGAGTTTGGGAGAAAACGCGGACCGGCAGCGTTTGACATCTGTGCGGGTCCCCCACGTTTCGGCAGGTTAGCGTTGGAGCCGAAGCCCAGCGGGGTTAGAATGAGGCACCCCGGAGAGTCAGACACTTTGATTTGAGAGGCCGCGTGACGTTATGCCTGTTGCCCAGCTTACCCTCGAACTCCGCATTGAGCATGCGCAGTCGCTGAAGGATCGGCGGCAGGTGGTGCGCTCGATGAAAGATCAGTTGCGGCAGGGATTCAACATCTCGGTTGCCGAGATGGATGAAGCGGTCACGTGGCAGTCGGCGACGCTGGGTGTGGTGGCCATCTCAGGATCGCGCAGTTATCTGCATCAGCTTATCGAAGAAGTGGAGCGGGCTGCGCGGAGGATGTCGAATGAACTCGGCGCGGAACTGACGGACAGCTTTTGGGAGTACCTGGAGAGCTGAGGCCGCGAAAAGGCTTCGCGACTCTGCTTGTTGCCGGGCGGATTTCCGCGGCGCGCACCTCCCAAGCAGTTGACCCAATCCCTGCGATTCATGGAGGAATATACAAATTCCGCTGAAAACTAACCCTCCATCTTCCTTACATTGTTTTCACCATGGAAGCTCTGATGACTTGATCAGGCAACAGAGTTGGCGGTTCACTCGGACTCAACACGCGACACACATCTGCCTGACGTCTTGCTCAATAAGTAATTGACGAGTTGGCCACTACTCGCCCGCGCCCGCATCACAGATCGCTGTTAAGGCGCTCCACAGCTCTACTAGGTTCCCGGTCTGCGAAGTAGCCCCTTCTCAAGGGCCTTCGATAGCACCTGATGGCTGTGAGCCATTTTCGCCATGCGTGCTTCGATCTTGCCTGATTCGCGTTCAATCGCGGCACGAACAAAATCATCGTCGAGCGCACACTTATTGCCCATCAGCGTGGGCAGGATTTGAGTGATCGTAGCGAGGTTCAAACCAGACGAAAGAAGGAACTGAATCGACTTCACCCACTCGACGGATTCCTCACTGTAGTTCCGGTATCCGTTCTCTCCGCGTTCACTGTGGATCATCCCGAGTTTCTCGTAATGACGGAGTGCGCGGGTACTGACAGCGGTCCGAGTTGATAGTTCTCCGATGAGCATGTTCCAGCGTCCCTTGACATTGACATGTGTGTCAAGGTTTAGCCTTTGACGAGGGAGAATATGCGATGGGCAGCGGAAAGATTCGGGTTGGAATTCTTGGTGCAGGTGGTTGGGCAAAGTATGGACATATCCCAGCTCTGAAAGCTTTGGACCAGTTCGAGATCGTTGCCGTATCGAACCGGAAAAAGGAGACGGCAGAGGAAACCGCGAAGCAGTTCCAAATCAAGCATGCGTTTTGGGACGAGCAGTCACTCATCAGCCACCCTGATGTGGACTTGGTGGCGGTTGTAGCGCCCGCTCCGGAACACGCTCGCTTGGTGAGGCAGGCCATTGCGGCAGGCAAAGATGTGTACAGCGAATGGCCGCTGACCACGAGCACGGCAGAGTCAGAGGAGCTGCTTTCGCTGGCCGAAGCGAAGGGCGTGAGGCATATCGTCGGTTTGCAACGTCGCATGGGGCCAAGCGCCCGCTATACCCGCGATCTCATTGAGCAAGGTTACGTTGGCAAGATTCGCGGTGTTCACATGACCGTCAGCGCAGATGCTTTTGTCCCGGATATGCCCGGAAGGTACAGTTGGGCCTTCGACGCCGCCAACTTCTCGAATGTCCTGTCGATCTACGCAGCGCATTTTGGAGACATGCTTTTTCGCTCTGTCGGCTTCCCGAAGAAGCTAACCGCTGTTATCGAGACTCAGTTTCCGTACTTCACTGTTCTGGAGACTGGTGAACAGATTCCGAATACAAATCCAAATGAGGTCATGGTGATCGGAACGCTTGAGAATAGCGGGCTCTTCTCAATGCAGGTGGAAGGAGCACAAAAGCATCGCACCGGCCTTCACATCGATATCTCAGGAACTGAAGGCGTTCTCCGCGTCACTAACGTTCTTGCGTTCCAAAACAAGGACGATAACGCCATTGAAGGTATGAAAGGCGACGCGACGACCTTCTCGCCGATGCCTATTCCCGAGAAGTACCAACCTCTCGCCAAGTCCGGTCTCGACGTCAGCGCACAAGACATGGCTTACCTCTATGCCGCGTACGCAAGTGACAAGCTGAATGGCACGTCAGAAGCCAGCAACTTTAGAGATGCTGTGCGGCAACACCACATGATCGATGAGATTTACAGGACATCAGCGAACTTCTTCGGATAGGTCCTGACAAACGCCAACGGCAACGCCGATTTTTCAGGACCTCTAGCTCATGCGATTCGAGTCGTCACGCCGACTTCTTCGACAAGGTCCTCCCGGCAGTTACATAGGAAAGGGAAGGTCGCGTTGTGATTAGTATCGCGGAAACGCGCTTCCCGCTAGGATTTCGCGTTCCGGTCGAATGACCGCCAACCCGGAAGTAATCCAGATTTGCGTTATGTCCGGATTGTCCACTACACTCTCGCAACCGTTTTCGCTCGGAGGGAGCAGCGGTGTGACGGGTATACTTTGGCCGATGTGGAGAGGTCTCGGAGTTGCTAATGCCCATGAGACGCGATTACGTCCCTACCGTTGGGGAAGAGGTGCTTCTGCTTAATCATCTTGGGACCTTTATGGTCGAAGAGGTTGATTCTGATTCGAAGACAGCGAGCCTTCGTGTCTTGCGTTCTGGCGTTTTGATGAAAGATGTGGAGTGGCGCACGATCTGGCCGCTCGATGACAACACCCGTGCTGTGTTAACGGACATCTTCAACAGTCAGGAGTTCAAGCAACTCCTATCCAAACGCAACGACCCCAAGGATGTGGGTGAGTGACCGCCCACCCGTCAGTTACTGGTTGATCAACATCCCCGTACGCCTTCGGCGGGGATGTTGCTGGTCAGATCCTCTGTTTTCCGATGGCGGGATTCCTGTGTACTGACTGGCAGCTTATGACTGTTCCGGGTGGCAGTACAACGCCAAGATGCCAGTGACAGAATTCGTCATATTTGGCACTTACTCGTAATGCAATGTTTTGGCGAGATCGAGCCGCAGCGCGCGCCGGGCGGGCCACAATGCTGCGGCGAGCACGATAGAAATTAACACAACGATAGCTCCTGCATAGCTAGCCGGGTCGAGATTGCTGACGCCGTACAGGCCGACACGGAGAACGCGGGAAGCGAACGCAGCGAGTGAGCCTCCGGCGAGCAATCCCAGAGCGACCGGCCATGTGTATTGGTGCAGGACCGCCGCGAGGACCGAGACGGGCCGGGCTCCGAGAGCAATTCGAATTGCGATTTCCTTGGTGCGCTGCGAGACGGTGAAGGCCACGAGTCCAATGAGTCCGATACCGGCCAGGCACACTGCCGCGAGGCCGATGGCGCTGACGGCGGAAGCGATCAATTCAATACGCGAAATGTCTTCGCGATAGAGCAGCTTGATCTGCCGGATCTCCGGCATGGCTTTGGGATCGAGACTTTCGCTGACGGATTTGATAGCGGGAGTCAGGGAGCCGGGTTCACCTGCGGCGCGCACGATGACGACCATGCCGGGCATGTCGTCTGGCTGAGCGGGCCAGTATTGTTCTGCTGCATCGTCGTCGTTGAGGGCATTGATGTGCGCATCACCGGCAACGCCGACCACGGTGTCTTTTGTCTTGCCATCGCCCATTTGCTGGCCGAGCGGATTCTGACCGGGCCACTGCTGGCGGGCGAAGGACTCGCTGACGATGACGGCGTGCTTCTCGCCGGAGTAGAAGGTGCGGCCTGTTTTGAGCGGGATGCCCATAGTCGCGAAGAAGGTGGGGTCAACCCAGTTGGGATAGATGGTGACAGTGCGGCCGTTGATCTGTGTGGAGCTGTTGGACACAGTGTGGCCAAGCGGTGGAAGTTTCACCAGAGACACCGCGCTGACGCCAGGAACGGCGCGCAGGCGATTCTGCACCTGGTCGAGATAAGCTCGAGCGGTTTCCGCGGTGTAGCCGTGCTTGCCCAACTGCGCGTCGACGGAGATGAGTTGTTGATAACCGAAGCCGGGATCGGTGTAGAGCGCGTGCTGCGTGGCGCGGAGCAACAGTGCCGCGACAATCAGAAGTATGCAGCTTGCCGCGACCTGCGCTGCTACCAGCACCTGGCGCACGATCGTTTTATGCTGGCGCTGCCGCTCAACCTGGAGAGCTGGTGCGAGGCCGAAGAAGGCAGCAGAGAGAACCGTTGCAACAGCGGTAAATGCCAGCACGCGCCAATCGGGTATCGCACTCAACCAGCGGGGTGTATTCGGCGCGGAAAGGACAAGTCGAATTACCAGGCAGCCGAGAGCGAGACCGGCAATCGAGCCGAGCGAGGAAAGTAGCAGGCTTTCGGTAAGGAGTTGGCGCAGGATGCGTCCGCGGCCGGCGCCGATGGCGATGCGGATCCCGATTTCGTGCTGACGCGCGACGGCTCGCGCGAGCATCAGGCCGCCGAGATTGGCGCACGCGACTGCGAGGATGAGCAGGGTGAGAACAGCTACCATCGCGGCGATGCGATACATCTGGGGCTGCATGACCTGCAAGTGTCCGCCAGGGGAACTCTGGATGTATTCGTTGTCCCAGACAGCTTCGGGATGCTGCTTACGGAGCTGATCGGTGAGAGTGCGCAACTCCTGCTCGGCGGCTTTCGCGCTGACGCCGGGTGCGAGTCGACCCCACATGCGGACGGTGGAGTCATTCCAGTCACTGAGGGCTTTACTGCCTTCAATGAAGTAAGGCTGTTGCGCCATCGGCATCCAGAGCTCGGGATGCTGACCGCCAAAACTGGCGAGGGCGTAGGGGGTGATGCCGATGATGGTGGCAGGCCTCTTGTTGATGTAGATGACACGGCCAACGACAGAGGGATCGGCGGAGAAGCGGTGCTGCCAGAGTTCGTAGCTGAGGATGACGACGGGGGAAGCAGAAGGCGACGAGTCAAGCGAGGGCTCGAAGAGGCGGCCGTATGCGGCCTGGGTACCGAGTTCAGTGAAGTAGTTGGGAGTAATGAATGAAGCGCCGGTGAGCTGAGTGTCGTCATCGATCTGCATGGGAGGGACGCCAAGTACTGCGATCGCGGCGGAGAGGGTATGCGCGTGGTCGCGATAGAAAGCGAACGACGGATAGGCCATCTCACTGGTGTAAGAGTCGAGCGAGCGACGCTCAAGCCGGACGATGCTCGCTGGATCGCGGACAGGGAGCGGCTTGAGCGCAACCATGTTGAACAGGCTGAAAGCGGAGACGTTGACGCCGATGCCGATGGCGAGAATGAGCACGGCCATCAGTGTGAAGCCGGGTGCGCGGACGAGAATGCGGATGCCGTATTGCAAGTCCTGGATGAGGCGATCGAGCCATGTCCAGCCCCAGGCTTCGCGGGCTTGCTCGCGCATACGCAGAGTGTTGCCGAAATTATTGCGGCCTGATCGCGCGGCCATCTCGCGGTGGAACTCCATGTCGGACTCGAGTTCGGCATCGATACGGCGGCGGTTGAAAAGATAAGTGAAACGGCGCCAAAGCTCGCCCATGGGAAACCTCCTATGCAGTGCGCAGAATGTCCTGTATGGCTTGGGTGACGCGGTCATATCCGGCCAGTTCAGCCTTCAAATGGGCGCGTCCCGCAGGCGTCAAACGATAGAAGCGAACTTTGCGATTCGTTTCTGAGATACCCCACTCGGCGGTGACCCAGCCTTTGAGAAGCATCTTTTGCAGTGTGGGGTAGAGCAGGCCTTCTTCGACGGCGAGGACCTCGCTGGAGAGAAGGTGAATTCGCTGGGCGATGGCATAGCCATGCAGCGAATTCGATTGAAGGACGCGCAGGATCAGCATGGGAAGCGCGCCGGCAGGCATTCCTTCGTTAGGCCTAATCGACATAGGCATAATAATCTTATGCCTTGCGCGGCTTGTCAAGATGAAAGGCGATTCTGCATGATCAAGCCGGGGTGAGCAAAGATGCGGAGATGGATGCGGGGCATAAAAATTTCGTGCGTTTTACTCGGTTGCGCTGCCGGTTCAGCTTGCCTCGCACAAGCGTCTGCGCCCGCCGCGGTAAAAATTCGCGTCGATCTGGCGAAATCTCTCGGTCCCGATACGCCCATATACCGGTGGTTTGGCTATGACGAATCGAACTATACGACGATGCAATACGGTAAGCAGCTATTGCGTGAGTTGCACGACCTTACTGCGGAGCCAGTGTACATTCGCGCGCATCATCTGCTGACTTCGGGTAATGGTGTCGCGGAGTTGAAGTGGTCTTCTTCGAATGTTTTCTCTCTCGATGCCCAAGGGAAACCGGTCTACGACTTCACCATCACCGACGAGACCTTTGACGAGTATCAGCGCGCGGGTGTGCGGCCGTTCGTCGAACTGGGGTTCATGCCGAAGGACCTTGCATCGGATGTGCCTGGCGTAAATGAATACCAGGTTCATTACCCGCATCCGACGATGGCCGGCGCATCCAACAATCCTCCCAGGGATTATGCGATGTGGGGCGAACTGGTGCGGAAGTTTACCGAGCATCTCGTGAAACGCTATGGGCGCGATACGGTAAGCACCTGGTACTTCGAAGTGTGGAATGAACCGGACATTGTGTATTGGCACGGCACCCGGGAGGAATATTTCAAACTGTATGACTACGCGGTTGCCGGAGTTCGTGCAGCGTTGCCGGGCGCGAAGGTGGGTGGTCCGGCAACTACGGGCCCTAACCCTGGAAAGTCTGCAGAATTCCTGGACGCATTCCTGAAGCATTGTCTCAGCGATAGGAGCGCGGCCGACGGCAAGCCGGTGCCGCTGGATTTTATCTCCTTCCATCCCAAGGGACATCCGGAAACGGTGGACGGGCACGTGCGCATGGGGCTTGCCGATGAGCTGAAGGCCGCTCGAACTGGGTTTGGCATCGTCGCCAAATATCCAAAGTTCAAGCGACTTCCCATCATCTTGAGCGAGGCCGATCCTGAAGGTTGCGCCGCCTGCTCGATGAAGATCAACCCGGCAAACGCCTATCGCAACGGGCCTCTCTATGCCGCCTATACTGCAGTCGCCATGAAGTCCCTGATGGACCTCGGCGACCAGGAAGGCGTGAACCTGGCAGGGATGCTGTCGTGGTCATTCGAATTTGAAGGCAAGGACTACTTTGAAGGATTTCGCACGCTTGCCACCAATGGAATCGACAAGCCGATCTTGAATGTGTTCCGCATGGCTGGACTCATGTCGGGCGATCGCGTGGAGGCAGAAAGCACTGGGCGGCGCTCGCTTGAGGACGTGCTTAAGTCTGGTGTCCGGCAAAATTCGGACGTGGACGCTTTCGCTACGAAAGCAGCGCGACAGGCAGCGGTGATGGTGTGGAACTACCACGATGACGATCTATCAGCGCCGGCGGCAACGGTGCAGTTGACCATCGCTGACGTTCCCGCCGGTGTGAAGCGCGTGCTGCTGGAGCATTATCGAATCGACGACTCTCACAGCAACGCCTACACGGTGTGGAAGCAGATGGGATCTCCGCAATCGCCAACTGCCAAGCAATACGCCGAACTGCGCCAGGCCGGGCAATTGGAGTTGCTGACGTCTCCGCAGTGGCTCGACGTCAACGAGGGCAAAGTGACCGTCGCAATGGAGTTGCCGCGACAGGCTATATCTCTGCTGCGCTTGCAGTGGTAGCGGTCTCTGCTATTTTTTCGGAGCCTTCCTGTCGTGGCCGTATAGATGGAGGACGACGGAAGTCACTTTGCCCTGATCATCCTTCACAAACTCCAAGCTCGTGGGGGCAGCGAGGAGGAAGAACTTCGTTTCGGTCTCGGCGTAGATGGGAGTCTTTCCCTGCCCAGTGGCCTGTCCCATCAGCTGCCCGTTTTCGACGGTGATGGCGAGATCAACACTTTTGTCGAGTTCGTACGTTCCGACATAGCTGGCCAGAACCTTGGGATCAACGTGGATTGCGGTGCGGACGGTTGGCTTGAAATCCGGCCACTGGTATTCGGCGGCGACGCTGTGCATTACCTCGTCGGCAATCTGGCCGCCGTTGTCGCCATTGGTCATCACGAAAACGCCTTCGCCGCTTTTTTCATAGGCGGCAAAATTGTTGCGGAAGCCCTCATTGGCGCCTCCGTGCGAGAAGTATGGATTGGCGTCAGAGCCGCCGATTTGAAGGCCCAGTCCCCAATGTCCCATGCCGGGTGTAAGCATTTGGCGGGTCATATCCGCGGAGAGGACATGGTTCGCCTTGCCTGCCAGAGATTGCTCGACTTCGATAGCGTAGATTGCGAGGTCGGTAGGAGTGGTCCATAGGCCAGCTGCGGCCATTTCAGGATAGGTGTGCGCGCCACCCTCTACCGGCTTGCCATCACCGCGATAAGGCGTGGCCGCATTCTTGCGCATAGACTCAGGCAGAGGTTGTTCGTAGGTGCTGTGCTTCATGCCGATCGGAGCCAGTACTGAATCGTGCAGCAATTTGGGAAACGGCTCATGACTTACGTCAATGACTGCCTGCTGCATGATGGTGTAACCGCCGCCTGAATAATTCCATCGCGCCATTGGAGCCGCTTCACTTCGAATCGCGGGAGTATTGGCTGGCTTTTCGCCGTTGAGGACCTGCACTAAGGTCGGCACTGGCTCGGTGCTGGCGTATCCGGGAAATCCGTGGACCGTGGTGCCACCGGTGTGGGTCAGCAGTTCGCGCAGCGTCACTGGTTTGCCTGTGGCGACGGGATCGGCGGGAAACTTCCAGCTTGTGAGATAGGTGTTAACGTCTGCGTCGAGGGAGAGCTTGCCGTCCTGAACGAGTCTCAGACAGGCCATCGCTGCCAACGGTTTGCTAATGGATCCTGCCTGGAACAGTGTCTCTGCATCGACGGGATCGCCTCCCAGATTGCGCACGCCAAATCCGCGGGCCCACTCGATCTTGCCGTTGTGCAGAACGGCGATGCTGACGCCGGGCACGTTGAGCTCCTTCATGCGATCAGCAAGGGTGTGGGTGGCGTGTTCGTCGCCCTTGATCACTACTTCCCCAATGAGGCCTGACGTTACGTGCTGAATGTGCTGCTCGATTTCTGCTTTGCCTGGGGGCGTGCTCTGCGCCGAGAGGAGCGAAGTGGAGCAAGCAACTGCAAGAAACACCCCAGATTTCCAGCCCAGGAAATTACCCATGATTCCTCCGCGCAACCACGGTATCACTTCCCTCTGCCAATCCAGTGTTTCGGGCTCGGCTCTGCTATCCTGATGGGTTTACGTGAAGCCACTTGAGGAGGCAAAACCATGCCGGAACACAGGGCGAGAAAGCATCATCAGGACCGGGTGGCTGAGACTCTACGGGAAGAGATCGGCGCCATGATCGAGGGCGAGCTCTCGGATCCGCGCATCGCGTTCTGTTATGTGACGGAAGTGGTGCTGAATCCGGGCGGCAAGTCGGCGCGCGTGTATGTTGCGGTAGACAATGCGGTTCCCGACATCGCCAAAGCTGAAGTGGATACCGTTGCCGGACTGGAAGCGGCCAAGGGGTATATTCGCTTTGAATTGAAGGAGCGGATGGGAGTGCGTCACGTGCCGGAGCTGTCGTTTCTGGCCGATCGTTCAGGGCGTTTCCAGGCGCGGATTGAAGAGCTGATGGACCGCTCGCGCAAACGCCAGAAGACGCCGGTTGAGTGAGTGCGGTTTTCCAGGGGAAGTCACGTCGCGGTGCACCGGTCGGAAAGGGTGCGAATCTGTTAGCCTAGCTCTGGCTGAAACTCGGTTTGCTTTCTGCGTTTTGCCTGACTTCTTGAGGTAAGTTACTCTTTGCCCGGGCCTTGGAATTCCCCCAAATTCCTGGACAGGCCGGAAGGCTGGTCAACGAGTTCGGTGGATCTTATTGAATCCGCTGATTCGTTCTGAGACTGGCTTGGAGATTTGCTGGACGTGGAGACTCAACTGGAAACAGTTGCACCTGGACCGCCTGAAAGCCGACGCTTCCGATTGCCGAGCTGGGCAACTGCGTCAGAAGCCGCGGTCTTCGTGGTCTTCAGCGCATTCTTCATCCTTTATGGAGTTGTTCCTCTGCTGGGCGGAGATGGTCTGGGCCTGGTTGGCGCCGACGAGCCGCGCTATGCGCAGATCGCGCACGAAATGCTGGTTCGATTCGATGCCGCCCACACCCTGAGTGAACGGCTGAGCGCCTGCGTCACTCCTTATCTGTATGGGCATCCCTGGCTTGAAAAGCCTGCTCTTTACTATTGGCGCGCAATGTTCGTGTTCCAGGAATTCAAGGTGCATGACTGGAGCGCGAGACTGCCATCAGCCAGCTTCGCCTTCATCATGGTGGCGCTGATCTATCTGCATATGAAGCGCTTCCGGCCCGGTGGGCACCTGGACGCAGCGCTCATTACGGTTGCATGCGCGGGGATTATTGGATTTTCGCGAGGCGCCTCAACCGATATGCAGATGGCTGCGCCGCTTTCGATTGGGCTGCTGGGATGGTACGCCTGGTATGAAACTGATTCCAAGTTCTGGTTGTTCGATATCTACTTCTTTACCGGCGTAGCCACGTTGGCAAAGGGCCCCGTTGCGCCGTTTCTGGCCATCGTTATTGTTGCGGCTTTCGCGTTTTTGCGGAAGGAGTGGTCGATTGTGCAGCGATCGGTATGGTGGCCGGGGATCGCGCTTTACTTTGCGATTACGCTGCCCTGGTTTATCGCCGTCCAGCACCAGAATCCCACATTCTTCCGCGAGTTTTTCCTCGAGCACAATCTGGAGCGCTTCGCCACGAACCGCTATCAGCATACGCAGCCATTCTGGTACTACATCGTCGTTGTCCTGCTGGCCGTGATGCCATGGACCGTGATCGCGATGCGCGCCCTGGTTGACGGTATTCAGACCTCGGTGGCGGAGTGGAGGCTGCGCAGACTGAATTCCAAGAAGCGGCCGCCGAATCGGCCGGGAGATGCCTTCCCCGAGTTTCTAGTCCTGTGGGCGATCATTCCAATCATCTTCTTTTCGTTTTCGCAGTCAAAGCTTCCGGGCTACATCCTTCCCTCCATTCCGCCCATCACGATTCTGACGGGCGACTATCTGTTCCGGCGCAGGCAGGCGGGACTGAACCGCTGGGAGTTGATTGGACACGCGGCGTTATGCGGGGTGATGACGATGTTTGCCCTGCTGCTGCCATGGTTTGTGAGTCATGGACCGGAAATGCCGCCTACGCGCGCCCTGGTTGTTGCGGTTCTTGCATCCGCTGGTGCCGCGTTGCTGATTGTTGTGGTCGTGAAAGGGTACGGTGTCGCACGGTTGCGGCTAGCGACAACAGGCGTGCTCGTGGTGTTGATGTTCTTTCTCTATGGGGTGGGGCCTTTTTTTGGAATTCCGGCGATCGACTCGACTAAGCGAGCGATTCACTTACTCGACAATTCGTACTCGGCGCGTCCGCTGGCCGATCGGCTTTTCCTGTTAGCTCCCCCCGACGAGACGGTAGCTGTCTTCCGGGTTCGCCGCGACGTGGAGTATGGTCTGGCCTTCTACCGCAACCATGAAGTCGTGAACTATGAAGACACCGGTGTGCCGGACGAGGAGCATCTTTTAGTGGCGCGCGTAACTGGCCGCCGCGGTGTGGATCTGCACACGCCCGCGGCGCTGCAGGAGTACCTGGAAGGCCGCCATTACGAGGAAATCCTCAGCTGGCCCGAGCAGGGCCTTGAGGTTTACCTCGTAGGCGCCCGGTAGTTTCTGGCTTCTCGTGCCAACATTCGAGTACTGTGTAACTTGCAGGAAGCCGGTGAATCATGGCACAGTGACCGGAAGGCCCATTAGCGGCGTACATGGTGGTGAGAGCACCGTCGCATAGTGACTGCATTGCTGACGCCGGCCGAAAGCCGACCGGATCCTACAAGGGAAACATGGCAGCTGGCGTGACCATCGAGATCCTCGATCTTCGACATTTTGCCGCGCCGGTGCTGCGGCCCGTGCTCGACGCTGAAGGGGAATTGTGGAGCAAGCGGCTGCATTGGGATTATCGTGCTTCGGCCCGCCTACTGATGCAGTATCTGGATAATCACCTTCTGCCGGGCTATGCCGCGCTGGAGGGCGGCCAAGTTACCGGCTACGCTTTCTGCGTGTACGAGGAGACCAAGGCAGTGATCGGCGACGTTTTTGCGTTGCCGGGAAAAAGTCCCGAGTCGGTTGCTGCCGCAGGAGCGCCGGAGCCTGCGCGGGAGATCGAATCGACCTTGCTGCGGCACCTGTTTGAAACCTTGCTGAATTCGCCAAACGTGGATCGAATCGAATCTCAGCTTTTGCTTCATCCTTCTGGTACCCACTCGGCAGTTTTTCGTGATGCGGGATTTGAGATTTATCCCAGACACTTCATGGTCCAGCAACTCGCCGGGCATTGGAGCCGGCCTCGAGTTGATCTGCCAGGCAATTTAGAACTGAGGCCGTGGCGCGATGACGATCTGAACGCAGCCGCGCGCCTCATCGCCATTGCCTATAACGGTCATCCAGACAGCCTCATCAATGACCAATACCGCTCAACGTATGGATCGATGCGATTTCTTCACAACATCGTGCGCTACTCGGGCTGCGGAGTCTTTTCCGCGCAGGTATCGCACGTGGTGGCGGACCGCAACAGCCGCGAACTAGCGGCCCTGGTACTCGGCTCGCGCGTGAGCCCCCAAAGCGGACACATCACGCAACTGTGCGTACACCCCAGTTATCGCCAGCAGGGCGTTGCACGTTTACTGCTTTCGGTGGCTGCGGCCCATTTTGTGCGACAGGGTGTGAGCGAAATTTCTTTGACGGTTACCGAAGCAAATACAAATGCCATAAAGCTCTACGAGAACGAAGGCTACGAATGCACACACGTCTTCGACGCAGCCGTGTGGGAGCGGGCCGCAGGAGCTTGAGTTTCCAGTGGCACACTCAAATGCGAGCTGAAGGCGATGGCGTACGAGTTCTTAGCGCGCGATCAGAAACATCACCCAGCTGAGCACGATAGCCGAGCCCACAAAGAGCGCGAAGCAATATAGCCCATAGCGGAACATCTTCTGCGGCGTTTCGCGTTGCGTGATGCCAAAGACTGTGGAAGCAAAGGTTGCGAATAGCAGGACCGCTGCGAAATGGGAGGGACTGAACACTAGAGCTTCCTCCCCGTGCGGATGTTGTGCGCGTCGACAGCGGCGATGATGTTCAAGAGGCCTGCAACAACGATGAAGCGTGTGCCCCAATCGGCCACGGTGAGCTGGACCGAATCGGTGCCGAGACCCATAGTGCGGCCCACGAAGTAGAGCAGGCCGCTACCCAGGTCACCCGCAAGGCCGAGCATTTCCAGAATGTCGTGCGCGTTGGCATAGAGGTGGCCCTGCATCGCCAGGCCGAGGGCGAACATGCAGACGATAGAGATCGCTAGAAGTGCGCCGCGGGCCCATTTGCGCAGCAAAAAATGTCCAGCGCCGGGGATGAGCCAGCCAGCAATCAAAGGAAGAAAGACGAACCCGCCTTGAGCGCTCTTGGGCGCAACTACGTTTTTATTTTCAGCTTCTGCCATTCCCTTTTGACTATATCGCAGCAGGCTCGGTCAGGATTCAGAGACCGGGATCAGTCCGGGTGGGAATGGCGACGCCTCTTCCGCGTGTTCCATAGCTTCGACCAGGACATATGTTGAAGGGCAAAGGGCGATGCAATGAGAAGTGTAGCGATGAAAACTCGCAACGCGTCATTCCGGATCAATCTTGCTCCAAACGGACTCAGCCCAATCATCACGGCGGCAACCAGAGCCAGCCCGCATGGAAGCAGGCCATAAACGATGAATCGCCAATCACTAAACAGCGCAGCTGGTCCTGAATCTTCGATGCCAGCGCGGTCAATCAACACATTCAGGTACATGTCCCCGCTCGCTAGGCGCGCAAGTGCGTTATTCCATTCCTCCTCTTTGCCAGCCCTCCTGTCCTGATCGTATGCGTGACGAATGAGCCCGGCGATTTTAGCCTCGTATCCCTCATCGTCGAAATCGCGCTCGAACGCTTGCGAGGCTTGCATATCTTTGGGACTTGCCGAGACCTCGGCAAACCCGAGCATGCGAATCTCTACGTCGGCTAGCGGTATGTCCTCCAGCCTTGCCTGATTGACAATGCGATCGATCAGGAACTGTTTCGAACTTAGCGTACGCGCCGGGGTCATCGCACTCAGATTCTTACAAGTTCGCGCTGGATTTTGCCGGTGACCCAGGCTTTGCCGGGGGCGGTGATCATGTCGATCTCGCTGCGGATGCCGAATTCGGGCAGGTAGACGCCGGGCTCGACGGAGAAGCAGGTGTTGGGCAGGATCTGGCGGATGTCGTGAGTCTCGAGGTTATCGAGGTGTGCGCCGGGACCATGGATTTCGTGAGCGATGTTGTGGCCGGTGCGATGGGTAAAGTAGTCGGCGAATCCAGCGGTGCGGACAACAGCGCGCGCCGCATCATCGGCTTCATAGCCCTGTATCGGTCGACCCTCAAAGAACGCTTTCTCCACAACACTGATCGCCGCGTCGCGGGCGTTGCGCACGGTTTCGAAAACGAGTTGTTCGCGTTCCGATGGTTCGCGACCTACTACGCCGGTCCACGTGATGTCGTAGTAGACACTCTCAGCATCGTCGACGCGACCCCAGATGTCGATGAGGAGGAAGTCACCTTCTTTGATATCGGCGGTATGGTCGATGGTAGGTTCGTAGTGCGAATCGGAGCAGTTGGCGTTGACGCTGACGTTAGGGCCATTCTCCCAGACAAGGTTGGCGCGCTTCATGCCTTCGCTGAGCCATTGCACCATGTCGAACTCGGTGACCTTGCCCTGCTTGCCCTTGGCGGGACGCAGGCGGCGGCCGATCTCCTTCCAACCTTCCTGGAGGATTTCGTCGATAGCTTTTTGCGCGACGGTGTGGCTGGCGATCTGACTTTCACTGAGCACGGCTTCGAATCGACTTACGAGGTCGGCGGAACTGACGATTCCTTTGCCGATGCTGCGCAGAAATTCGATCGTGCCGGCATCGACCATGGATACGTACATAATGGCGTTGTTAGGCGAATACTGCATGACGATGCGGTTTGCGCCATTGAGCATCGCCTCGAGACCAGAGGCCAGTTCCTGCCAGCTTGAATAGAGGCCCTTGGAGCCGGGAAGCGTGTCGAGGCGGCCCTGTTCAATGCGGTGCATCATCTTGCGGGGCTCGCCGGTGGCGGGGATGAAGTAATACCAGCGCCGGGTAATGTGGGCCTTGGGATCGAGGCCGAGGATGCGCTCGCCGATGGGGTCGCGGTGATGATGGTCGTAGAAGAGCCAGCCGTCGTGCCCGGCGTCGCGGAGGGCCGATTGAATTGCTTCCAGGTTCATAGAGGCATTTTAGTGTGTGGATTTGGCGATGAGCGGGCGACATCCACCGGGAAAGGCCAGTTTCTGTCACTAACGTTCGCCGGAAAAGCAGAAACCGCTTTCGCCCTCAACGAGGTCAATCGCGGTTTCGGTCGTTCAGGATTTGGAGATCGATACAAGTAAGACGGGTGCGTCCTCTGCCGTTAACTGACAGACCTCTCCAATTCGATCGCGCGCGGAAAGTAGATGTTGTTCTCGAGATGAATATGCTGATGCAGGTCCTGCTCGAACTCCTTCAGCCCGTCATAGAACGCGTGGAAAGTCGGGCAGGCATCCGGCGGAGTGGTGAAATTTCCGCTCAGACGGCGGATTTCAGCAAGCAGAGTTCCGGCAGCGTCGTGTTCCTGGGTCATCATTGCGATCGGGTTGGAGACCGTGCCGAAGCAGCTATGCGGCCTGGGCGTTCCGTTGGAAATGGATTGCTCGAGACGAGCGATATAGGGAAACAAAACCGCTTCTTCCTTGGCGAGATGCTGGGTGAGTTCTTCGTCCAGATGCTTTAGAGTAGTCGCAATGAGCGGCAATTCTGGCTTGGTTGAGCCGTGACGATTGACGACTTTCTGCGCGAGTTGGGCCAGCCTGGGCAGCTCATTTTTCACATATGCGTGGTGCTTGGCGACGATGTGAGAGCTCAAGCTTTCCAACGATTTATCGGTCCAGTTATCGAACTCGGTGCCGGGTTTCTTTTCCGCCGCTTCCAACGCAGCAAGGACCGCGTCAATTTCCAGGTTTCCGGCAGCGCATGCCTCGGCCAGAGGTTTGCGGCCTCCACAGCAATAGTCGATTCCAAATTGTTCAAATACCCGGATTGCGGTCGGCTGTTCCAGTGCGATTTCGCGAACGGTTTGCGTGGTTGCGGTCATTTCGATCTCCTTGAATACAGCCTAGAGAAATCGAAATACGGCGACAGCGACTTTGGTCACTCTGAACAGATTTGATTAGGTTTTTTAGCGGAATCAGCAGAGGCAGGCTACTTGCGCCGAAATCGGAACTCAGTGCCAATCGCGGTGAGGGCATTGCGGTCCAGCACCTGCGCGGCGCGAGCGAAGACCGTCGTTTCCTCGACCTGGATGTGGTCAGAATAGAGTTGCTTGAGGCGCGACGTTTTTGAAAGTAGCTGCCGCGTTTCGTCCGGAGTCAGGCCGCTGGATTCAATCCAGGCTGTATAGAGATGTTCGACCGACGTGTGCAGACCGTTTGCCTCGCGATGATCATGTTCCAGCCGATCGATCTCTTCGAAGGCTTGTGCATCCGATTTGCGCAGTCGGGGAAAGAGGGATTGCTCTTCATCCGCGGTGTGGCGCTGCCCGCCGGTACGGAAGTATTGCAGTGCAGCTTGAACCGCAGCGCGCTCTTCGTTGGTAAGAGCTCTGCCCTGTGCGCGATCGACTACAACGCAGAGAATGTGGAGAAAGCTCTCGATCCTTCTGTGGCAGTCCTTGAGCATGCCAATCGGGTCATCGAAACCACTGTCCGGCTTTGCGCCAATCTGAATCGCCATGACATCTCCTCTTTACTTCCGTTCCTTGTCATTGTCGTCCATTCGGGGACGATTGGCTCTCAGGCGCCCTGAAGAACATGAAGCGTCGTCGACGTCTTCAACTGCGGTGCCGGCTGCATGTAGCCTTTTGGAATATAGGAGCAGCACGGCTCTTCGGCATTAGGGTTGCCAGTCAAAGCATAAGCCCGGGCTCGCGATCCGCCACAGATTTCTTTGAATTCGCAGGCGCCGCACTTCCCTTCGAGCTTGGAGGTGTTGCGCAAATCGCGGAACAGCGGCGACTCGCGATATATTTCGGCCAACGTTTGCTCCCGGACACTACCGGCTGAGAGGGGAAGAAATCCGCTCGGAAACACTTCTCCTTTGTGGGAGATGAAGATGACACCCTTGCCATCGTTAAGACCGCGCGGTGCGCGTCCAATTGAGTCTGCTGCTCTGTCGTGCTGTGAGGGGAGGTTGATTCCTGACTTTCGTTCGGCAACGCGCTGCTGCAAGAGGTAGCGTCTGTAGTGCTGCGCCTCGGTTGTTTTAATGTCGAAGCTCGCGGTTTTGGACAGACTATAAACCTTAGCGAAGACCAATTCGAACTCGTCCGCACTCAGTAGATCGTTCAGCTTTCCGCGTCCGGTAGGAACGAGGAAGAAGACACTCCAGAGGGTTATCTTCAGCTTCTCCATCAAGGCGACAATGTTGTCAATCTCGTTGATGTTCCTTCGGCTGAACGTGGTGTTGATCTGCAAAGGTAGTCCAACCTCATTTGCCCAGCGCACGGCATCAAGGGTTCGCGCGAATGAACCGCTCATCCCGCGGAATGCGTCGTGGGTTTCTGGACTTGCACCGTCCATGCTCACTGCGAGCCGCGCGAGGCCGGCCTCTTTGAGCCTCACAATAATTTCCTTCGTCAGCAAAGGCGTGGCGCTTGGCGTCAGCGAAACTCTGACTCCCGCTGAGCGGGCGTGTGCGATCAGTTCAAAGAGATCGGGCCGCTTAATGGGATCGCCTCCCGTCAATACAAAGACAGGAACCTTCAAGGCCGTGATTTCATCGATCAGATGTTTGCCCTCATCTGTGCTCAGTTCCATCGGACTGCGGTCCGGCTGAGCGGACGCGCGGCAATGGACACAAGCAAGGTCGCAAGCCTGGGTCACTTCCCAGATGGCGATGAATGGACGTTCGTTGAAGTCGGTGGTGTTGATCTGCGGGTTCATGCAACCTATGAGACCGCGAAGAGAGGGCGGATGCAGTGACCTAAGTCCCAGGCGGCGTCGCATTCTCAGAATTATTCAGCGCGAAACTTTGATCTGAGGTCGCACGGCTGGCAGGGAGTAAGTCCCTTCACGCAACCGAAGATGACGCGGGTGCTAAGCTCATGCCGTAAGATTCTCGAGTGACTGCTGAACGCACCGATCTCGCCACTGCCCTCGGTAAGACCGCACTGTTATCGAGCCTCACGCCGACGGAGTTGAAGACGCTGGCCGCGCGAACAGTTCGCAAGCTGTTCAGTGCCGGGGAGTTGCTTTTTTCTGAAGGCGAGCCGTGCAATGGCCTGCACATCATCGCACAGGGCAAGGTTCGTATTTTCAAGACTTCGATGAGCGGCCGAGAACAGGTTCTTGCGATTAATGTTCCAGGGGAGTCGGTCGCGGAACTGCCAGTCTTCGATGGCGGTCCATTTCCGGCCTCCGCCGTTGCGATCGAGGATGCAGAAATTGCATTCATCTCGCGTCGCGATTTTCAGGCGTACTGCATGGAGCATCCTGAAGTTGCATTGAAAGTTCTCCAGGTGGTGGGGACGCGGTTGCGACGGCTGGTGGGGATTATTGAGGAACTATCGTTTACCACGATCCGGCAGCGCTTGATTTCAGTCTTGTTCAAGCTGGCAGAGAGCGAAGGAAAGAAGACTGCTCGCGGAATTGAATTCCAGCTTCCCGCAACCCATCAGGAACTTGCCAATCAACTAGGCACCGTGCGCGAGCTCGTTTCCCGCAACCTGATGCGCCTTCAGGCTGAAGGACTGCTGGACGTGGACGCGCGACAGATCGTCGTCAAGGATCTCAGCGGTTTGAAAGCACTTCTCGAGGCTTCGGCTTAGATCATCTTCGACTCCGAGTGACATAAGTTACTGCTCCGTTCTTACTTGAACGCTAGGGTTGCTAGTGGAGAGTGCTTATGTCCACCGCAGCGCAGTCTATCCGCGAGATCGTAACTAGCAGCCCATCCGCAGCCAGCATCTTTCATCGATTTGACATTGATCTGTGCGTGCAGGCGGACTTGTCGCTCGAAGCCGTGTGCCGGGAGCTGCAACTCTCTGTGGATCAAGTTCTCGAAAAACTTGCTGACGCAGAGGTTAAGGAACGTGGTGGCTTGGCATTCGATCCTCTCGATGTATCGCTTGGCCGGCTGATTCAACACATCGTCCGCGTTCATCATCATCGCGTTCGTCAAGTGCTCCCGGCCCTGGCTGAGATGGCGTCAAAGGTCGCGACAAAGAGGAGTGATCGAGATCCCGAACTGGTGAGAATCGCCGAATTAGTTGAGGCGCTTCGCAGCGAGATGTATGCGCATATCGAAAAGGAAGAGCAGGTGCTCTTTCCGTTCATCTCGCAGATCGATCAGGAATCGATCGTCGCCTATCCTCCCGCGCATGCATGTTTCCGTTCGGTCGCTCACCCGATCTTCATGATGGAGCAGGAACATGAATCTGCCGATCACATCATGCGGGAGCTCATTCGCATCACCAGTCACTTTGAGGCACCTTCATGGGCATGTGCGACGCATACCGCTCTCTTTTCGGGGCTCCGGGAATTTGAGGCAGACCTCAAACAGCATGTGCATCTTGAGAATGATGTTCTGTTTCCGCGTGCCATTCAACTGGAAGCAGAAATCAAGGTAAGGAGCTAGCCATGGGTACGATTTCGTTGTTGGATCAATCTGTTTCCGTCGGTGCAGTCGGTGAGAACTCAGTGATCATCGCGCGCGAACGGCAAAAGAGCTTGGTGCTTCGCGCATGGATTGGCAGCGGACTTTTCTTTATGGCTTTGCCTGGGACGCTGCTGGGGTTTTCAAACCTGATGGCGATCAGTGCGCATCATGGGCTGGGGACATTGCCGGCCGCATGGATGGAAGGTCATGGGCACGCACAGATGTTCGGATGGATTGGTAGTTTTATTCTTGGCATCGGCTTCTATTCCCAGCCTGCGCATGGACGGTCGGTCCTTCGCGTTCCTCTTTCCTGTTACCTGCTGTGGACATCCGGCGTTGCGATGCGCTGGTTTGGAAATATTTATGGGTGCCAGTGGCGCACTCTGCTACCGGTATCCGCGGGATTTGAGCTTCTTGCGGTGATGCTGTTTCTATACGCTGCTTCACACCACAAGCTGCCGGAATCGGGCGACGGGAATAAGGCGAAGGCGCCGATGGAAATGTGGATGGTCTCGGTTTTGATTGGCACTGCGGGGCTTGCGGCTGGTGTCATCTTCAATTTTGTTGAGTGCGTTCGTTTGGGCTTGCAGGGCGGCCTGAGGTCATTTCCTCACTCGCTCGATCAAAAATATCTCGTCTTGCTTGGCTGGGGATTTGTGGTGCCAGTGGTGTGGGGGTTTTCGGCACGATGGCTGCCGTCGTTTCTCGCGATATCGAAGCCGAGTGTACGTTGGTTTCGCATGGCTCTGTTGATGGCCATCACAGGTGTTCTATTTGGGGTTTCTGGCTTGCCCAAGCCGGCGACGATTCTGTTTGCGCTTGGCTCAGGCACGATTGGGATTGCTCTTCGCTTAACAGAACGTCCGCATGGCCACGCCAAAATCCATGGTATCCATCCGAGTTTTCCGGTCTTCATTCGTTTGGCTTATGCATGGCTTATTGTGGCGGGATCGATGAGTGTCTGGGCGGCATTTATGGATGTCCACGGGGGCATCTGGGGTGCTTCGCGTCATGCGCTCACGGTCGGATTCGCGGCAACGATGGTGTTCGCGATTGGGCCGCGCATCCTGCCTCACTTTGCCGGCATTCAGCGGATCTTCAGCACGCAGCTGATGTTCTTCAGCCTGGTATGTCTTCAGACCGGATGCCTGCTGCGAGTTGTTTTTGAGCCTTTGGCCTATGAAGGTCTGGCTTCGTTCGCGTGGAGGGTGCTGCCTGTTTCAGGCGTGCTGGAATTGAGCGGGGTGCTTCTGTTCGCTTCAAACCTCATGGCTACCTTCTTGCTCGGCCGCCGGGCATTTGCGACCGAGAGCTAACAACCCAAGGCATAATCCCCCGTAAGGTCACGGAAAGATGAACGGGACCCCCGCTCGCGGTGTGATTTAGATCACACCGCGACTCGTTTTTTGCTGGGATGATCAGTCTCGGTAATTTTGAAGTTTCTACGCCGGATAGTGACCTAAGTCCCTGCATTCCCCTTTCACTGAACGCTACTGTTGCCTCAGTGCGAATGTTCTTGAGGGACTTTCAATGACTTCCAGAGGCATCCCATTGCGAGTTTATGCGCCGCGGAAACACACGGATTGGAATGTCGCTTTGTCGGGGGAGCATCACACACTATTTTCGGCCTAATTAAGTGAGGGAAAATCATGTCCTACAAACGTTATTGGGTGGCATTGGCCATCGTCATTATTGGATCTTTCGCTGTTCTCGGTGGAGTCGGGCGGAAGATGATCAGCGAAGCTCCGCCTATCCCAGACGTGTACAACGCTGAAGGGCAGCTTCTCTTCACTGGCAGTTCCATCACGGACGGCCAGGGAGTGTGGCAATCGATCGGCGGGCAGGAGATCGGCACAGTCTGGGGCCACGGCGCTTATGTTGCACCCGACTGGAGTGCGGATTGGCTGCACCGGGAATCGGAGATTCTGCTGAACACCTGGGCGGTCAGGGCTGGGGCGTCTAATTTCGAGGCTCTCGGACCGGATCAACAGGCGATCTTCAAGGCGCGGTTAATTCGCGAGATGCGAACCAACACCTATGACGTCTCGCGCAATCGCGTGACGCTAAGCGACGATCGCGCTGCGGCGTTTGAGCAACTCCGCGCTTACTACACCGACGTTTTTGCCACGGGTCGGTCGGCTTATGCCATCCCCAGTGGCGCATTGACCAATGCCGCAAAGCAGCGTCAACTCGCCGCGTTTTTCTGGTGGACTTCGTGGGCTTGCAGCACGGATCGCCTGGGTTCTGAAACGACGTACACGAATAACTGGCCGCATGAGCCGCTGATCGGCAATGTGCCAACATCGGGCGCTGTGCTCTGGAGCGTTCTCAGCTTCGTTGGATTGCTGGCCGGAATTGGCGGACTTGTCTGGTGGTATGCGTCGCAGGAAAAGGAACTCGTTCACGGGCCTTATCCAGAAAGCGATCCTTTCCTTGTATTCAAGCCAACCCCGTCGCAACGTGCGACTCTGAAGTATTTTTACGTAGTGGTGATTCTCTGGGGTGTGCAGATTTTGATGGGAGTGTTGACTGCTCACTACGGAGTCGAGGGGCAGGCCTTCTTTGGATTTCCGCTCGCGAAGTACTTACCGTATGCCGTCACGCGCACGTGGCATCTGCAAATCGCGATTTTCTGGATCGCGACCTCATGGCTGGCAACGGGTCTTTACGTTGGGCCGGCGGTCAGCGGTCACGAGCCGAAGTATCAGCGACTCGGTGTCAATGCACTCTTTGGCGCACTGATCCTCGTCGTTGGCGGATCGCTCGCCGGCGAATGGATGGGTATTCAACAGCGTCTTGGCAACATGTGGTTCTGGTTCGGCAGCCAGGGTTATGAATACGTCGACCTCGGACGCTTCTGGCAGATTCTGCTGTTCGTCGGATTGGTACTGTGGCTTGTCCTGATGATTGCGGCCCTCAAGCCGGCACTGGTTCGCAAGAGTGAAGACCGCGCACTCCTCACGCTGTTTCTCATCTCCAGCATCGCAATCCCGCTCTTCTATTCTGCCGGACTGATGTACGGCCAGCGCAGCCACCTGGTTACAGCGGAATACTGGCGCTGGTGGGTAGTTCACCTCTGGGTTGAAGGTTTCTTCGAAGTGTTCGCCACTGTTGTGATCGGATTCTTATTCACGCGGCTCAAGCTGATCGAGATTCGCACCGCTACCAAGGCGGCGCTCTTTTCGACGACGATCTTTTTGTCGGGGGGCATCATCGGAACGTTTCATCATCTCTACTTCGCGGGTGCGACACCGGCGGTGATTGGCCTGGGTGCAATCTTCAGCGCATTTGAGGTTGTGCCACTGACATTGATTGGTTACGAAGCCTGGGAGAACATTCGCCTCGCGCAACCGACAAGGAAGTCTCAGTGGATCGCCAACTACAAGTGGCCCATCTATTTCTTCGTCGCGGTTGCATTCTGGAATCTTGTGGGAGCGGGCTTATTCGGCTTCCTTATTAATCCACCGATTTCCCTTTATTACGTGCAGGGACTCAACCTTACTCCCGTTCACGGTCACACGGCTCTGTTCGGCGTGTACGGAATGCTTGGCCTCGGACTCACGCTGTTCTGCCTCCGCGCGCTTAATCCAGGGCGCAAATGGAAGGAGACCCCGCTGAAGCTCTCCTTCTGGTCTCTCAACTTTGGATTGATCTTCATGGTCATCCTCAGCATGCTGCCGGTCGGATTGTTGCAGGCATGGGCATCGATTGAACACGGCACCTGGTATGCGCGTTCCTCCGAGTTCATGCAGTCCAGTTCGATGCAGACATTGCGCTGGATGAGAGTTCCCGGAGACATCCTGTTTGCGATTGGAGCAGCACTGTTCGCGTGGTTCGTGCTCGGCCTTTTGACTGGGCATTCAATCGACAGCAATTCAACAACAGGCAGAAGCACTCAGGTTGAAGTTGAAGAGCAAGAGGTGGCCCTCGCGGGCCGCTGAAGGTAGCCGATGTGCTGTGCGGCGTTTCTGATCTGGCCTTGATCTCAGAGACGCCGCACGGGATTTCGCTCCGAGATTTCGGGTCAGGCGAGTTTCTTGGGATGGCTTCGGTGAGGATTTTTGCGAATGGTCGTCGTCATTTCATCCATGCCGCGAAAGAGCGCGTCATGGATGGGGCACCCGCAGTCGGCAGAGGAAAAGCAACTGCAGATCCCTCGGCTGCGCTTGGGATGAAAGCATAAGTTTTGCGGGAGTAGGGTTGGGGTGCGGCGCCGGGGTTACAGCGCCGCTAGAGCATCGGCCTGGGATGGGAAGAGGCCGGCATACTTGGTGATGCCCACCATGGTGAAGACCTTGGTGAAGTGTGGCGACAAGCCAAAGGCATAGACCTTCTGGCCGGAGTTCGCAGCCTCAATGAGCATCTGGATGACGAGCGCGATACCGCTTGAATTGATGTAGTCGACCTTGGTGAAGTCGAGCAGCACAAGTTTGGCAGTCGCCTTGGGCAGCGATTGGTAGCTGCCGAGCACCGCCTCTTTGGACGTGCTGGCGATGTCACCCTCAAAGCGGAGGGCGGTAACAGGGTGTCCTGCCGGGGATGTCAACTGGTCTACGCGGGCTTTTGTTTCGCTCTGCACGATTTCGTGTCTCCGTTGTTCTACGTGTTAATCCGCTACTGCATCCAGACGAATGACGAGCCTGACATAACTACTTTTTCCATTCGAGCCCTTGACCCATTCGGCCTCGTCGACCAGCGCCTGGATGAGGAACATGCCCATGCCGCGGGGATCTTCTTCTCCATGAATCTTTTTATCGATGTCGGGCTTGGGTGGAACAGTTTTAAGCCCCTTTCCGTCATCAATCACTTTTACCTCAAGAGCGTTAACGCCTGCTGAAAGCACTACGTCGACGGAGAGGTCGTCGTTCAATTTATTGCCATGTTCAATTGCGTTGATGCAGGCCTCAGCTACGGCCGTCTTTAAATCCTCGACGCGATCTTCGCGAAAACCCATGAGCTTGGCCACAGCGGCTGCGGTGCTCATAGCCACTTTCTCATAGCCAAGCTGCGAAGGCAGCCGCACCTCCACGCTAGTGGACTTCACCTTGCTCATGCCGGTATCTCCGTACCCTGCGCACACCTGCACAACGCAAGTGCGGTCATGTCGTCACTTTGCGGGCCGCCGTCGGCAAAGTCGTCAATTGTTGCCCACAATGAATCGAGGATAACATCGGCTTGTTCGCCGGGACACTTAGAAAATTCGTCCATAAGTCGTTCCGGGCCAAACTCTTCCTCACCCCGGAATACCTCCGTCAGTCCGTCGGTATAAAACAACAGCCTGGTTCCCGGTGTAAACACGGCTTGCTCGCTGGAGTAGCGCATACCCGGTAATAGACCTAAAGGCGTGCCGGCGGCCTCGAATTGGCGCGCGACGCCGTCGGCGGATACGAGGAATCCAGGATTGTGACCGGCGTTGACCACCTCGATCTTGCCCGACTCGGGATGAAGACGCAGGAAGATGGCGGTGACGTAGCGGCGGCGAGCCTCTTCGCCCTCGCGCCAGTGGTGCTCGTTCATACGCGTAGCCAATTCGTCGAGAGGTGGCCCAGTGATGGCCATAGCGCGAAAAGCCGCGCGAAAGCTGGTGGACATCATGGCGGATGCAAGACCTTTACCGGCAACATCGGCTACGGCGATCAGCAGGCTTCCGTCGGGCTGCTCCACGAGGTCGAGGTAATCGCCGCCTACCTCGTAACAGGTCACGGAGCGGAAAGCCAGCGAATAGCCGGCGATGTCGGGTAGCTCTTGCGGCAGCAGCGAGCGCTGGATGTTCCGTGCAGCGTCGAGATCTTGCTGGACGCGTGCCCATTGCAGGTTGCGTTCGTGGTTGCGGGCATTTTCAAGAGCGACACCGGCTTGCAGAACCAGTCCCTCGATAAAGTCGGCTTCATAGATCGTCAACTCGCGGCTGTCAGGCGGCGCCACTACCAGCTCGGCCATCCGCTTACCCTCGCGGTCCTGCAAGAGGTAGATCGGGAGAGCGGCAGCTTCGTCGGTCTGGGCCGCGAGGTCCGGCATTTCGCCGTAGCTGAGGCCGGTTCCGGGGAATGCTGCCCCGGCCATCTCGAGCTCGCGGACGACGATACGGAGAACTGCACCAAGCACGGCTTCTTCGCGAATGGTGGAGTGTACCTGGCGCGAGGCCTCGAGAAGTGCCTGCAGGCGTGCCACCTGCTGCTGCAGATCGATCGTTTCGTTGTTGCCGGATAAGTGAATGCCTGCTGCCATGGATCACCTGATACGTGCGGGGAATCTCAATTTATCACGGACGGGCGTGGGGACGTCGATAGCTTTTCTAGAAGGGTTTTATCCCATGCAGCAGCGGTTTAAGAACCTCTATTTCATGTCATCCAGTTACGTTGCGAGTGACCGGTCGATCCGTAGGTACCCATTTGCTGTCGCCAGAACATTACCTGCGGGAACTTTGAATCAAGCGCGTGGATCTACTCAAGACTGGCGGGCGGCGGAAAGTCGAGAGTTTCCGAGTCTTAGGTCAAATCGGATTCGCACTCCGGCAAGAGGATTTCAACCATCAAGCCTGATGACGAGGCGTTTTCGGCGCGGATAGTTCCGCCGTGAGTTCGAATGACGCGGTCAGCTATAGCGAGTCCGAGACCAGTTCCGCCGGACTGTCGGTCGCGGGCGTCCGCTACCCGATAGAAGGGTCGAAAGATATTGACGAGCTCGGACTCGGGAAGGCCCGGTCCATGGTCGCGAATTGTGACGCGTACGAAGGATTTCTTTGGCTGACGCACAACTTGCATCGATACTTCGACGGAGGTTCCGGAGGCGGTGTAATGGATCGCGTTTCGAACCACATTCTCGATCGCTCCGTGCAGCAGTTCCGGGTTTCCGCGAACGAGGTACGGGCCCTCCGCAGTTAATTGGACGGCGCGATCTAGCACGCGAGCCTCGAAGTTGGCATCGCGGACGATCTGGGATACGAGTTCCGTGAGGTCGACTTGGACCATCGGTACTTGCCTGGCGGAGACATCCAGTTTTGCAATCGTCAGGAGGCGCCCGATCATTTCGTTGAGGAGAGCGAGGTCCTGCTCCATCTGATCGAAAGCCGCATCGTTCCCTTTTCGCTGGCGGCCAAGGTCGAGGGCCACATTCAGCCGGGCCAGAGGCGAGCGCAATTCGTGCGAAACATCGGAGATGAGTTGACGTTGTCCAGATACGAGATCTTCAATGCGAGAGGCCATGGCATCGAAGTCCCGCAACAGATCTCCAATTTCATCTTGCCGGGAGGCGATTTCAGGACCTGCGCGGGTGCTCAAATCGCCAGTGGCCAGCTGTTGCGATGCCGCACGCAAGCGGAGAATAGGCGCGGTGATGTAGCGGGTGAGCAGGTAGCACACAAAGCCTGAAACAAGAAACGCGACTCCCCACTGCACCAGGAACGTGGTTCGGTTGAAGCCTGCCGCGGCGCGGGGGCCGGCGGGGAGTTCGGTCGCAAAGATGTATTGGCGGCGGCTATTCCCTTTCAGGATTAATGCGACGCGCGCTATTCCAAATACCATGCCGAATTCGGATGTATTTAAACCCGTGACGCGTGTCGCCATCTGCTGAAATGTTTCGCACCCATCCCCGGCGATGATCTTTCCTGAGATATCGAAGAGACACGCCTTCAAAGCAGTGTCGTGAACTAGTCGATCGAGGTAGGATGCCGCGGCGGGTGTGCCTTCCCTTTCGAGGGTCTCAACCGCAATCGTTCCGGAGTAGCGAGCTGTTTCCGCAAGCGTCGAATGCCACTGCGCAGGTACGCCGTGCGGTTCAAGAATGAAGGTAAGCACGAGTGAGATGCCTGTGACGAGGACGGTCGCCCAGAACCAAAGGAAAATTTTAAGCAAGAGGCTACGGAATGTCAGTTTCATTTCGCCTCGGGTCGCGCAACGAAGAGATAGCCGTTGCCTCGAATGGCTTTAATTCTTGGGCCATGCTCGGACGTTCCCAGCTTCTTGCGGATGTTGCTTACATGCACGTCGATGACGCGATCGAAGGGTGCGAGCTTTCGGCCGAGGACAGCTTCGGTGAGTTGCTCGCGACTCAGGATCTTTCCAGCGTCGCGCAGAAAGGTTTCAAGCAGCGTGAATTCCACGCTGGTCAGATTGAGAGCCACATCTTCTAACCACACCTCTCGGGCTCGCGAATCGAGGCGGAGATCACCAACTACCAGCGGGCTCGCGGGGTTTGCGGGAATGGAGGTTCGACGCAGGATGGCGCGAATTCGTGCGATCAGTTCCCGCGGGTTGAATGGTTTTGGCACGTAGTCATCAGCGCCAATTTCCAATCCGAGAATCCTGTCGATATCTTCGCCACGCGCGGTGAGGATCAACACCGGTACAGGAGACTTGGCGCGCAGCCGGCGCAGGACATCGAGGCCTGTCATTCCGGGCAACATCAGATCGAGCACAACCAGAGAGTGTTCCATTGAAAGGGCGCGGTCCAAGCCGCGAATCCCATCATTAGCTACTTCGATTGTGAATCCTTCAGATTCCAGGCGCTCTGTGAGCAGCCCGCACAATTGAACGTCATCGTCGACGATGAGAACGCGATCCATTTGCTTCAGGCAGCCGCCCTCCAGTTGATGCTAGACCATTCGTCGATTGCAGAAACGCCATTTACAAATCTTTACTTTGCTTAGCTAATCTTTATCGCGGCTTATCCAATCTTTATCGCATGCGCTCCATACCGATGCTGGAATCGAGAAGTGGAAGTAAGAGTGACCACCGCGGCGGCCGAGATCGAAATGAGTCGATCGCACGAAGCGTCAACACCAGCATCAAGGAGGGAAGTTATGAAGCGCATGAGTTCTATCATCGTCGGTTCGTTGGTTGGAGTCCTGGCCGTGGGTGGCACGTTCGCAGCAAAGGCGAACGCGCAGGATGGCCCGGGAGTGGTTTTCAGCATTCCGTTCTCGTTTACTGCGGACGGCCGAAACATTGCCGCAGGCACTTATGAACTGAATCTGGTCTCGAACAAATTCATGATGTCGATTCGCAATGTGAGAACCGGGGATATGCAGGTCTTCTCGGTGCATCCGGAGGAACAACGAGCAACTGAATCGGAAGCACGATTGATCTTCCACAATTGTGGAGGCCACCTGAACCTAACCGAGTTTCACGTTCCCGGTACTAACCTTTTCAGTGAAACGATGCCGCCTCGCGGGGTTAAAAACATGGAGGCGAAGGTCTGCCCTGCGACTGATTTCGTGACCCTGGCTTCGCGCTGAGAAGCCTTGACGCAGCGCAGGCCCGGCTCATGATTCTCGTGTTATGGGAAATCATGGCTCCGGGTCTGCAGCGGCGCGAATATCTCTGGCCTCGAGCACATATTTTGGGTATCCCCGGCGCGCTACGTTGAGCATGGCTTGACCAAGTTGACGGGTGGACAGCACCTGATTGGGAAACATCTTCCGCAGCAGCGGGAACAGCGGTCCGAGTATTGTGTAGAACCTCCGGTACAGCGGCGTTTTGGACTGTATTCCATCCATCGGCTGGATGAAACCGGGGCGGAACATGTAGGCCTTGAATGGCAAATTGAGCAGCGCATTCTCGGTTCGGCCCTTGACGCGCGCCCACATGACGCGTCCCTTCTTAGAGCTGTCAGTGCCGGAGCCGGAGACGAAGATGAAGGTCAGGTCAGGATTGAGTCGGCTGAGTATCTGGGCTGCGACCATGGTGTATTGGTAGGTGACGCGAGAGTAGTCGGCTTCAGTCATTCCCGCTGATGCCACGCCAAGCGAAAAGAAGCACGCGTCAAATCCGGCGAGACTTTGTTCCATGCCTGAGTAATTCAGTAAATCGGGGAGTACGATCTCGCGCACTTTGCCGTCTTTGATGCCGACGGCGGTGCGGCCCACGGTTACTACGAGTTCAACATTAGTGTCGCGCAGGCACTCAAGCAGCACGCCGCGGCCAATCATTCCTGTCGCGCCAAAGATCAGCACTTTCACATGCTTAAGCATATAGGGTTATCTATTTACTGTCTTTTAAGCTTCGGGCACAACTGTATTTCTCTACTGTGGATCAAATGATCAAGAGGATAAATAGAATGAATAAATTTCGCACCGCTTTAGCGCTGGCAGCTTTGTCTGCAACCCTTTCGGGTGGTCTGGCTTTTGCGCAAGACCGGGACCATCACGACAACGACAACCACAAGTACACCGAACACCATGAATGGAAGAAGGGGCAGCAGATTAAACATGAGGATTGGGATCGTGGCGAACGTGTCGAGAACTATCGCCAGTATCACCTCAGTGCCCCGCCCCGTGGACACGAGTGGAGGCTGATTGACGGCAACTACGTACTCGTCAACACCGGGAACTACCAAATTCGTACGGTTGTCGTTGCCCACTAAGCGGCGATGCCAGAAATTATTCTGGGCCGCTGGAGCAATCCAGCGGCCTTGCTGTTTTATCAGTACATAAAAGTCTTCTGCTCTTGATCCATTGAGCAGGTCTGCGGCCGCCGTCGAGAATCTAGTTTTTGCTGACCGATCCCCGCTGCGCGGGATATGCTCTTTGCCATGCGACTCCATAAATTGCTGCCTGCTCAATGGGTGGCTGGTAGTTCAAGAGGCATTTTCTGCGCATTTCTGACATTCGCGGCTTTTTTCGTCGCCGCGTGCGCACCGCTGCGTTTATCCGCAGAGTCAATCGCAGGGAAATCCGAGTCTTCGGCAGTTCTCAAGATCGAGGCTCTAGGCAAGGGTGCCGTTCCGCTGGATGGCGCATGGCAGTTTCACACTGGTGACAACCTGGCGTGGGCGAAGCCGGATGTGGATGACACCGCTGGCCAAGATGGGTGGGAGCAACTCACTGCCGACGCACCATGGGGAACGCAACATCACCCCAACTATGACGGCTCGGGCTGGTACCGTCGTCGCATCGAACTGACTACGGCACCAGGCGCACCCGCCGACCTCGCCTTGCTGGTTCCGGCGATTGACGATGTCTACGAGCTCTACTGGAACGGTGAACGAGTAGGAGGGCTTGGCTCGTTTGGCCCTCACATCGATTATCAAAACGCCATTCCCGCACAGACGTATGGCCTGGGCGCGATTCGAAGCGGCGTTCTCGCCGTGCGCGTGTTGAAAGTGCCCTTCGCTTCAAATGATGACGGTACTGCTGGCGGGTTTGAAGGAGTGCCACTTCTCGGAAGTTCCGATGCGATCGCCTCGCTAAAAGATTCACTCGACTACAAGTGGCTGCGCGGGCAGCAGTTTCGCTTCGCCCTCACCGGACTTTATGCGCTTGTGAGTTTCTTGAGCCTCCTTGCGTGGCAGCGTGACAGGCAACAATTACTGCTTTTCTGGATGATGGTCTACACATTCATGCCGACCCTGGAACTGATATTGAATGGCATGCGCCTGCAGTACTCGGCAATCTGGATTACCTTCTTCGTACAGGCCGCGATTCAGCTTCGAGAGGTCGCTCAGTGGTATGTGCTTATCTACCTGCTTCAACTGGAAGGCGCACCGCGGCTCATGCGCGCCGTCAAGATTTTCGCGATCGGATCGCTCATTGCGGGTTCGTTGGATGGCGCTCTAGGTTTCTTTTTCGGGATGCTGCCAAAGTCCAGTTTTCAAATCACTGACGCAGTGTTGACCTTCTTCATTCTTCCCGGTGAAAGCATTCCTATTTTCCTCGTCGTTTATGCTGTGGTGCGCCGGCGGCGCCTGGATTCTGCGCGATGGATTGTGGCGAGCATTGCCCTCGCCAACGACGTAATGTACGCGGTTTCGAACATCGCGGCCCAAGGTGTGCGTTTTACCCACTGGCAGCTTGCGGCCTGGTTGAACGGTCTTCACCTGACAGTCTTTGGAAGCGTTATCGCGCTTCAGGCTGCTCTCCGCACCGCTTTGTTTCTCGCCATCATCTATGCGGTTCTGCGGTATGCGGCGGATTATCGCCACCGTCAGGCGGATATGGAGCGAGAGTTCCAGAACGCCCGCGAAGTGCAACAGGTACTCGTCCCGGAAGCGCTGCCCGCAATTCCTGGATTCAACCTGACCAGTGCCTACAAGCCGGCACGCGAAGTGGGCGGCGACTTTTTCCAGATACTTTCTACCGGCGAAGGCGGTGCGCTGATCGTGATCGGCGATGTGAGTGGAAAGGGCATGCCAGCGGCCATGACGGTTTCGCTGCTGGTGGGAACCATGCGCACACTGGCACATTACACGCAGAATCCGGGCGAAATTCTGACAGCAATGAACTATCGCATGCTGAACCGAAGTGCGGGAGGGTTCACGACGTGCCTGGTGGTGCGTGTTGATTCCGACGGCACTCTTACTGTCGCCAATGCCGGGCACCTTGCGCCGTATGTGAATGGCCACGAGCTGTCGCTTAAAAATGGCCTTCCACTTGGACTTGAGGCAAAGACAACTTACCCAGAATCGACCTTTACACTCGGCGTAAACGAGCAACTTACCCTGCTGACCGACGGTGTTGTAGAAGCACGCGACCGCACCGGCGAACTTTACGGGTTCCATCGTACGGCCGCGATCGCAAAGAGATCAGCCGACTCGATCGCGCAGGCGGCGCGAGACTTCGGCCAGGAGGACGATATTACCGTGCTCACGCTGTGTCGAGTGATACCGCACATGGAGTCGGCGCTAGAGGTAGTGTCCCCGCAACTGTCCCCGTCCCCCGCATGAGCAAAAAGCAGTCAGCTTCACCAAGCGCATGATTTGAGAATCCCCGCTTAGTGGGGATCCCAACGATCGAAATCTCATGCGTCGCGAGCTGGCAGATGTATGAAGTAACGCATTACTTATATTCGAAAAGTAACTCTATTACTCCATACTCTATGAGGACTTGTAACTCTCGCTGGTTACTTATCGTAATTAGCCCCTTCGTGGAATACCCTAACTCGTTGATAACAACTAACACTTATGGGGAAGGCAGCAAAGATGGGCGCATCCAACTCATCAAGAAGCAGTGGAGGTGGACGATGAGAAAATTGCTTTTCGACGAAAGCGGATATGTCCTTGTGATGCAGAGACCCCAAATCTTTCCGGGGGTGGAAACTGCAGAAAAGGAATTGACCCCGGCGCTGCCAGTCAAGACCGTGGGCGCTGTTATCGAAACGCCTAGCTGCTCCGTACCTCATTGCTGCTTCTACTGCGCGTGGTGTGGGCATCCTGTTCTATTGCCCAACGATCGCATTGGGTCGCCGTTTGGCAACCCGGATGCGCGGAAGATCGATGCTCGTTCGATTGCGACGGTGTGCGTCAATTGCAACCACATTAGCAGTTACTCAATGTTTCGAGCCTGCCAGGGATACGACACACGCCACAGAATCATGCATTCGCCCAACAGCGGGAATACGGTGTTGCTGAATTGGTTGCATTGCGTGGAGGATAGCTGCACAGCTCGCGTTCCATTTTTCCTGAAGATTGAACAGGGAGTGTCTCCTGAAGAGATGGAGCCTGCCAAGTGGCTTTGGGACGGGTTGACTTGCGCCTCGGGACATCGCATCAAGCAAATTGCTCTGGATCCCACGATCCAACTTCCGCTGCGGAGCTCTCTCGGGACGCGCTGACTGGCAGCGTTGATGAAGATCAGAATTTGTGTGTAGCAGAACCCCCTTTTCGGTTTCGCTGCCCTTGAGGATTGTGAGAGAATCCAGCCATTCTCCGGTCCCCGTTCCGATCTCTCTCGAAGGAAAACTGAATGCCTGAAATCGCAGCCGTCTCTCCCCTGACGCTCGACGTTGAACGCAATGGCGATGTCGCAACCGTGAAGTGCCACGGCAAACTGGTGTTGGGCGTTTGCGATGTGCTCACCTCCAAAGTCCGAGCCCTGATCCCCGACACCAAGCGCATTGTGCTGGACCTGACCGATCTGAAGCAGATGGATAGCATGGGACTTGGAACGATCGTGCGCCTCTATGCGTCAGCGAAGACGGGCGGAAGCTGCCTCGTGCTGGTCAATATCGGACCACGCATTCGCCAGCTTCTGGGAATCACGAATCTACTGTCGGTGCTGACGGATATGTGCGAGCAGGGCGTGACGATTCGGTTTTAACCGTATTGCGCGCTGTGTGGCCTAAGATCGGGCTCGGCGGCTAGCCGTGATTTATCCTTCGGTGTGATGCCCCCCCGCCGCAAGACTCTCTCGATTGCAATGATCGCCATGAACGAGGAGGCGAATCTGCCTCGGACGCTGGAGAGCGTGAATTGGGCGGATGAGATCATCGTTGTCGACTCCGGCTCGCGCGATCGCACGATTGAAATTGCGCAATCCTTTGGGGCGAAGACCAGCTATCACGCATTTGGCGGGCACGGCGAACAGAAAAACGTGGCGCTTGATCTGTGTACCAGTGACTGGACTTTGCTGCTCGATGCCGATGAGGTGCTTACGCCGGAATTGCAGCAGGAGATTCGCAACTTGCTGGCGGGCGAACCGAAGTTCGATGCCTATTGGATTCCGCGATTGAATTTGTATTTCGGCAAGTGGATCCGGCATGGCGGGTTCTACCCGGATCACAAGCTGAGGCTCTTCAAGCGCGGCGCGGCGCGGCTGAGCGAAGGCGTGGGTCCGCATTCAACGCCTCAGTTTGCAGGTCGGCGAGGCAAGATGCGCGGCGACATGCTGCATTACGCCTATCCCACGATGGGCATTTATCTGGAACACATGAATCGCTACAGCTCAGAGATTGCGCAGTTGTTGCACAATCGCGGCAAAGATAGTAGATCGTTCCCCGCGTTCTTGTGGAATGCGGTGCTCAATCCGGCGGCAACGTTTTTGTATAACTACATTTTCAGACTGGGGTTTCTGGATGGGCGCGAGGGGTTGATTCTGCACATCAATCACTCGGTGTACATCCATTGGAAGTACATCAAGGCGTGGCGGCTCGGACAGGGGAAGCAATAAACAAGTCATCACTTCGTAGTTCTTAGTTGTGTTCGCCGGAAATGTCCACCATTGCAACTCTGAGCTACGAACTCGGAACTGTCTTAAATATGGCAGCTGGCCTGGCCGCGCTTCTCCAGGTATTTCTGGTGATATTCTTCCGCGCGCCAGAATGTCTGGGCTGGCTCGACCTTGGTGACAATGCGCTTGGGCGCGAACTGGCCGGAAGCCGTTAGTTGCTCGATCTTTGCCTTGGCCTGCTGCTCCTGCTCGGGGGAGTGGAAGAAGATGGCGGAGCGATACTGTGAGCCCCAGTCAGGGCCCTGGCGGTCCTTGGTGGTCGGGTCATGCAGCTCAAAGAACGCGTCCAGAAGCTTCTCATAGCTGACTTTGTCAGGGTCGAATTCGAGTTCGACTACCTCGGCGTGGCCGGTCTGGTCGGTACAGACGTCGCGGTAGGTGGGCTTGTCGAGTTTGCCGCCCTCATAGCCGACGGCAGTGGCAGTAACGCCGGGAATCGAGGCAAATGCCACTTCGACGCCCCAGAAACAGCCTGCTCCAAATGTCGCTTTTTCGATGCTCATGTCTATGAGATGCGCGAGCCCCTGAATTTGTTTCGAGGCCGCTTCTGAGTGAAGTTAGACCTTCAATCGGGGAAGGTGACAGCTCTGACATTCGCTTCCGCGAGCAAGGCTCTTGATGCCCGGGATGGAGAAGATGTGTCCGCAGCGAGGACAGCGCCACAGCATGAAGCGAAGATATAGCACGAAGAACAGCAGAACAGCGCCGATCAACGGGAGAGGGCTGGTCTCCCCGCGCGCTCCGGCTACCGTGAATAGGAAGGCCAGGGCAAATGCCGCCGTGCCGACCCAGGCGAGTACCCACCTGCGATCGTAGGCTTCCCAAGCGTCCCGGTACTTCAGGTTGGGGCGAATCTTCTTCACGCGATCATGCCATCTCTCTGAAGTGTCCGGCCGAAATCACTTCTCTACATGCGCTTTGAGCCGGGCAAGCGTCTGATCCCACTGTTTAGAGACGGAGGCCAGGTAAGCCTGGAGGCTTTCGATCGGTTCGGGATCGAACTGGAAGATGCGCTCCCGTCCTGCATGTGAACTGCGGACGATTCCGGCGCGCTCCAGCACTCCCAGATGCTTTGTGATGGCCTGGCGGGTAAGCTTTGATTCGTCAGATAGCTGCGCGATTGAGGATGGCTCGCCGGAGCAAAGCTTGGCTACCAGGGCCAGGCGGGTTTTGTCGCCGAGCGCGGCAAATACGCGCGCCCGGGCCTTCGGTTTGGCGGTAATGCGCTTACGGATTTTGTGTGACATGGCTCTCGATATTCCTCATCTGTTCGGTCCAGCCGCCGTCGTTCCTGCGGAATGCCTCGGGGCGCCAGTCGGCGGGAATGCTGTCGAAGCCGGACTCGGTGAGTGTCAGCAGTGTACCGTCCGCAATCGGTTTCAGTCGAAATTCGACGAGCGTGCGGGGAGCGCCGGTGTAGTCGGTCGGCGCGTCGGTCTTTTCAAACGATTGGACGTGAGGCCAGGTGAAGGAGAAGAGACGTTCCGGTTCCATCTTCTCGATGCGCGCCTCCCATGTGAGGTGTTCGTAGCCCGGGTAGGTGATCTGGCCGCGGGAGATCTGGCCTGCGGAGAAAGGGCTGTCCAGCTTGACCTTGAACCAATCGCCAAACTCGCGATAATCGGTGAGGGCGCGCCAGACGCGTGAAACCGGTGCCTTGAGTTCGATGCGCTTCTCAATCTTGTCGCTGGACATAGGCAACCTCAAGGTTGCATGATAAGCTCATTCGAAGATTTGGGCAACTGTCTGGTTGCATTTATTCGTGAGCGCTGCTGGTGAGGTTGTAGGTCAGGCCATAGGGGTCGCGAATGTAGCAGCGGGGGAAATCCGGCTCGTCCTTTACGATCTTGCAGCCCTTGGCGAGGAGGCGACGTTTGGCGGCTTCTACTGAATCCACGATCACCTCGAGAACTGGGCCCAGCGGAGGACCCTGTTCGATGAAAAGACTGATATGCCTTCCGTGCAGGCTGATCATATTCGGTTCTTCGCCCGTAACTTCGAAGCCAAGAACGTCGACATAGAAGGACGCGGCACTTTTCGGGTCCTGTGCCTGGACCAAAATGTCTCGATTGAACGCGTTTGCCATGAGGGCTTCCTTACTGCCTCGAAGATTGATGCCGCCGGCTAATTAATTCAGCTAGTTAGGCACTCAATCTAGCATGCGATGGGAAGGCATGGCATCCGCAAACCGATTCTGGGGTTGCGATCTAACCGCGCTTCTTCCCCCCGGGTTTGCCGCCGGGCCTTGGTCCCCCGGATCTTGGCCCACCAGCTGGCTTTCTTGCGCCACCTGATTTGCCCTTGAAGCCGGGTCCAGACTTTGAGAAGCCCCCGGGTCGGGCGCCAAACGCCGGACTCGGACGACCGCCGGACGCCGGTCTGCCGGATCCACCTGTTTTAGGCTTCCACGCGGGTTTGCCGGGTGCTCCCGCCGCCGCGCGTTTGTTGCTGGGTCGCGCGCCGCCTGCACGAGGTTTGCCGCTGCTGGTGGTGAAGGGCCGAGTACCTGCTGCGCGCGGGGGACGGCCTTCGCCAAACTCCCTTGCACCGGTGCGGCCGGGGCCTGCGGACGGACGCGGGCCACTTGCCCGGTCGAACTTGGGGCGATCGAACTTGGGACGATCAAGGCGCGGACGGTCAGACATCGGCCGGTCCGGTCTTTGCCGATCTTGTCTCGGCCTGTCTTGCCCTGGTTGATCTAATCTCGGGCGGAACTGACCGGGACGGCTTTGGCCTACAACGCGTTCACCGGTACGACCGCCGCGGGGCCGGTCAGCAGGAACTCCACGAAACGGAGGACGGCCTGCCGATGGACGGCCGGTCGGAGGGCGCGAGGTGCTGGGGCGAAAAGTCGATTCGCGTTCTGGTTCGACAGCTTCAATGTGCAGCTTCGAAGGTCTGGACAGCCTAGTATCTTCGCTCTCGTGAACAGCTTCACGACGAGGTTTTGGATGTGGTTTGAATGCCGGACGGTCGGTGTCGGGCTTCTTCCACGGCTTCTTCTCAAATGGGCGACCCCCCTCAGGACGGCGAGCTCCCGCAAATCCGCCGGTTGGCCGGTCGGGACGCGCAGGTCTCGATTCAAATTGTGCTGGTCGTTCAGTGCGAGGAGGACGTTCTCCAAAACGAGCCGGGGGACGGGCTGTGCGGTCATCCTTCTTCCATGCCGGACGGTCAGTGCCGAATTTCGGTGGGCCAGATCTCGGAGGGCCGGACCGTGAGGAGCCGGCACGCTGAAATCCGGGGCGCTGAGATCCAAAACTGCCTGGACCCTTTTCTGCGAAACCGGGTTTTGGACGGAATCCCTCGCCGGAGGGTCGCGCGGGGCGGGTGGGACGGTCGGTGCCATACTGCTTCTTCGGCGGGAACTCTCGCTTCGGTGAAAAAGCTGGACGTTCGGTGGATGGCTCAAAGGCTTGCGGACGCCTCAGCGTCGGCTTCACCGTCGGCAACTGCGCATCCATTGCCTTCTTTCGGCGGATATCCTTCAGCTTCGGTTTCAGCTTGCCATCGGCGGCTTTGCGCAGATCCTCCAACTCTTCCGGCTCAAGTTCGCGCATTTTGCCGGGCTCGACATCGAGCACCAGCGGGCCGTAGCCTACGCGGCGAATCTTTTCTACGTAATGTCCGATCTCCTCGAACATCTTGCGCAATTCGCGGTTACGGCCTTCGATGATGACGACTTCGTACCAGGGATTGTCGCCTTGGCGGACCTTGCGAATTTGCGCGGGCGCTGTATGGACACGACCAGAGCCCGGTTTGCCGCGTTCAATGGCTACGCCAGACCGCAGGCGATCCAGTTCTTCTTCGGTGGGTTCGCCGCTGACTTTGACCAGGTAGGTCTTTTGTACCCCTGAGGCGGCTTTTGTGAGTTTGTTAGCCAAATCGCCGTCGTTTGTCACCAGCAGGAGGCCTTCGCTCAAGTAGTCCAGCCGGCCAACGGGATAGAGGCGTTCACGTAACTTGGCGAAGAACTCCATGACTGTCGGTCGCTTTTCAGGATCGCTGACCGTAGTGACGAATCCTCTCGGCTTATTGAGCATGAAGTAGCGCAAGCGCTCAGACCCTTGCAGCAGCTTGCCGTCGACGCGGATATGATCCCGGGCAGCATCTGCCTTGGTGCCTAATTCGGTGATGACCTTGCCGTTTACCTGCACGCGGCCTTCCGTGATCAGGTTCTCCGCGTGGCGGCGGCTGGCGACTCCTGCCTGGGCAAGAATCTTCTGCAGGCGTTCAAGCTTGCCGGGTAGTTCCGGCTCGGCGATGGCGTCAATCTGTTCGTCCTCTTCCGGCGTGTTGACACCGGCAGCGTCAGCGTCGTCAGCAATCGGTTCCGATTCAGCATCGCTTGCCTGCTCGAACGTATCGCTCGCCGCAGCGGCGGTTGCTTCTTCTGCCTCTGACGCGGGATCCAGTTCAGGTTGGTTTTCATCGGGGCGCACATCGTCGCTCATGGGAAAATCTCGGTTCTGCCTGCTGCGTTGGAGGTCAGGCTCGGCAGGCTCGGGCTGGTGCGGAGAGACGGCGACTATTCAGCCGGTTCCATATTTTCGTTGGTCTCGCTCACGGCCGCCGGAGTCTGCGCGGTATTTTCAGCCGGTTGTGGCGAATCATTATCCGGCTCTTCCGGTGCGTTCTCGTCTAATTCAGGCCCGTCAGTGCCTTCAGCCTCGTATGCGGCCGTTGCGGCATCGCCTTCGTCTACCGCTACCGGCTCGACCTCTTCAAGTTCGCTGGCCATCTTCTCAAATTCATCCATCGACGGCAGCTCGGCGACATCCTTCAAACCAAAACGCATCAAGAACTCTTTGGTCGTCTTGTAGAGGATCGGTCGGCCGATGACTTGTTTGCGACCGGCGGTGGTGATGAGCTTTCGTGCCAGCAACGAGCCAAAGACGCCTGATGAATCCACACCGCGAATCTCGTTGACTTCGGGGGCGGTTACGGGCTGCTTATAGGCGATCACTGCCAGTGTTTCAAGCGCCGGCAAGGACAGCTTCATCGCCGGCTTCAGGCTCTTGATGAACATGCGCACAGCGTCGTGGCACTCTGGCTTGGTTGCCATGCGGTAACCGCCGGCAATCTCGCGAATCTCAACGCCGCGATCGTCGGAGGCGTAATAAGTGATGAGTTCATCGATTAACTGGCGAAGAATTGCCTTAATCTCGCGATCGCGCTGACGGGCTGCGCGCTTCGCTTCGGCTTCAGGATCCGGTTGAGCTGCAACGTCCGGTGCGGATTCGCTCGGTTCAGGCTGGGCTTCCTCTAGTGCGGCCGAACCGACTTCTTCCGCGACGGTCTCGGATTGAGGTTCAGTAGAGGATGTGAAGGTGGCTTCTGCTTCGGGCAGGACGGCAAATCCAGGCTGCTCCAACAGGTGGCCGTCCTCCGTGCGCAGGTCGAGATACTCC
Organism: Telmatobacter sp. DSM 110680; assembly: GCF_039994875.1. Lineage (GTDB taxonomy): Bacteria > Acidobacteriota > Terriglobia > Terriglobales > Acidobacteriaceae > Telmatobacter. The sequence continues at coordinate 692,867 of NZ_CP121196.1, read as the reverse complement.
AACCCCTCTGCAATCATCGGCTGAGAGGGATCGATTACGGTTGCAGCTGCGTCTGCCTCCGCTTTCTGTGCAGCGGCGGCTTGCTCTGCCGCCTTCCATTCCAGCGCTTCAGCGCCAAACAGGGTGGCGAGCTGGGTCAGGGTGACCGGCTCTTCGGCGGCGTAAATAACGGCTTCCAGCTTGGATTTCAGGCTCATGCAGCAATCAGTACCTTATGTATGGTACTGGACCGGAGAGGTATATGCGTCCACAGAAGCACGACGATCCGCATTGAGAAAAAGAAAGGGCGCCCGGGAAACCGGACGCCCTTCGCTCAGAAACGAAACCAAGGCAACTTGCGGACTAGCTCTACGCGAAATGACGGAAGAGCCAGAACAGGGAACCGGACAGTAATGCCGCCACTGGGAGAGTGAACACCCAAGCTGCGGCAATGTTGCGGAGCGTCGACATCTGAAGACCGCTTCGATTGGCGGCCATCGTGCCAGCTACTCCCGAACTGAGTACGTGCGTGGTGCTCACTGGCAAGCCAAAGTTATCTGCTGCGAATATGGTGGCCATGGCGACCAGCTCGGCGGTGGCGCCTTGTGCGTAAGTAAGGTGCTCCTTACCGATTTTTTCGCCAACGGTGACCACGATTCGTTTCCAGCCGACCATCGTGCCCATTCCCAAAGCCAGGGCTACAGCGACTTTTACCCAGGTGGGAATGAACTTGGTGGCCTTGTCGACCTTGGATTTGTAGAGGGTTAGTACGGCGTTTTCCTGCGCGGTAAACGCAGGGTTGTGATTCTTTTGCATGAGGCGGATTGCCTCGCTGGCCACGTACATGTCGTTGCGCACGTTGGTCTGCTGGTTTGCGGGAACTGCTTTGAACTCTTTGTAAAACGCGACTTCGTGGCTGAGATCCTCAACCAGCTCGCGCAGTGCGAGCATGGTGTCGGGCTGTAGCTGCTTGGTGCGGATGTAGTCAGTTACGGTTGTGCGGGCGTCTGCGCCGAGCAGGCCGGCTTTATCGACGTGCTTATCGAGAACCTTACCCGCGTTATCGGATGCTGCGATGAATTGCTGTACGTCAGACTTTGAGACCGCGTGATTCAGCGCGTACGCTGTGGGAACCGTGCCGATCAAAATCAGCATGATCAGGCCCATTCCCTTTTGCCCGTCGTTTGAACCATGGAAAAAGCTGACGCCGGTGCACGTGAGTACGAGCAACGCGCGAATGGGCCATGGGGGAGGGGTGCTGCCTTTGGGCGCTTCGTAAAGTCCCGGATACTTGATGGTCGCCTTCGCAAGCAGGAACAAGAGGGCAGCCGCACCGAAGCCGACGATGGGCGAGATGAGCAGGACTTTGAAGACTTTGGTCGCCTGCTCCCAGTCGACGCCCGAGGTTCCACTGTGAGCATTCATCAATTGATTTGCCAGTCCGACTCCGATGATGGAACCAACCATGGTGTGCGAACTGGAAGCGGGAAGGCCGAACCACCACGTGCTCAGATTCCAGATAATTGCAGCAATGAGGAGCGCGAAGACCATGGCGAATCCGGCGCCGGAGCTCACCTGCAAAATCAGTTCAACCGGCAGTAGCGTAATGACGGTGAAAGCGACAGTCCCACTGGAGGTGAGCACGCCGGCCAGGTTGCACATCCCCGACCACACCACCGCGATGTTTGGCTCGAGCGAGTGGGTGTAGATGACGGTCGCTACGGCATTCGCGGTGTCATGAAAGCCGTTGACGAATTCGAAGCCGAGTGCGATGAGCAGAGCGACGATTAACAGGACGTAGGGCCACGCGCTACCCAAAGCCACACCGCTGAAATCTTGGGAGATGTGTGTGGCGATGAACCAGACGCCAACCACTAAGGCGATAAGAACGACCGCGCCGCTGATCATGGCGTGCGACTTATGCATTTTTTTATCGAGCAATGCGGCAGCGGGGGGGCGGGCTGCAATAGCGGTTGCCAATTCGGCCATGGGTGGACACTCCAGATTTCGTTTTGATTTTGTCCTGGTGCAGGGGAGCAAAACTCGCCAGACGAGCAAGGAATATCCAACTTAGATGAATGCGAGATGAAGCCGAGATGAATTTGCTGGGTCCCTGAGAGGGACAGGAGGAAGCACGAAAACGGCCGCGCACAAAGCGCAGCCGTAAGGGTTTCAGAAGGAGCTTCTAGCTGATGTGCCGGAAGGCCCAGTAGAGGACGCCCGAAAGCAGCGCCGCGGCCGGTAACGTAAAGACCCAGCCGGCGGCAATGTTGCGGACGGTCGAGAAGCGGAGGCCGTTTCCATTGGCACACATCGTTCCTGCCACACCGGAGCTGAGGATGTGCGTGGTGCTTACCGGCAGCCCGAACTTGTCGGCCGCGAAGATGGTTCCCATGGCGACCAGGCCGGCGCTTGCACCCTGAGCATATGTGAGGTGGTCCTTGCCGATGCGCTCACCCACGGTTACGACAACGCGCTTCCAACCAACCATGGTGCCAAGCCCCAGGGAGAGTGCAACTGCGACTTTAACCCAGGACGGAATGAACTTGGTGGCGTGATCCACCTTGTCTTTGTAGCCGTTGAGTGCGGCTTTTTCATCTGCTGTGAAAGCGGGATTGTCGGCCTTGATCATCAGGCGGAGCGCTTCGCTGGCCACGTACATGTCATTGCGGACGTTGGCCTGCTCCTGTGGCGGAACAGCTTTGAATTCTTTGTAGAGCGCAACTTCGTGGCCGATATCTTCCACCAATTCGCGCAGCGCCAGGATTGTATCGGGCTGTAACTGCTTGGTGCGGATGTAGTCGGTCACCGTTGCGCGCGCATCGGCACCGAGGATCCCTTTTGAGTCGACATGGCGATCAAGGATGCTTCCGGCTTGCTGCGATGACACGATGAATGCTTGCGTCTGCGCCGGGCTTACAGCGTGGTTCAGCGCGTAGGCAGTCGGCACCGTGCCGATGAGGATGAGCATGATCAAACCCATGCCCTTTTGCCCGTCATTAGATCCATGGAAGAAGCTGACGCCGGTGCAGGTAAGGACCATGAGCGCTCGAATCGGCATGGGCGGCGGCATGTTGTCTTTCGGTGCTTCGTAGAGCGACGGAAACTTGGCCACCTGTTTGGCGATGAGGATAAGCATGCCGGCAAGAACGAATCCAACGACCGGGGAGATCAGGAGGGCCTTAAGAACCTTCATGGCCTGCTCCCAGTCGACTCCCGAGGTCCCGGTATGCGGCATCAATAACTGGTTCGCAATTCCTACGCCGATGATGGAGCCGACCATGGTGTGCGAACTGGAAGCCGGCAGGCCAAGCCACCAAGTCCCGAGGTTCCAGAGGATCGCCGCGATAAGCAACGCAAAGACCATGGCGAATCCTGCGCCTGAACTCACTTGCAGAATCAACTCAACGGGCAGGAGTGTGATGACGGCGAAGGCCACTGTGCCGGATGACAACAGCACCCCCGCGAGATTACAGATACCTGACAACACCACGGCGACGTTTGGCTCTAGCGAGTGGGTATATATAACGGTAGCGACCGCGTTGGCGGTGTCATGAAATCCGTTGACGAATTCAAAACCAAGGGCTATTACCAAAGCCAATCCGAGCATCGCGTACGGTGCATAGCTGGTGATCGAGGCTGCATCAAGATCGTGGGCTACGTGAAAAACGATGTAGACGATGCCTGTTGCAAGCGCCGCAAGGAATGCGAGGATGCCGGCTTTGCTCGGCCGGCCTTTCAGCTTGCGGTCGAGTAGCGAGGGTCTGCGTAAAGCAGTTGCCGTCGTTGCAGCCATCAGATCTCTCCGATTGCGACAAACGATTCGCGGCGCATTATGATGCAGACCGACGCGGAATCGGCTAAGAATTCTTGATTGAAATGGGGATGGAACGATCTGAGATCGCAGCAGGAGGGACAATCAAAAAAGGATTGCATAAAACCCCAACAACCGAAATACGTACCTCAGTTGTTTGATGCGCGTTGCCATCCATCTGGCTTCGCACGATTGATTTTACATGAGATACGGGAGGGGGATGGGTTCAATGGGCCTGAAACAGCCGACGGAGGCACATATTAAGTTTATTAGCTTCAATGGTTTAGATGAATCAAATCTTTTCATTAACCACACTGTAATATCTGCGCTAATTGCACCCATTCTTCAACAACGCTGCAACAAAGATGACCGCGCAATTTGGGAGTGAAATTTGCGTTGAGAGTCGCTGTCAGGAAGCGCAGCCGAACGGTTGCTCAAATTTTGAGCTGAAAAACATGCAACCGGGTGGTAGCGTGTTTTCTTGCGAGCGGAAAGATTAGAAAACTCGACATGGATCGAGAGAGAATTGCGCGGCAAACGTTGCGCCTTGATAGGCCGCATTTAGCTTTACCGCCAATCGTCAGTGGAGTTGGTCAGCCCTTCATTCACTACGCTATCGAACCCGGAACTCTTCTTGATAAAAATTTCTGAGAACGCCCGGTCCTGCCGAAGAAGGATAGCCTGCAGTCGCACTAGTTCGAGCAAAGCAAGAAACATGGCGACCAGTGCGCGTGAAGATTTGGAGTGGCTGAGCAATTTACGAAGTGCGAGTGGCCTGTCTTCCATCGAAAGGCGCCGGGTGAGGAACTGGATCATCTGGCCGACAGTGACGGAGTCGTCCTGCACGTTGAAGGTGGGCCGCTTGCGCGCGCGTTCGAGAATGTCGCGGAAGATTCGGACCAGGTCGACGGTGTCGGCGGCAATCTCCGGTTCAGCCGCGGCATCGTCTTTGAATTCGCGCACGCCCGGATTGGACCAAGTAGCAGCTTCGAGCATTTGCTTCTGCTGCAGCATCTGGGCGGCGTTCTTGAAGCGCTCGTGTTCGAGCAAACGTTCAACCAGTTCGCGGCGCGGATCGTCGGCGGCATCATCAGGTCCGGCAGGCGCGCGCGGCAACAGCATCTTGCTCTTGATGTGGATGAGGAGCGAGGCGGTGTAGATGAAGTCGCCCGCCACATCCATGTCGGTCGCCTTAAGTTTGTCGACGTAGGCCAGAAACTGCGCTGTGATCTTCGCAATCGGGATGTCGTAGATGTCGATGTCCTGTTTGCGAATGAGATCGAGCAGCAGGTCGAGCGGACCGTCGTACACCTGGCCGACAGTAACCGAGAATGGCGATTGATTCGGTTCCTCTTCCTGCTTCTTCGGCTTAGCAAGCGCGACGTCTTTTGCGGCCTTTGCTTCGGGGACAGTCCTTGACGTGAGCACCAAAGGCGGAGCGGTATTGATGCCGGGCTCTCTCGATGGCGGGTCGCCGTGCGGGGACTCCGGTTGAGGTTCGGGTGTGTCGGGCTCTGGCTCCGGGCCCGGCTCAGGATCGCTGACAGGACCGCGGTGGCCTGGCTCGGGGTCCTCAACGGGATCGAGATCAGGTGTTGGTTCCTTTACCGGATCAGGCGCTGGGTCTGACTCTGGATTAACGGTGGAATCGATCTCCGGATTTTTATCGAGTTCGGTCAAATTGAATCTCTATTCGGGGGATTTATCTGAATCACTCATTTTCCTGCCGAGGTCAACTGCATCGCTGCGCGGACCTCGGTCATGGTTTGCTCGGCTCGCGTGCGTGCCCGATCGGAACCATCCTTGAGGATATCCTCAACTTCGCCGGGAGTGTACCGGGCGCGTCGTTCCTGGATAGGATTCAGGATCTGCACCAATGCATCGGCCGCCCAGCCTTTGCACTCGATGCATCCGATGCCCGCGGAGCGGCAGCCCTCGTAGACCCTGGCCAGCGTTTCCGGCGTGGAAAAGACCTTGTGCAGATCGCCCACCGGGCACTTGTCCGGATCGCCGGGATCCTTGCGTCGGATGCGCGCCGGGTCTGTGACCATGGTCTTCAGCTTCTGCCGCACCACTGGCTCGGGATCGTTCAGCTCGATGGTATTGCCGTAGCTCTTCGACATCTTGCGGCCGTCGGTGCCGGGCAGCTTGGGTGAAGGGGTCAACAGCACATCAGGCTCTGGAAGGACTTCGCGGCCGTTGAGTTTATAGAAATTGTTGAAGCGCCTCGCGACCTCGCGGGTGAGCTCAACGTGGGCCTGCTGGTCCTGGCCTACAGGCACATATTTCGGTTGATACAGCAGAATGTCCGACGCCATCAGTACTGGATAGCCGAGGAAGCCGTAGGTGGTCAGGTCCTTAGTGGTGAGGTTGTCCTGCATCTCCTTATAGCTGGGCACGCGCTCCAGCCAGCCCAGAGGCGTGATCATACCGAGCAGCAGCGGCAGTTCTGCATGTTGCAGAATGCGGCTCTGCTGGAAGAGAACGGTCTTCTGCGGGTCGAGTCCGGCGGCAAGATAGTCCAACATCACCTCACGCGAGTTCGGCTCAATGTTGGAAGGGTCGGCGTAGTCCGAAGTCAGCGCGTGCCAGTCGGCGATGAAGAAGTAGCACTCGTACTGGCCGCTGTCCTGCAGCTTCACCCAGTTGGCGAGGGCGCCCATGTAATTGCCGAGGTGCAGCTTGCCCGTCGGGCGCATACCGCTCAAAACGCGCGGGCGAGAAGATGTATTCAAAGATTCCGACATTCTATTTTTCGTTTCCGGAGTAAGGCCGGGATTGGCAGCCCAAGTTTGATCAGAAAGGTCAAATGGAGGCTCGCTCCATTGTAGCGGCTTCGATCCTATCCTTTCGACAGCACCAGACCAACGACTGCGAATGCCGGACTGAGCAGCAGCCGCATGATGTAGCCGCCTACAAAAATCATGAGGCACCAGCTTACCCACATGGGAATGCGGTCGTAGGACTGCACCGCGTTATACGGAAGGATGTTTCTGAGGAGATTGCTGCCATCGAGCGGCGGTATGGGGAGCAGGTTGAAGAAGAAGAGAGCCAGGTTGATTTCGACGGCCGCAATGCCAAGCAGCACGATTGCCTGGACGGACGAGTTGACTCCTGGCATCAGCATCCCACTGGCCGTGAGCATCACCACCTGCCGACCACCGGCAACTGAGTGAATCACTACCAGCAGCACGATGGTTGCCACTATGGCGAGCAGCATGTTCGACGCCGGTCCAGCCAGCGTAACCATGTTTTCATCGCGTCGGATCTTGGTGAAGTTCCGGCTGATGACCGGCGTGGGTTTCGCCCAGCCAATCAGGATTCCGCTGAAGAGACTGAAGCCGATCAGCGGGCCGAAGATAATGATGGCGGGCATGATGAGGGTGCCAACCGGATCAATGTGGTAGATGGGATTCAGCGTTACCCGGCCTTGCAGCCGCGCCGTCTGATCGCCTAGACGGGAAGCCATCCATGCATGCGAGCACTCGTGCACACTCAGGGAAAAAATGAGCAGGACAAACTTGAACACATCGATCGTAAATGCGGCAGACTCCAACAGGCGCTCCCCGTGTTCGGAAAGCTCAGGTTAGCATGCGTACCGTTGCCGCGTTTGCTCGCTGCTAGACCTTGTAAGCCGGGTAGTGGCCCACGACCTGGCCAGCACCAATGTTGGCGCCACCCATGATGATTTCGTGGCTTCCAATAAGTGCGCCATCGCCAATCTTTGTCGGCTGCAGTCTCACGTCGTCATTGCCTTCGTTTCCGTAGCTGTGGGAGAAGATGCGGACAAAGGATCCAATGACTGCGTTTTTGCCGATGGTGATACCGCCGCGATCGTGCAGCAGCACTCCCTGGTGGATTACTGCGCCGTCTCCAACGGACAGCTTGTAGCCGTAGGTCAGGTCTACTCCCTGGTGGATTTTGACACCTGATCCCATGTGGTCGAAGATGTGGCGGCCCAGCATGCAGCGGAAGCGCATTCCCAGCCAGAGATTCAGGCCGATTGGCGAGCGGTCGAACATCTTCCAGAACCAGAGCAGCGGCTTGCGGATGGCAAACTCTGCTTCATCGATGCCGCTGAAGTACTCCGCCTCGAGCGTGACGTTCTCTGGATCGAGCGACATTCCCAACACGTTTCCCGGCAACTCGCTGGAGAGCGTGACGTTCGGTTTGCCGCCGTGCGGGCGTCCCAGGTAGAGCTGATAGAGCTGGTCGCGCACGATTTCTGCGCGACGCTCCGGCGAGCGGTGGCGGTAGAACTCCTCGTCGAGAAAGCGGATCCAGCGGCGGTAGACCTCTTCGGCCTCGGGGGTGGGATGGGGCTGGTTGCTGGCGACTGGCTGAGGCTTGGGATTGGTAGCCATACGCTATGGACGATAAATCAGGCAGGTAGGATTACGCGAGTCTGCCTTGCGGCTGCGGTCACGCCCGAAGACGATACCGCGCGTTATCCTAATAGGTCCGGTGAATCTGTGCCGCCCTGAGAGAGTCCTGAAATTATGTCTGAAGAAACCGCACCCGCTATCGTTCCGACCGAAACCGCCAAGCCTGCCGCGCCTGTTGCCACCATTGCGACTCTGGGCAAGCACGAAGGCCAGTCCGTGCGCATCCAGGGATGGCTCTATAACTCCCGCGAATCGGGCAAGCTTCTGTTTCCAATCTTCCGTGACGGCACCGGCACCGTGCAGGGTGTGGCCCACGTCAAGAGCGTTCCGGCCGAGGTCTTCGAGTCGCTCAAAGGCCTGACGCAGGAATCGTCCGTCATTGTTACCGGCAAAGTGCGGGCGGACAAGCGCGCGCCTGGTGGATTCGAGCTGGATGTTGAAGATATCCAGGTAATCCAGCGCGTGCCAGAGTCTGATCCGTATCCAATCACGCTGAAGGAGCATGGCGTCGATTTTCTGATGGAGCACCGGCATCTGTGGGTCCGCTCTCCTCGGCAGTCGGCCATCCTGCGCATTCGCGCCGAGATCATGCGTGCGGCTGCGGAGTACTTCGACGACAACGGATTCATCCGCACCGATCCTCCCATCCTTACTCCGGCGGCCTGCGAAGGGACCTCGACGCTTTTCCCGGTGGACTACTTTGGCGATCCTGCGTACCTCACGCAGTCTGGCCAGCTCTACATCGAGTCGACGGCGCTGGCGCTGGGCAAGGTTTACAGCTTCGGGCCGACGTTCCGCGCGGAGAAGTCTAAGACGCGCCGTCACCTGACGGAGTTCTGGATGGTCGAGCCAGAGGTTGCGTTCTGCGATCTCGATGGGCTCATGGAACTGGCGGAGAACTTCATCTCCCATATCGTGCAGTCTGTGGTGAAGAATCGCGCTCCAGAACTGCAGGTCATTGGTCGCGACATTGAAACGCTGAAGAAGATTGTGCCGCCGTTTCCGCGACTCCGTTATGACGAAGCGGCGAAGATGCTGAACGAGGCGCATGCCAAGGGAATTCTCGAACAGCCTTTCGAATACGGCAACGACTTCGGTTCGCCGGATGAAACCTGGCTCAGCTCGCAGTTCGACCGGCCGGTGATGGTTCACCGCTACCCAGCGGCGGTGAAAGCGTTCTACATGGAGCCCGATCCGAAGGACGCGAACTTTGCCTTGTGCGTGGACGTGCTTGCGCCCGAAGGCTACGGCGAAGTGATCGGCGGCTCGCAGCGCGTGTCGAGTTTTGAGCTGTTGAAGAGCCGAATTGAGCATCATCAACTCCCCATGGAAGCTTTCCAGTGGTATCTCGATCTGCGGCGGTACGGATCAGTGCCGCACGCAGGATTCGGCATGGGCATCGAGCGCGTGGTGGCATGGGTTTGCGCGCTCGATCATGTGCGGGAGACGATTCCGTTTGCGAGGACGCTGCACCGGATTTATCCGTAAGGGGCTTATCTCCGGAGATGAGGGGTACCCCCCGGGGGGCATTCTGGGTCTAAATTCCTCCGGATAAACGAGTTACGGGATGCGGTGCGCTGCAAATTATTCTTATCATTGAACTTCGCCGCAGAATCCTCTCAGCAAAGGGCTTATGTCACGAAATCCCGCGGACTTTAGCTAAAGAGCGATTCCAATGAGTGTCAGGTGTTGCGGTGCTGCTCGATTGAGCCGGACGCGGCAATTTCGCTGCTCTATTGAGATTGTGCGCCTTTGCGGTTTAATTCAGTGCAAAGTCAGCGAAGGAATTTGGTATCTGGATTTAACGACTTGCGCCATTTTTCAGGCGATTGGGGAGTTGACAAGAACCCATCCGGCGGAATGAGCGTGGAGTTGGCTATCGACTCGTAATTGACGAAGGCAGTCACACGACCGGAGCGTGTGAGGTGGGATTATCGCGTGAATCCCGATGTCGTAATTCCTTCTTCCATCAGCCCGATGTTATCGACCATTCGAATGCGACCGTCGAGAATTTTGAAGACCTCATTGATCTGCATTCTTCGTGGGCTGTCACCGTAGTAGAGGATGGCGTAGCCGATAACGATGCCGCGTTCTGGATCGATGAGTCCGATGCGAACTTCAGTTGCAGGGCCCCAGGGTTTTGGGCCGAGGTTGCTCTCATAACAACCCACGTCACCGCTCTCCTCAACTCCATTCTTCGGATTGTGCGTCACGCGATTTCCGCTGTGGTAGCGGTCGCAGCGTGGGTCGTAATCAGCCTGGATAGGCTGGTGGTCAGTCAGTCCTTTGAAGTAGGAGGTGATGATGCGCTCCAACTGCTCGCGCGTGGAACGTTCCTCAGGTGGGACAAGGGTATTGAAAATCGGATCGTAGGGAACAAGGTTCTTGGCGTTCACTCTGGGGCTGTCGTCAAAATTGATCTCAACTTCCTTGATTCTGCCTTCGACCATTTTGAGCCGCGTGCCGATGTATACGGTCTTTCCAGAACCTCTCTCCGCTGCTACATGTTCAATCACATTTCCTAGAATTGGGTCGGTGTACACCCCTTCCGACAGAATCTTTGTTACCCCAACCCATTTGCTTTCGCCAAGCGTGATTGCTTTCGTGTTCTCGCGGATCTGCGCGTCGGGGGCAAGCTGGATTTTCTCTGGAGTGTGGCCGAGCATTGCAGCATTGAATTGCTTTGCCTGCTCAAGAAGGCAGCCACGGTCGCAAGTTGCGGCCGATGCTGCGCTGCTCAGAACGAACAACGCTATTGCTGCATACGCCAGAGTTGTAGCTTTTAGTGCCTGCATTAAGATCTCTCCATAGGGCATATTCGGATACTTGCAATGCAATAACAAGTAGGCACCTTTATGAGTGATAGTCACCTTTTGGAAACCACCCCGCCTTGGAACGTCTTCGACAGCAACTGTCCCACTCGGCAGGTACTGGATTGCATCGCGGATAAGTGGAGCGTCCTGATCATTCGCCGCCTCGCTGAGGGCACTCTGCGGTTTGCCCAATTGCGACGAGCGGTGGACGGTATCTCGCAGAAAGTTTTGACGAACACGCTGAGAGCCCTGGAGCGCGACGGCATTATCACGCGCCGAATCTATGCGAGTGTTCCACCGAAGGTGGAGTATTCACTGACCAGCCTGGGACGTTCCTTATGCAGTTTGGTGGAAGGCATCTGCAGTTGGGCCGAAGCCAACATTGAGCAGGTATTGGCGGCGCGCGAAATGTACGCCCGCGCTCCCCATGAGGAATCAATCACTCGATAACGATCTCAGTTGGTGCGCTCAGCCGCCATCGAGGACGGATCAGGTCAGTCCGTCATTACTCACGAGAGCGCAAGAGGCTCGCCCTATCCCAGGTCTCAAGATAGAGACCCGGGTACGCAGTTTATTGGCGGGTGGCCCCGATGTCGAGCGCTATCCAGTTGAGGGTGCCCCCGGTCCCTAGCTTTTGGGGACCGGGGAAGAAGAGGCCGACTGCCGGTAGAGCATCCACTCCGGCAACTGCCCGCCCCTGTGCCTAGCAGTCCATGCCGACTCAATCTCTACGGACCCGCGGATGCCAGTTTGATAGTGGCGATGGCTTGACCAGCGCCAGTCTTCCGGCTTCGCGACCAGTCCGCGGCGGACTGACTTCCACCCCAGCGCACAGAGTTCGCGCGCCGGGGACCCCGGGGATTTCGATGGATGTAGCGCAGTTTCTCTATCAACTTGGCGTGCGAGAACACATTGAAATCATAGTAATGAGCCTGCCAGAATGGCTTTTCTCGGCCTCGCACCGCAACCGACAACTTGAGCGCCTGGATGGCCTTGGATAAGAGAACACGCTGGGGCTCGTTTACCAACAGATGCACGTGCTCCGGCATGACCACGTGACCGGCGACAACAAAGCGATAGCGCAGGCGGACCCGCTCCAACGCATCTTCAAAGAGTTCCATGGCGGCGACCGTGGCCAGGTAAGGACGGCGCCGATAGCAGCTGAAGGTGAGGAAGTGGAACTCGCCTGTTTGCTGATAACGGATGCGCTGGCCTTTCATGCACCGCGAGGATACTCCAACCGGGAATCCGACTGCAGTGATCAGTGAGCCTGACTCCCCGGTCCCCAAAAGCTAGGGACCGGGGGCACCCGCACCCGCCAATGTGTCCTCCCAACCTGAGTTTCTGTCGAAGAGATTAGTCGGCCTTCTGGAACATCTCTTCTGTTCGCGGCGTATCCCTGCCCTAAGCGTGCGTGTGCTTGAAAGAAGGTAAGGCAATGAAGCGGATCACAATCGCAATTCTGTTCGGTCTGGTTGCAGGTTTGATTTGCGCTAGCGGAGCATTTTATGGCCACATTCTCAAATTCAGCGTTGTCACACTGCTGTGGGTTTTGCTCAATCGTGCGGTGATGGGATTCGCCATCGGCATTTCGAATCTCAGAGTGCACTGGGCGGCGAACGGCGCCATCGTCGGCTTGGTTGTTGGCTCGATCTTTTCCTACTCGCTCTTCATGAACCTGGGTCCGGTATTGTTGCCGCTGGTGAACTTCTGCGTCAATGCGCTGTTCGGTCTCATGATCGAATTCTTTGCGACGAAGGTGTTCAAGCAGCCGGCTTTATCAGCACCTCTCGCGCAGACGAAGATTGCCGTCCACGCCTGACGCCTGGAATCGGTCTTACACTTTTCGCAAAACGCAAAGGGGAACCCCCAAAAGAGTGATCGTCAAGCGATAGCGAGACGATTGAGGGTGAGGACGGTTATGTCGTCAGTTTGACCGAAGCGTTGCGCTTGCTCGGCGATGCTCTGAGCTGCCTGGGCGCTGATTTGACGAGTACGTTCAAACCCGAAGAGCTCGCCATCGGCGTTCTGGGCTTCAACGACGCCATCGGAGAGCAGGGTGAGGCGATCGCCGGGGTCCAGCGCAAGCGTGCTTTCTTCGTATGCCGCGTCTAGAACGATTCCGAGAGGCAAAGTTCCGGCAACGTCGATCTCCCGGCCGTTGCGGAAAGGGGCAAGGTGCCCGGCATTGGCATAGCGCAAGGTGCCGCAGGAATCGAGCACTCCGCAAAAGCAGGTGACGAAGCCCCCATTGCTGGCGCGTACGAGCTCGGCGTTCAGGCGCATCAGGATCGCAGCGGGCCCCAAGCCTTCAAAAGCAAGGGTGCGCAGAGCGCCGATTGCGAGGACGCCGGTCATAGCGGCTTTCAGGCCCTTGCCACTAACATCGCCGACCGCAATCACAAGACTGCCGTCCGGACGCGAAAGGATCTGATAGAAGTCCCCGCCAACTTCCTCCGCGGGCAGATAGGCGGCTTCAATGCAACAACCGATAAGAGCAGGGATCGTTTTTGGCACCAGTCGCTGCTGAATCTCCCGCGCGGCGTCGAGTTCGGCGGTTGCCCGTTCGTGCTCGAGAGTGATGCGCCGATGGCGGGACAACAGGACCGGACCGATGGAAACCAGGAAGAAGAACATCGACAGATCGTCGAAATCAAAGCGAAAGCGTCTGACATGGAAAGCCCTGAACCAGGGTACGGTGATTCCAAGTACTTCGATGATACTTGCCAGAAGAAATGAGGGCAGTAGCAGACCAGCCTCGGCATTTCCCCGTTTCCATTTCCACCCTAGAAAACCCAGCGAGCCGACGACAAAAGGAACTTGAACGACGAGCAGGATCAGATGGAATGCCGTATCGGACAATCGAGGCAGCCACGTGAATTGCAGGCTCAAGAAAGGAAGGCCAAACAGCACCGGAATGGCTAAAAGCAGGACCTGATAACCCCGCATCCAACGGTTGAGACGAACGCCGGTAAAGGCCGCGATGAAGCCAACCAACGGCGCATAGCGCCCGATCATCCCAAGAGCGTCCGTGAGAGGTGCGAACGTGAGTGGAAGCAGCGGGTACACCCAGCTAAAGACCGATTCCAGCGACATCGTCCCATCAAGAAAAAGAAAAGCTGCGAACCATAGGTAAGCTCGTCCGTGAGGGTCGTTGCGAAAGACCAGCAGCAGGATCACTCCACCGAGCAGCTCGCCCGCGCAGAGTAGCGCTTGTGGCAGGTAGCGATAAAAGTGGGTCGCGTCTGTGGCCGTGCGTATATCTTTGAGAACCGGCGCGCTGCCGAAAAGCACCTCACCGGCGCGCGGGAGTCTTGCAGCTCCGCCGTCGATTCCAACAATGCGAAGCGCAACCTTGGCTTGACCAGCGGGCAGGTGGATCAGCAGCCAACGGCGTGCAGCATCTGTTGTGCGGGGCCAGTTGCTGCAGTCAGCGGCTTTCTGCTGGTTCACAAACACCTGGCACTCCTCAGCGTTGGGATTCACGAGCAGTGCGGGGTTAGAGACCTGTTCGTCCGGCGTCACGGTGGTGCGGAGCCAAACGACTTTCGATCCCTGGGGTGAGACACGCTCTGTAGTGCCGAGGGTGAAATTTTGGCCAGGGCGCGTATCTGCAGAAGCGAATTCGCCGCCGGGAGGATCGCCTTCGTAGAGAAGCCACGGACCGTCGAGACTTGCCGGTCCATTGGCGCTGTGCGTAACGATCGCCTGGGCGCGACTGAGAGGCGCAGCGGCGAGCGGGATCAGGCCCAATGCTACAAGGAAACAGGCATGGCGCAATGAGCTTGGCCTCCGGAGGATACGGAAAGCCTGTCACATAAACTGATACATGGCAAGTTCCGTGTGCATAATCGAGAGGCCTTGAATTCGTTGCGGTGCAACTGGCCTTGTCATGCACTTCTGGCGAGTTGTGGCCAACCCGGAAGCAGGCGTGATCTGAACGCGTTGGGTCCGAATTGACGATCACACGATCAGATTGGGAAAAACGGGTGGCCTTATTCGTGAGGCTGAAGCCTCACGCTTCCTCCAGAAAAGCAAAGACGTTTTTTGCCAGTCAAAACCGCGACGCCCGAGGGCGCCGCGGCTCAAGTTGATGCGACGACAAGTCAGAAGTTCAGACGGACGGCCATCTGCAACTGGCGCACGTTATAGGCGAAGTTGCTGTTGCCGGTGCTGGTGACGGATTGGAACTGGGTGGACGTGTACTGTACCAGGTTGTTGGTGTGGGTTGCCGTGTTCTCAGAGATGGAGTAGGCGTTTGTACCCAGTCCCGTTACGTTCTGATGATTGGTGAGGTTGAAGGCTTCCGCAAGGAATTCGAGGTTGTAGTGTTCGCGCACGACGAATCTTTTGGAGGCGCGCATATCGACACCCCAGGTCTTTGGATACTGGAGTTCGTTGCGGTTGAGGCCCGGAACGCGGTTGGTGCCGCCAGATCCGTTGAAGGAACTGGTGTTGATGATCGACTGCTGGGTGGTTGATCCGCCGGGATAGAGTTTGGCCGAGGATCCGCTGATGCCGACCGAATAGGGCAATCCGCTCTGCGTCTGAAAGGTGGGAGCGAGTTCGAAGTCATTCAGCAGGTAGCCGAGCGGTCCGTGAACATGCCATGGTGAATCCGTGACGGTGTAGATCAGCAAGCGATAGGGCACGTTCTGATTCGAATTGCCATATTCGAGCTTGATGTTATTGGGATCGAGCAGCGCGGTAGCCGATGCGCCCGTGGTGTTGTTTTCGCCGTAGTCGAGTGCATGCGACCAGGTGAAGTTGGAGCCGAACGAAACATGGTAGGACATCTGGTGCTTGAACTGACCGACCAGTGCCTGGTAGTTCGAAGTTACGCCGCTGAAGATGTCGGTGATGGAGCTGAAGTTGGGATTGGGGCGATGATTTGCGTTGGCGGTGTCGTAGAAGTAGACGTTGGCGTCGATTGTGGTTCCAACGGGGAGAGGTCCAGCACCCGTGACGGTGAAGGTCGTCGGCGTCGGCGCTGGAAGATTGGTGTCGACGAAGTCAGGCAGACGGCGGCCCCATGATCCAAGCCACGAGATGCTAAAGACGTCGTTCTTGCTTAGTTGTTGCTCCAGCGTCAGGTCGGCCTGATGAATCTCAGGAACCTTGAAGTTTGGATCGATGTAATAGGCAGTTGCGTTGCCGCTGGAACCCTGCAGGCAACTCGATGCATCGATCTGGGGAAACTTCGGTGCACAAGGGGTTCCGGGGTTGATGGTGGGGTTCACCTGGCCAGCGGAGACTCCGGTGCCGATCAGAGCCTGGTAGAGAGTGGAATTGATGGCGCGTGCGAAGAATTCGCCGTAGCCGCCGCGAAGAATCGTTTTTCCGCCGCCATAGACGTCATATGCGAAGCCGACGCGGGGGCCGATGTTGTTCTTGTTGTCGTGCAGGGTGTTGGTCTGCGGCAACAGGGAGTTGGGCAACTGCTGTGACGGGAATTTTTCATATTCCCAGCGGACGCCCAGGGTCAGACTCAGACGCGGGTTTACCTTCCACTCGTCCTGGACAAACAGAGCATAGTCGCCAGTGGTGAAGTCGAGTCCTGCAGCTCCAACGCCCTGGCTGTAGGAGTTGTAGTTTTCCGCGACCTTGCCGGTGACGGGATTCTGGGAGAGATAAAGGTCGGAGACGTAGTTGCCGAGCGGGGTGTTTCCGGTGTAGCTGTAACCGCCGTACTGGTTGTAGAGGTTTGAAATGCGGTCGTCGGTGTGGAGATAGTCTTCGCCGAACTTGATGTTGTGGTTTCCGTGCACCCAAACCAGGGTATCGGCGAGCTGCCAGCGGCGTTCGTCGGGAAGTGCGGCGCGATTCAGGAACTGCGGTGTGCCGAACTGGAAAAATCCGCTCAGAAAGACGTTGGGGGGCAGTCCGAGAGGATTTACATAACCTGCCGGCGTGTTGATGAGATTCGATTGTTCGTAGGCGGTCGGCTTCTGGTTGAATTCAAACTCGAAGTCGCGGCCATACATGAAGCGGGCTTCATTGCTCCAGTGGGTGCTGAGGAAGCTGTCGAGTTTGCCGACGATCCAGTTGTCGCGGACGTAGTCGTTGCCGAAGCTGGCTGTGCCGTATGCGACCGCGGGTGCAGTCTGGATGCCTGCGGGAGATGTCCAGCGCATCTGATTGGCTTCAACGGAGGCGTGGTTTTTCTGGTTGATCTGCCAGTCGACCTTGGGGAAGTAGATGACCTGCTTGCCGATGCGGGGAACGGTTCCCAGCACGGAGGTGAGGCTGTTGATATAGCTCGAATAGAGCGGAGCTGCCGCGGTGTAGGCCAGGCCGGTGTTCGCAGCGAACTGGCAGACCTGCGCGTCGGGATAACTGGGAGCCGCAGATCCTGTGCCACCGCAGGTCTTGCTTGTGGTGGAGATATCGGCATCGGGTGCGGTGTAGAAGTTTGCGTTGGCGCTGGTGCCGGTGATGGTGGAAGCCGCGGGGAAGTCGTGGTAGAAGCGGTCCGCGGCGAGGAAGAAAAAGAGCTTGTCGCGCAGGATCGGACCGCCGACGCCGAAGCCGAACTGGCGACGGAGATCGGTGGGCTTGAACGATTGCACGGCATAGCTGATGGGATTGGTCGAGACCTGAACGGGATGCGTCACGTAGGTGTTCTGCGCTGCCCACGCGCTGTCGCGATCGTAGTAGTAGCCTTCGCCGTGAAGTGCGTTGGAACCGCTCTTGGTGACGGAGTTGACGATGCCGCCAGCGGACCGGCCGTACTCGACCGAGTAGTTCGAGGTGTTTACCTGGAACTCCTGCACGGCAGCCTTGATGGTGGAGTAGCCGGCGCGCGTACGCCCTCGCTCTTCAGAGAAGTAGGCCTGGTTGTCGTCGGTTCCGTCGATGGTGACGTTGTTGAGCAAGGTGCTCTGGCCGCGGAAGCTGAGCAAGCCGAAGCCGTTGCTGTCATTCACGACGCCAGGAGTCAGCAACGCGAAGGCCGACCAGCGGTAGTTGTTTTCCGGCAGATTATGCAGCGATATCTGGTCAACGACGCCAGCAAAGTCGGGTGTTGCGGTATTCACGAGCGGGGCTTCGCTCGTCACTTCTACGGTCTGAGCAGAACTGCCGACTTTGAGGCGCGCATCGACGTCGGTGAGCGATCCAACCTGCACTGTGACGCTCTTTGCATCGTACGTGTCGAATCCCGAAGCAGTGATGGTGACTTCATAGACACCCGGCTGCAGGTGAATGACACGGAAGTAGCCGGAACCGTCGGTGACCGCTTGTTGCTGGGCGTTGGTGTCGATGTTGCGGACAGTGACGGCGGCGTTGGCGACAACTGCTCCGGTGCTATCGAGAACGTTGCCGCCAACGGCGCCGTCGACTGCGGACTGGGCCTGGGCGGCGTGCGAGATAGAGAGTAGAGCAAGCAGGACAGCAAAAAGCGCAGAGCGTCCCCTCAACTTGAAACTGGTCATGAAACCTCCAAAAGTTAGTAATTCGAAATGGCGAGTCTTGCCGGGCGTGCGCAGGCTTAGTCTTACGCTCGACCAGATTTTTCAGAACTTCCGCGCAAGGTCTGGCGCATCTTTGCGTGGGCAGTTCGAGCTACGACAGGTCGGGGAAGATCCAGCCGAAGTATTCCAAAACAATGTGAATAGGGGATGAGAGACGTTGATTGCGTATCGCAGTCCGGTGTGGTGGATTCTGCCTCAAAGCGTCTGCTCGGTCTTGGCAACTTGCCTTCCAAAACAATGCACTAATCCTGAAAATAGCGCCACTCATTCAGAGGAAAAGTGCGGGAAATCAAAGTGCTTGTGAGTCCGATGCCGAGATAGCGCATCCCGAGGGCGTCAAGCGCATCCCACTTACTGCAAAGACTTTTCCTTGGAGTGTATCGATGCCGCTAACCGCCAGTGAAGTTCACCAGATGAAATATGCGCAACCCTCGACCGAGGGCGTTCTGCCCGTCATTTTAGAGCGCTGGAGTCCGCGCGCATTTGCCGATCGGGATGTTAGTCCGGCGGATTTGAAGGTGATCTTTGAAGCTGCCCGATGGGCGCCTTCCTCGTTCAATGAGCAGCCTTGGCGCTTCATCATTGGCCATCGTAACTCTGAGACTTATAAGAAGATCGCCGATGCGCTGGTTCCTTTCAATAACGCCTGGGCGACGACGGCTCCAGTGCTGATCCTGAGCGTTGCCAAGACGCGGTTCAGTCACAATGACTCGCCCAATAATTACGCGTTGCACGACCTCGGGGCTGCGGATGGATTTATCACCCTGCAAGCTGCTTCCATGGGGATTGCCACGCACCAGATGGCTGGTTTTGACCAGGCGAAGGCCCGCGAAGCCTTTGCAATTCCAGAGGTTTACGCGATCGGGTCGGTAATGGCGATGGGATACCAGGGCGAACCTTCCATTCTTGGCGAACATTACCAGGGACAGGAGCAGTCGCCCCGCGGTCGTAAACCACTGAGCGAGATTGTTTTGTCCGGATGGGATCACGCTGCGGATCTGGGCTGAAGGTTCCGCGAAAGTCGCCGCCTCAATCCAGTTAATACCTCCGTGCCTCCGCTGCAGAGTTTTCCCCCGTAAAGTGGAGGCTGGAGTTTGTTCTGCCTATTGCCTCACCAACCCGCAAGACACGCCAGCGCGCTCCGACCCGCCGGCCTCGTCATCGTTATAAGCCCATCCGGATGGGCGGCAGCCGTTGGCTTGTGCGGACAATGCTGGTTGGATTTGTCCTTGCCGTAATGCTGGTTGGCTGGGCCGTGATTGCGCGTCGAGTTGCCCCGACTGCGAACACCAGCAGCGATCACTTCGACGCCATTCTGGTGCTTGGCACCCCAGCAGATGCCGACGGCAACCCGACACCGGAGCAGCTTGCGCGCGTGACGGAGGCGGTACGGGAGTACGAGCGCGGAATCGCTCCGCGCCTGCTTTTCACGGGCGGCCCGGCGCACAACCATTACGTGGAGGCGGATGTGATGGCCAGCTCTGCCGCTGCGCAGGGCATTCCTCCCTCGGCCATCTTTGTGGAGACGAAGGCAACCGACACGATTCAGAATGCCTGCTACTCGGCGCGGATCATGCAGACGCACGGATGGCATTCGGCGGAGATTGTTTCAAGCGATTACCATCTTGCGCGTGCGGCACTGATCTTTAGCCACACATCGTTGGATTGGCGGATGCATGCCGCGCCGCCCATGCAGCCAGGCGAAACGCAATCCAATTCAATCGCCGAAATCCTGAAGACGATGCGCTACCTGCTGTATGCCAACTGGGCTGAGCGGTGCGAGCCTTAGCAAATAGTCGCTAGCTTAGGGGCCCTTGACTGCGTCTAACCCCCAGTCCCACTCATTGTCCCGCGAAGGTATGGTCCTGTAAGCTTTGTGTTGATGCGTCTCCCAGTAAGGTTTTCATTCTTTTCGGCAGTCCTTGTCCTTGGTCTGCTTGCCTCCGCTACGCACGCCTCCAGCCAGGTGCAGCCGTCGGTGCAATCCACCGGTTCGCAAACCAGCGGCAACGGCACCTATATCGCCATCGATCCGCTGGCCAGGGTGAGATACGACAACAAGTTCGACGTTTCGCTGGGAATGGCGTACGACCATATGAAGGCTGGTCCCAACCTTCTGCAGGGATCGAACCTCGGCGGCCTGGATCTTTCTGCCTCGTACTGGTTCAGCCGGCATTGGGCTCTCGAAGGCAGCGGCCGCGGCTATGTGGGTACCAGCGGCGCGGCGCCGAACTCTTTTATCGACAGCAATGGCGCGACGCACAGCATCAATGGTCCGTTTGTTGCGCAGTACTTTTTCGTAGGTGGGCCGGAATGGCTCGGACCGCACAACAAGCATGGCGCGCTAATTGCGCACGCGTTGTTTGGCGGCGTCTACGGGAAATTCGAGCAGGATCTGCTTGGCCAGCCTCCGTCGACTGTTGGCTTTTATAACGACCAGATGGCGCCGGCCGCCATTATCGGCGGCCACATGGATTTGAATCGGTCAGAGCGCTGGGTATTCAGGATTACTCCCGATGCTGTGATGACCCGCTACGGCATCAACTACGGTACCAAGGCCACCCAGACGGATGTGAACTTCGCGATCTCTGTCGGGGTTGAATATCGATTCAAGGCCAAGCGCCGATAGGATTGTCTCCACATCCGGCGTTCAAAGCACCGGAATTTCAGCGCAGCCCCGCCCGCACATGGCCTTACTTTGGCCCGTTTTCGATGATGCCAACGCCCTGTAACAGGGAGATGCTGCACGTGTTATCTCCGTGTGGTATCCTTCGCCGTTCAGAGGCCGATTTTCAAAATCCTGCTCTGAAACACGCCGTACCGGATAACGGCATATAGGTTTCGCGCTGAGAAGCACTCCGGAAAGACAACGCGATAAGGCAGGCTCATACGGACATGAAAGACACATTGGGTGTTTTGCTTGCGGGCGGAGCCGGAGAAAGGCTCTTTCCGCTTACCCGCGACCGCGCCAAACCGGCTGTTCCTTTCGGCGGCCATTACCGGATCATCGACATCACACTGTCGAACTGCATCAATTCCGGCCTGCGTCGAGTGTTCATTCTTACTCAGTACAAAGCTCTCTCGCTGAATCGTCATATCCGCGAAGGCTGGACCGGCATTGTGGCGCAGGAACTTGGCGAGTTCTTTGAACTTTTGCCGCCCATGCAGCGCACCGGCACCAACTGGTACATGGGAACGGCGGATGCCGTGTATCAGAATATTTATTCCATCGGCAGCGAACAGCCTAAACACATGATCATCCTGAGCGGCGACCACATCTACAAGATGGATTACAGCCGCATGCTGGAATATCACCGGGAAACGCACGCCGATGTGACCCTCGCGACGCTCCCGATCTCTCCTGATGAGGTCGCGCGCTTTGGTGTGGTCGACGTGGGCAAGAATGGCGAGTTGCAGGGCTTCCTTGAAAAACCGACGACGACCACATTCAGATCGCCCTTCAATCCCGACAAAGTTGAAGCCTCGATGGGCATCTACATCTTCAATACGGAAGTTCTGCTGAAGGCGCTGATTGCCGATGCCGAGGATCCCAACTCGAAGCACGACTTTGGCCACAACATCCTGCCTAATATGCTGGGCAAGAAAAAGATGATGGCCTACAGCTTCGTCGATGAAAACAAGCAGACGGCGCTCTATTGGCGCGACGTGGGCACGCTGGATTCTTATTACGAAGCCAATATGGATTTGTGTTCGGTGTCGCCGGTGTTCAACTTGTACGACAAGAACTGGCCGATGCGCACGCGTGTCCGGCAATATCCGCCGGCGAAGTTTGTGTTTGGAGAGCCGGGTAGAACGGGCATGGCGGTGAACTCGGTGATCACGGCCGGCGTCATTATTTCGGGCGCTTCGGTTTCAAATTCAGTGCTGTCGCAGGATGTGCGCGTCAACTCCTACTCAGAAGTTGACTCGAGCATCATTTTCTCGCATGTGCAGATCGGTAGGCATTGCCGCATCAGACGCGCGATCATCGATCGCGACGTGCACATTCCGGAGGGAACGGTTATCGGCTACGATCCGGTGGAAGATAAGCGACGTTATTTCGTTACGCCTTCGGGCTTGACGATTGTGACCCGCGACGCATCGCTGTTTGAGAACCCCGTCGAGCCGGAGTTTGGTGATCGATATTGATTCGAATACGTTGAATTAAGGAAGCCGGCGCTTTGAACGCCGGCTTCTTTTTGTCTACGAGAGAATTATTTTTGATATTGCTCGTCGCTTACCTTCTCCATCCACTCCACAGTTTTGCCGTCGAGTTTTTCCTGGATCGCGATGTGGGTCATGGCCGTTGTTGGTGCGGCACCATGCCAGTGTTTTTCTCCGGGCGCGAACCAGATGACATCTCCTGGACGAATCTCCTCGATCGGGCCGCCCCAGTGCTGCACTCGTCCGCAGCCGGAAGTGACGATGAGTGTCTGACCGAGCGGATGAGTGTGCCATGCCGTGCGCGCTCCGGGTTCAAAGGTAACGTGAGCACCAACGACGCGTGCCGGCTCGGGTGCAGTAAACAGCGGATCGACACGCACCGTGCCGGTGAACCAGTCTGATGGTCCTTTTCCTGAAGGTTGAGAGCCTGCTCTTTTGATGTCCATAAGTTTTCCTCGGTGTATCCATTGTTTTAGAAGCTGTTAAGCCGTAAAGATGGTCATCGTTGCTCGAGTTTTTTGCCGTCGCGCGGCGCGATTCGAACGGTGGCGGAGCGTGCCTGCGCGCTGATCATCGGAGCGAGATACGGACTCTGCTTGTATTTCGTGCGGTAGGCATCGTCGATGCGATCGTTGATTGTTCCTTCTACTTTCTCGAACGAAACTTCTTTAGTCATGCCGGCAGCGATGATGCGTCCTGCTTTTTGTTGTATCGCGGCCTTGTACCAGCGAGACTTTGGTCCGTTGTATCCACGCACGTAGAGGGCGTTGTCGACGACTACAGACCAGATCCACGTTGGTGTTCCGTAGGTAATTCCATCTTCGCGAAACGGCGCGATGTGCAAGTCATCGGACTCGGCGATCTTGCTTAGCTCGTCTTTTGGCCATGTTGACAATTCTGGTTTACCTCCCTGCCTTTGTCTCGTGCGATGTTTACGTGTCTAGCTTGGATCTTGAAGTTAGCGCATGATGAATCCGCCATCCACCGAAATGGACTGACCGGTTATATAGCTTGATGCGGAACTGCAAAGCCACAGAACTACGTCGGCGATTTCTGAGGGGCGGCCGTAGCGGGCCATAGGCACGCTCTTCACCATGGCATCGAGGGCATCGCCCTGACCTGCAGCAACCATTTGGTCGGCCATGGGTGTCCAGATGAGTCCAGGGCAAATGGCGTTGACACGAATGCCACGAGCAGCGTATTCCAGTGCAGCGCTCTTTGTGAATCCGATGACGCCATGTTTGGCTGCGTGGTAGATTCCTCGCTCAGCACCCCCGACAAGGCCGCCGAGGGAAGAGCAATTGACGATGGCGCCGCTGCCTTGTTTGCGCATCTGTTGCAACTCGAACTTCATGCAACTCCAGACGCCGCGAAGGTTGATGCCCATCACCTTGTCATAGTCTTCCCGCGTGGTGTCGGCAGTTTCCGCGAGAACGTTTTGAACGCCGGCATTGTTGTAGGCTGCGTCGAGGCGGCCGAATTTTTCCACGGTCTGTTGAACCATCGCTTCAACCTGGGCATCGTCAGAGACGTCGCAGACCACGGCAAGGGTCTTGTGACCACTGGCTGCGAGTTCATCTGCGGCAGAACGCGCAGCTTTCTCGTTCCAATCGGCGAGGACTACCGATGCACCGGATTCTGCAAACGCCTTGGCGGTCGCGAGGCCCAGTCCGGAGCCGGCGCCGGTAACGAGGGCAACTTTGTTTTCGAAAGTAATATTCACGATGAGTTTCCTATTGTCAGCGGTTTGTCATGCGCTCTACTTCTTCGGGGTATCGGTCGCCTTGTACGGGAATCTTTGCCGTGGCACTGTCGAGTTCGCGAAGGTCGTCCGGGGTAAGGTCGAGGTTAGTCGCGCCGATGTTCTCTTCTACGCGCTCCAGCTTTGTGGTGCCGGGAATGGGAACGATCCACGGCTTCTGCGCCAGGAGCCATGCGAGTGCTAATTGAGATGCAGTAGCGTGCTTTCTCGCGGCGAAATCCTGCAGGAGATCAACGAGAGCGCGATTTGCTTTACGCGCTTCGGGCGTGAAGCGAGGGAAGCTTCCGCGATTATCTTCTTTGTCGAACTGGGTGTTTTCGGTAATTGTTCCCGTAAGAAATCCACGGCCGAGCGGACTGAACGGAACGAAGCCGATACCAAGTTCCTCGAGGGTCGGTAAGACTTCTTCTTCAGGTCGCTTCCACCATAGCGAATATTCGCTCTGAAGCGCAGTGACAGGGTGGACGGCGTGGGCGCGGCGAATTGTTTGTGCACCTGCTTCGGACAAGCCGAAGTGTTTGACTTTGCCTTGTTGAATGAGGTCCTTCACCGCGCCTGCGACTTCCTCGATCGGCACATCGGGATCGACGCGATGCTGATATAGAAGGTCGATAGACTCGGTGCGAAGTCTTTTGAGCGAGCCTTCGACGGACTGCTTGATGTATTCTGGCCGGCTGCTCAGGCCCATTGGATGAGGATCTTTATCGGAATCAAACCGGAAGCCAAATTTCGTTGCAATGATGACTTTGTCGCGCACGGGGGCGAGAGCCTCGCCGACAACCTCTTCGTTCACGAAGGGACCATACACCTGGGCGGTGTCGAAGAAGTTGATGCCGCGATCGACGGCTCCGCGCATGACTGCGATCATGTCCTGCTTGCTGCCTGAAACGGGACCGTGACCAGCGCTCATACGCATGCAGCCTAATCCGATGGCCGAGACTTCAAGGTTGCTCTTTCCTAGCTTGCGCATCTGCATTTGTTTTGTCCTTCGATTCATTAGGTGAGGCGACAGTGCCTACCTGATTGGCTATTCAGTAGTGCTCCCAAGTGACGGACCAGTGTTCCTCAGGTCGAGCGGACTTGATGATCAGATGACCGTCTGCAGTGAGCTGGTAAACACGTGGAAGATCTTTGCCGACGAGTTGATCGCGGGTAATCGAACCCTGGACGTGATGGATCAGCGTATGCGCAGCCTCATCAACATCGTAGGTGCCGAACGAGGCCTCGTAGCCATCCTGGACATACTCGTTGTTCTGAGCATTCGCCGACTTCGGGTACATCAGCTGCACGGACATGTGGCCATCGCGTGTGTAGATCAGCATTCCCTGCGGTTGAACGATGTTGGCGGACTTACCATCCGGCCCGGGTGAATCGATGTGCGCGAGATGCCACGCGCCGATGAGTCTTTCGCGGTCAGTGGCTTGGCCCTTTGCCGATTGAGCTTGCACCAGGGTGGTGAACACTGCGACCAGAACGATGACGCCATAAGTCAGAGTCTTCATAATCAATCTCCCGCGCAGTTGTTTATCGGCCCACCAGCTGCTCATGGAATTTCGGGTAACGAGCTCCTTCGAGCTTGATCTTGGAGGAAGCTTCTTCGAGGGAGCGCACATCCTCTGGGGTCAGCTCAATGTTCGCGGCTCCCAGGTTTTCTTCGAGGCGCGCGAGTTTTGTTGTGCCCGGGATGGGAACGATCCAAGGTTTCTTCG
This sequence comes from Telmatobacter sp. DSM 110680, assembly GCF_039994875.1. Lineage (GTDB taxonomy): Bacteria > Acidobacteriota > Terriglobia > Terriglobales > Acidobacteriaceae > Telmatobacter. The sequence goes on along the minus strand of NZ_CP121196.1, from coordinate 666,769 downwards.
CGAGCAGCCATGCGAGTGCGATTTGCGCAGGCGTCGCATTTTTCTGCTTTGCGAAGGAAGTGATTACATCCACCAATGCCTGGTTGGCTCTGCGATTTTCCTCGCTGAACCTTGGAACGCTGTTGCGGAAATCTGTGCTGTCGAATTTTGTGTCCGCATCGATCTTGCCGGTGAGGAAGCCTTTGCCCAGAGGGCTGAAGGGGACGAAGCCGATGCCCAATTCTTCCAGAGTGGGCATCACCGTTTCTTCGGGTTCGCGCCAGAAGAGCGAATACTCGCTCTGCAATGCAGCAACCGGCTGTACCGCATGGGCGCGACGGATCGTCTGCGCGCCAACTTCAGAAAGGCCGAAGTGCTTTACCTTGCCTTCCTGAATCAGGTCCTTGACTGCTCCTGCAACATCTTCGATAGGGACATTCAGATCGACACGATGTTGATAGAAGAGGTCGATCGCGTCGACCCGAAGTCGCTGGAGCGATGCTTCTGCAACCTGCTTGATGTGTTCCGGACGGCTATTCAGCGCGTTCCATTTGCCACCGTCTTGCGGATTGGCCTCCCATCCAAACTTGGTGGCGATCACCACTTTTTCGCGAGATGGAGCGAGTGCTTCTCCGACTAGTTCTTCGTTAACCAGCGGTCCGTACACTTCGGCGGTGTCGAAGAATGTGACTCCTCGATCAACCGCCGCGTGCAACAGAGCAATCATCTCCTGCTTGTCTTTCGGCGGCCCGTAGGACCAGCTCATTCCCATGCAACCGAATCCGAGGGATGACACTTCGAGCTTCTCTTTTCCTAATGTGCGCTTCTGCATCTGTTTCTCCTGGGGTCACCAACTGATCTTCGTTCTTGATTTGCTCGTATTGCTACTCAGACTTGAGCGAAGCCATGTCGATGGAGAAGCGGTATTTCACATCCGACTTGGCCAGCCGCTCATAAGCCTCGTTGAGTTTCTGAATTGGAATTACTTCGACATCGGAAGTGATGTTGTGCTTGCCGCAGAAGTCGAGCATCTCCTGAGTCTCGGCGATGCCGCCGATGAGCGAGCCGGAGAAGCTGCGGCGCGCGAAGATAAGGCCGAAGACGGACACGGGCAGCGGCTTTTCGGGCGCGCCCACCATGGTGATGTTGCCGTCGCGGCGAAGCATCTGGATGTACGCGTTGATATCGTGGTCGGCGGCTACCGCATCGAGGATGAAGTCGAAGCTTCCGGCATGCTTTGCCATCTCGTCGGCGTTCTTTGAAATCACAACCTCATCGGCGCCGAGGCGCAGAGCGTCGTCTTTTTTTGCAGGCGAGGTGGTGAAGACAACGGTATGTGCTCCGAAGGCGTGCGCAAATTTCACGCCCATGTGGCCCAGTCCGCCAAGGCCGACAACGCCAACCTTCTTGCCCTTGGTGACGCCCCAGTGGCGCATGGGCGAGTAAGTCGTGATTCCCGCACAAAGTAATGGAGCCGTTCCGGCCAGATCAAGATTCGTTGGAACCTTCAGAACAAAATGTTCAGTCACGACAATACTGTCGGAGTATCCACCGTAGGTGACGCCTCCGCTGTTCTTGTCAGGGAAGTTGTAGGTGAGGGTCATGTTGGGGCAGAACTGCTCGAATCCCGCCTTGCACTCGGGGCATGTGCCGTCAGAGTCGACGAGGCAGCCGACTGCGGCGAGATCGCCCGGCTTGAACTTCTTGACTGCGGAACCGACCTTGGTGACGCGACCGACAATCTCGTGTCCAGGAACGCAGGGGTAAACGGTTGGCATCATCCCGCTCCATTCGTTGCGGGCCTGGTGAAGATCGGAATGGCAGATGCCGCAGAAGAGGATTTCGATCTGCACGTCGTGGTCAGTTGGATCGCGACGGCTGATGGAGGTGGAGGTAAACGGCGATGTTGCGCTGGCTACGGCGTAAGCTTTGGCTTTGTACATAGGGGACCTCAAGATCCGGAGTGTATTCGAGCATTCTGCTCCGAAATCAGAGTACGAAACCGAGGCTCTGTGGAGGTATCCCGATCCTGCCAATCTCTTGCCTGATTCTGTCGATGCATGGATTTTTGTGCATACCTCCATAAATTTTGGATTAACTTAAATTTCAGGGAGTGAAGACGGTGAAGAGGTCGATGCATGAGGACGCGAGGGCTAATCAGGATGTGATTGATGCGCGGAAAGCGCTGGCACGCAAGATTGCCGATCGCGCCGTCGCGGAAGGAGACATGGATACGGAGATACCCGGTTTGCGTATCTACCGTCGCTCTGTCACCACTGCCTGCGCATCAGCGGCTTACGAGCCGAGCATGGTTGTTTTTCTGCAGGGACAAAAGCGCATCAACGTCGGCAAGACGACCTATATATGTGACGGCTCGAATTTTCTTCTGACTTCGGTTGACTTGCCCGTCGTGAGCCAGGTGATTTTGGCGAGTGAGAAGCAGCCGCTTCTCGGCCTGATTCTGAAACTCGAAATGCCGGCGGTGCGCGAGATTCTGTCGCAACAGGAGTTTCATCTGCGCGAGGAATCGGCCGATGCGCGCGCCATGGCCGTCGGCATCACGTCGCTGGAACTTCTGGATGCCTGTTCGCGGCTGGTGAATCTGATGGATGCGCCGGAAGACATTCCGATTCTCAGCAGCCTCATCCAGCGGGAGATCATTTACCGGCTGCTGCGCAGTCCGCAGGGAAAACACCTGCGCGCGATTGCTACGCTGGGCGAGCAAAGCCACCGGACAGCCAAGGCGGTGGAGTGGTTGAGGACCAACTATGCGAAGCCGCTGCGGGTTGAGGAACTGGCGAGCATGGCGCGCATGGGCGTCTCGACACTGCATCATCAGTTCCGGTCTCTGACGGCGATGAGCCCTTTGCAGTATCAGAAGCAACTTCGATTACATGTGGCGCGCGAACGGATGTTGAATGCGGGCCTGGATGCGGCGAGCGCGGCTTTTGAAGTCGGGTATGAAAGCGCCAGCCAGTTTAACCGGGAGTACAGCCGGTTCTTCGGCCAGCCGCCGATGCGGGATGTGAAGTCGCGACGCGGAGTTCTTGAAACCGCTCAAGGCTGAGAAGTCGTTCGCGAAAACCGCCGACGTTTCTCTATGCAGTTTGCAATGCGGTTCTGGAATTCGCGGTACGAACGGAATGCATGAGTTCGATGTATTCAGTGCATACTGATGGCAATGAAATGGACCGGCGTTTCTCAGCGATCTTGTCGATTGTCCCGAGCGGCCGTGGCTGCCGCAGTTCTTTTTTGTGCAGTGAGAACTGCGACAGCACAGGCGCAACACGTCGAGCCTCCACCATGCGCGAAGGCGGATGGCAGCGCCGGCGTGCGGTGGATCGTCAACGCGGGGTCGCTGCATCATTCCGTTTCCGTCATTCCGATTGAACAGCAACAGCGGTATTTTGGAAGTCCGTGCACTTTTATGGTGGGGAAGTTGAAGACGCCGCCTTATGTGCAGTGGAATGCGATCGGAACAATCTCGATTCGCAGCGCGAGCGAAATCGACCGGTGTTGCGATGAGGGTGTGGGCGCTGTAATGTATGACCCGGAGAAGTGGCAGTTCACGCCAGAAGAGGAGCAGCGCAATCCTGGCGAATACGCCTGCAAGATCGCAGACCTTGTGCATGCGCAGCACCGCCTGCTGATCGTTGCGCCGGCGGCGGATCTTGTGGGCGGAGGGCCGGATCGTTTTGATCGGTTCCTACGCGCGAAAATTGCAGGGAGCGTGGCGAAGTGTGCCGATGTGTACGAAATCCAGGCGCAGGGAGCGGAACTGGATGCGCGCGATTTTGCTTCCTACGTGCGCAGAGCTGCGCAGCAGGCCCGCCGCGCAAATCCCAACATTATTCTGCTGGCCGGCATCAGTACCAATCCAACGGGAAGAAGCGTAACGGCCAAAGAACTGTTCGCCTGTGTGCAAGCAATCTCGGATGTGGTGAGTGGCTACTGGCTCAATATTCCGGCCGGCGGCGCGGCCTGTCCGACCTGCGGCGAGCCGAAGCCTGAAGTTGCGGCTGAACTACTGCAAATGATGAGCGCGGCTGGAAGGTAGAGGGCACGAACTGGCCTCACTTCCCTTTCACTTCGAAGCTGCGATCGGTTTAGGCCGGAGGACGAATTGGACGGTGTTTGAGAGGAGTTCCTCGTCGTCCCATTGGGCTAGCTCGGCTTTGATTTCGGGGGTCAGGCGATGTCGGCCCAGATTGGGGGCCTGGACATTTTCTTCGAGGATGTCGAAGTGGCGGCTGAAGAGCTGGCGGTAGTCTCTGCGCGAGAGGCGGTTGAGCCAGGTGTTGGCCTGGAAGCGATTTTTGCGGAGATGTTCCCATGGCTCGGAACGGCGAGGTGAATCATTATCCTCTGAGTCCCAGTACCACTCAGGCAGGTGGCCGCCGGTGATGCCGGTGAAGATATTGGGTGTAATCAGGGCCACGCCGTTCGGGACGATTTGAGTGGCGAGGCGAGCCATGATCTTCTCGATGCCCTCGCGGGGGATGTGTTCGAAGACATCCTGCGAATACACGAGATCGAGAGATTCGGTTCCGAAGTCGGAGGTGGCGGCGTCACCTACGAGAAGGTCGGCGGAGTTGATGCGCATCGGGTAGCCGCGTTTTTGTAAAGCGGACTTCAGATCCGCATAGTCGCGCCGGTCAAAGAGGAGGCTGCGTACGCCGGTCTTCAGGCCGCGCTCGATTCCGTTTCTGGCGACGATTTTCAGGAGACTTCCCGGGCTGAAGCGGAGCATGGGCATGTCGAGGTCGATGCCCCGCACCCGGATGCCCATGCTCATCAAGGCGATGAGGCGGAAGGGCTGGGCGCCGTATCCGATTTCGAACGTTCTGGCTTCGGCGAAAGACCGTCCGGTAAGTCGCTCATAGGTCGATCGCATGCCATCGAGTTGGGTCAGAATCCCCTCAATGAAGTTTCGGCGAGAGGCGGCATCGCGGCGCATGGACAGAAGCTTCAGAGCTTCTCGCCATTTCTGGCCGAATTCAACATGTGCGTCGCTCGATGCGGAGTGGGTCTTCATTTTCGGGGTGCCCGTCCAAGTTAAACGGATCGTGGTTCCATTCCTAGCATAGGCGTCGTTCTGGTTTGGTAAGACTGAAGGAGCATTTACGCTCTGGGGAACTGCACAACAAAATCATGCGTATAGGCCTCCATGGCTTGTGCGGGTACATTAAGCTGGAGCGTGGCAGGGCTGGTGGCGCCAAAGGTGCCTATCCGGCGCAAGCTGGAACCTCAGAATGCTGGGGCGCCTCGAAGGCCGATCCAGGGCCACGGTCAGGAAGCCAAAACCATGACACCGGACATTCGCCAGACGAGCGGGCCGCTCGAGATCGACTGGTCTGAAGTCGTCCGCAAGTGTATGGACGGGGATTCTGGGGCATGGGCCGAACTGGTTCGTACCCATCATCGCCGTGTCTACGGGCTTTGCTACCGGTTTACGAACAATCCCGCGGACGCTGAGGATCTTACCCAGGACGTCTTCCTCAAGATCTATTCGAATTTAGCCAGTTTTGACACCACAAGGGGCAGCCTGCAGGTGTGGATCACGACGATGACCCGCAACCTGCTGGTGGATAACTTCCGCCGCACCCGGAATCAGCGGGCTACGGATTCGCTGGATGCGGGTTGGGAAGAAACCGACGAATTGCGGCCGATTGACAGGCTGACGGCAAGTGGACCTTCACCGCATGAAAAGGCGGCTCAGAAGGAACTGGCCAAGATGGTGCAGGGAGCCTTGGCAAAGGTATCGGTAGAGCTGCGCGAAGCAGTCATATTAAGGGACTTACAAGACATGGATTACAAAGAGATCGCCCAGGTGCTGGGCATACCGGAAGGGACGGTTAAATCCCGCATCAGCAGAGGACGTGCGGAACTTGCACGCCTGCTGGAACGTAATAAGCGGGAGGTGATGTGATGGCAGACCGCGGAAACATTCCGAACTCTCCAGCTTGCGGGCTTTGGGAAACTCTCCTGGCCGACGCACTGGACGGGCTGTTGCGGCCGGAGGATGAGGCAACTTTCTCCTCCCACATGGCTGTCTGCCCGTCATGCACCGCTCTCTTTGAGGAAGCCCGGCGTGGGCGCGAATGGCTGGAGTTCTTAAGCCCGGAACCAGAGGTCCCGGAGGGTCTACTGGATAAGATCCTGGCGCAGACCGGTCCGGGACACACTTCTGAATACAAGCTGGCGACCGCGGGCAATGTTGTACCGATGGCGATTCCAGCGTGGCAGCGCCCGGGCATGATGGGGCGGATTCGCCGCTTTGCGGAGCCCCGGCTGCTAATGACGGCGGCGATGGCGTTCTTCTCAATCGCTTTGACGCTGAACATGACGGGCGTAAAGCTGACCGATTTCAGGCTCTCGAATCTGCGGCCAACGGCGGTTCGTTCTTTCATGGAACGCCGGCTGACCATGGCGTCAACGCCGATTATTCGCTATTACGATCACCTGCGGCTGGTGTACGAAGTGCAGTCCCGCATGCGCGAACTGCGCCAGAACGCCAAGCCTCAGCAACAGCAGACTCAGCCGGCGGCGCCGGGGGAGTCAAAACAAAACCCTAACCGGAAAGACGGCGGGTCCCGCGTCGATCCGCCACAGCAATCCGGAGCTCCATCGCTCCGGGACTCTGATTATCTGGAAACATCCGTTACGCTTCACGACCGGCAACTCACCCCAGCGAATGAAACCTGTGGTCTGGGGACTCAGTCCGCGCATTCCGGCGGCTCTACGCAACCCGGTTACGACATGGCAATACGGGAAGGGAGCACAGTATGGACTGCGTAAATCATCAAGGAGTTAGTGCGACGGCCTATTGCCAGAACTGCGGCAAAGCGCTTTGCGCGGCCTGCGTTCGCCATGCGGGGAATGGACAGATTCTTTGCGAGCCGTGCTCGATGGCCTGGCAGAACGTGCAGCAACCGTTTGTTGCGCCCAGTGTCGGCGGCCCGAATCCGTCAGTCGCCGCGGTGCTCGGAATTATTCCCGGCGTGGGCGCGATGTATAACGGACAGTACTTCAAAGGGCTGATCCACGTCGTGATTTTTGTCGTGATTATCAGCATCACGACCCACTTCGGGTTATTCGGATTGTTTATCCCGGCGTGGATTCTGTACCAGTCGTTTGAGGCGTTCCACACGGCGAAGGCGATTCGCGATGGGCAGCCGATACCGGATCCGCTGGGTCTGAACGAGGTGGGCAACTGGCTCAACCTCGGTGGGCCTAGCCATCGGCCGGGCGTGCCCGTGAATCCGGGAGTACCAGGGACTGGACCGGCGGCGCCGGGAGCGAGCGGGTATCAGCAGGTTCCGTATGCGCAGTATCAAGCGCCGTATGCCCCCCCTCCCCCCCCAGGGTTTGTGGACCCCGCAATCCCCCCTGTGCCTCCGGTGCCACCGATGTTCTGGAAGCGCAAGGAGCCGATTGGCGCGCTGATCCTGATCGGGTTCGGACTGATATTGCTGCTCAATCAGCTGGGATTGCTGGCGGAACATGTATTCAAGTTCTTATGGCCGTTGGTATTCATCGCATTGGGTGTTTGGCTGATCGTGCGTCGTTTTGAAGATACGAAAGGGGGCCAGCAATGAACCGCTACATATTGATCCGCCGATTGAGGGGTCCGGCGATTCTGCTGCTGCTTGGCACGATTCTGCTGATGCATCAGGCCGGCCTGGTTGATTTCTGGAGTCTGTTCTTTCCGCTGCTGCTGATTCTTATCGGAGTGCTGAAGCTGGCTGAGCGAGCTGCACTGGCCGCCGCGGGAGATGAGACGCCGTATCCGGGCTCTCCCTATCCTTATGGCGCGGCTGTTAACCCGGCCGCGGCAACTGCTGCGCAACCGCAGCCGGGCACATCGATTGTTCCGGCAACGCAAGACTACGGGAAGGGTCCCGAAGGAGGACAGTCATGAGCAGCGTGCCTCCGAATATGCCTCCGGGTGGTTATGATCCGCGTACGCAGTGGCGTGTATACCGCGAGCAGCAACGCGCGGCGTGGCGTGCACAGCGGGATGCGTGGAAAGCGCAGCAGTACGCATACAAGGCGAAGTTTCAAGGTGCGTACGGGCCGCGGGTTCCTTCTGTTGTTGGGCCATTGATTCTGGTTGCGATCGGCGTGGTGTGGCTGCTGATCTATGCAGGCCGCATTGCTCCGGAGAATTTCTGGACATGGTACGGGAAATGGTGGCCGCTCATGCTGATCGCCGCGGGACTGGCGATGCTGGCGGAGTGGGCTTTAGATTTGCGGCGCGAAGCTCCGGTACGCCGCGGAACCGGGTTTGTGGGGATTTTGATTCTGCTCGCTGTGATCGGATTCTTCGCATCGGGAACGACGCGGGGTATGTGGGGTCCGTGGAGAGGCGATTGGGGTGACCACGACGAGAACAACTTCTTCAACATGTTTGGCCTGCCTGAGCACGATTTGGAACAGCAAGTTTTGAAGGTGCAGATTCCATCGGATGCCGCAGTGCATATCGAGAACCCGCGTGGTGATGTGAGCATCACGGCCGGCGATTCTCCGAGCATCGAAGTGCAGGCGCACGAGGTTGCGTATGCCGGTTCGGAAGATGAGGCGAAGAAGATCTTCGATGCGGAGCAGGCGCATGTGACAGTGAGCGGGAGCGCCGTGCTGGTGAAGTCAGACAGCAATAACAACGGTCGACTGAACCTGACCATCACGGTTCCGAAGAGCGCGCACATCACGGTGCACTCCGGCCACGGCGATGTGACGGCTGCGAACCTTGACGGGGGCGCGAATATCAACTCCAACCATGGAGACGTGCACTTGAGCGTTATCAAGGGCTCGGTGCAGGTGCATTTCTCATCGGATAAAGGAGACTTCTCCGCACATCAGATCGATGGCGATTTGACGGCGGAGGGAAACTGCAACGACCTCACTCTGTCGGAGATCACCGGCAAGGTGACGATCAACGGTGAGCTTTTCGGCGATGTACACATGGAGAATGTCACCGGACAGATTCATGTGCATACCTCGATTACGGACATGGATGTGGCTACTCTTCCGGGGGATCTGACACTGAATTCCGATACTTTGCGCGTGACCCAGGCGAAGGGCCAGGTGCGCGTAACGACCCACTCGAAGGACGTGGACCTGAGCCAGGTGTATGGGGATAGCTACGTTGAAGATCGTGATGGCCGGATCGCAGTTGAGACGGCTGGGAACTATGCAGTTGAAGCGAAGAATCGAAAAGGCGACGTGGAATTGACTCTGCCTCCCAATGCCGCGGCTTCTGTAAGCGGAAGCACGCGCAACGGGGACATCGTCAGCGATTTTCCTCTGGCAGTGAGCGGAGATGAAAGCAAGACAGTGAACGGCAAGATTGGTGCGGGTGGGCCGAAGGTAACGCTCACTGCGGAGAATGGTGACATTCACATCAAGCGCGGGGATGATGTTCCACCGCTACCGCCCACGGTCGCGGGTCCTGCATCTCCGGCTGCGCCCCATTTGAAAGCTCCAAAAGCGCCGCCGGCGCCACCGGTAACGCAATGAAGCAGGAACGGGGAATAGGGAACAGGGAGTAACAAACTGGGCTGAGAGTTGGGGTAAGAAGCAAAACAGAAAACTGGGTGGGTTGGACTTGGGCGCGAAGCCGAAAACTTCGCGCCTTTTCGTTTTTTCTTCACTACTCGGTTCTGAGGGCCTGCATGGGATCGAGGCGTGAGGCGCGCCATGCGGGAATGAGGCAGGCGATGGCTGCAACCGCGAGCAGCGTTGCGGCGACCGAAGCGAAGACCGCGGGGTCAAGGGGCTGTGTCGCAAAGAGCAACGTGCGAAGCAGACGTGTCGCGGCTGCGGCAGCGACCAGGCCGACAACGAGGCCGATTAGCGCGGGCCACATTCCATTGACCAGCATCAGTCGGAGTACCTGCTCTCGCTGCGCACCGAGCGCGATGCGGATGCCAATCTCGCCGGTACGTTGCGCGACGATATAGGAAAGAACGCCGAAGATGCCGACCGCCGCGAGGATTAGTGAGAGAACAGCCAACGCGGTGAGCAAAATCGCGTTGAAGCTGGAGTCGAGAGTCGATTTGCCCAACAACTGGTCCATGGTGAGAATGTCGGAGACGGCCAGGTCGCGATCCATGTCTGAAACGATTCGCTGTACGGGAAGAGCGAATTGCGCGACGTCCTGATTCGACCGGATCACGATGGCTACGACGGGAGCCTCTCCTGATCCGAGTGAGAAGTACTTTATAGGGTTTGGATCTTCACCGAGTTGGAACCGTGTGGCGCCGACGACGCCGACAATCACATAGTCCTTGTCGTTCGTGTGAACGTGCTTGCCGATGGGTTCTTCGCCGGGCATGAACTTATTGACGAAGGTCTGATCGACGATGATTTCATTGGCCAGTTTCAATCGAAGCGCAGGATTGAAGGTGCGTCCTCGCAGGATGGGAATCCCCATCGCTTGAAAGTACCCGGGATCAGCACTTCGATTGAGCGCCCAGATTCCTGAGCCCTGTGGAAGCGGCGGGTGGCCGACAATTGTGAAGCTCGTGTCTCCCCAGTAGCCCTGTCCGGGGACCGATTCGACGATTCCCGCCGCTGTAATTCCGGGTACGTTGCGAATTCGGTCGAGAAGCGTATCGAAGAAGTTCACACGCTCAGCGGGGGTTTTGTAACGTGCATCGGGAAGTCCTGTACGCAGGGTCAGCACATTCTGAGTGCTGCAGCCCATATCGGTTGAGCGAAGGCGCTCGTAGCTTTTGACCAGGAGGCCTGCGCCCGCTAACAAGACCACTGTCAGCCCCACCTGAAGTGTCAGCAGGACGCGGCGCAGGCTTGTCCTTTCGCGGCTTCCACTGAGTCCGCGCGAAGACTCGTGAAGCGTGCTGAGGATGGCTGCGTCTCCGGTGCTAATTGCCGAGATAACGCCCGAGAACAGAGCGGAGAAGAAGATGATTCCGCCTGTGAATGCGATAACCACACCATCGAAGTGAATGGTTTCGACGCGGCTCATGTCATGCCGCGTCTGGATGAGCCACTGCAATGCCGCGTACGCCAGAAGGATGCCAAACGCACCGCCGAAGGCTGAAAGCAGCAGGCTTTCCATGAGGCGTTCTGTGAGGAGACGAAGCCGGCCGCCGCCGAGAGCGCTTCGAATTGCGAGATCTTTACGTCGCGCAGTCGCGCGCGCTATTAGCAGATTGGCGATGTTCAGACATGCAATGAGCAATACACAAGTGGTAGCCGCGAGCAAGACGTAGAGCGCCGGCTTGATGGGTCCCACCATGTGCTCGAGCAGCGGCCGGCTGTTGGCTGATTTGAAAACGAACGGATCGCTGAGATTCGCGTTGTGGAGATGAAGCGAGATCAAACTCAGATCGGCTTCGGCTTGCGCTTCCGAAATACCTGGCCTGAGGCGACCAACAACACCAAACGTGTGATCGCTCAGTGTCGTCATGGTTTTCATCGGCCTCTCGTGAGAGACGGGTAACCACAACTGGGTTTGAGGTCGCGGAAAATCGAACCAGGCTGGCATAACGCCAATGACCATGTACGGCGCGGCATCAATGAAGATGGATTGATTCAGGATGGCGGGATTGCCGCCGAAACGCCGCTTCCACAGTCTCCAACTGAGTAGAACCGTGCCATTGGCCGAAGGGCTGTCTTCCGACTCTACAAAATTCCGACCTAGCGCCGGCTCGACGCCGAGGGTCGGCAAAAGATCCCAGGAAAATTGTGCACCGGCAAGCTTCTCAGGAAGCTGGCCGCTCGACCCCGACAGATTAACGTGTGTGTTTCCTACCAGCGCGAGATTGCTGAAGGTATGGTTTTGCTTTTTCCATTCCTGGTAGACCCCACCAGCGACGACATTGAAATCCGGCTTTCCGGGAGTGTGAACACTGTCTTCGTAAAGCATGAGAAGACGATCAGGATCTTTGAATGGTAGCGGTTTGAGGATTACATTGCGCACGACGGTGAACAGCGCGACATTCGCACCGATCCCGAGAGCCATGACGACAATCGCAATTGCGGTGAAGCCGGGAGTGCGGCGCAAGGCGCGAAACGCAAAGCGGAAGTCGCGCAGAAGCGATTCGAGACCATTCCAACTCCAGGTGGTTCGTGTCCGCTCCCGAAGAAGGGCGGGATTGCCGAATGTGCGGAGAGCGGAATAGCCGGCTTCCTCCGGAGTCATGCCTGCGGCGATGTTTTCAGCGATCTGACGGTCGAGATGAAACGCCAGTTCGTCGTTGAGGCGCGTGCCGGCTCGTTCGCGACCGAGCAGCATCTGAATTTGCATTCGGAGTTGTTCAATCCAACGCAATGCTATTCCTCCAGTTATTCCGTTCTCAGCGCCTGCATAGGATCAAGGCGCGAAGCGCGCCATGCGGGGAACAGGCAGGCAAGAATCGCCACCGTTAGCAGGAGTGCTAAAACCGCTGTGAAAACTGTGGGATCGAGCGCCTCTGTTTGATAGAGCATCGATTTGATGAGGCGCACGGCAAATGCGCTTGCTCCGAATCCAACCACGAGACCGAGAAGGGCAGGGCGCAGGCCATCGAAGAGGACTGCCCGCAACAACTGCGAGCGCTTTGCACCGAGTGCCATGCGGATGCCGAGTTCGGACGTGCGCTGGGTTACGAGATAGGAGAGGACTCCGTAGAGACCGGCGGCAGCGAGGATCAGCGCGATCACTGCGAAGGCCAGCACGAGCAGCGAGTCGAATTGGGAATCGATTGTGGACTTGTCGATGGTTTCGCGGAGAGTCTTCACGTTGGAGACGGGCAAATCGCGGTCGAGATGGCCAATGATGCTTTCGATGGGCATAGCGAGCGATTCCACGTTATGGGCGCTGCGAACGAAAATCGTGGCGCCAGCAAAATCGCTGCCAAAGAGGGGTTGATAGATGGTTGGTTTGGGATCTTCGTGTATGTCCCATCGCGTGTCAGCGACAACGCCGATAATTTCCAGCTCCTGATGGGAGAAGTCGAAACGCAGGTGCTTGCCGATGGGATCTTCTTTGGGGAAGAGTTGCAGCGCGGCTTGATGCGATATGACCGCGACTTTGCCGCGGGCGAATCGCTCATCGGATGTGAAGATGCGACCGCGCATCAGCGGGATCTCTGCGGCTGCAAAGTAACCCGGATCCGCAGCACGCATGTGCATGTCGAGGAAATTTTCGGGGCGAAGCGGGCGTTCAACGATGTCCGCGAGGCTGTCGCCGCCCCAGCCCTGACCGGGCGCGGTGGAGACAAGGCCAGCGCTGCCGACACCGGGAAGAGCGCGGACCTGCGTGATGAGCTGTTCAAAGAAGGCGGCCTGTTTGGCGGGTTCCTTATAACGCGCTTCAGGCAGGCTGAGATGCATGGTGAGAGTGTTTTTGATGGGGATGCCGAGGTCCGTGCCGCGCATACGCTGATAGCTTTTGAGGAGAAGGCCGGCCCCGGCAAGCAGAACCACGGTGAGGCTGACTTCGATCACCAGCAACGAGCGGCGAAGCGTGGCGCGCCGCTTACTTCCCTTAGTGGAACGAGAAGATTCCTGCAGGGCACTCAAAAGCTGACGGCTCTCAAGACTGAATGCAGAGAGAGCTCCGGAGAAGAGCGCGCAAACGGCAATCGCAACAAAGGTGAAAAGAAGCACAACCCCATCAATCCGCACAGATTCTATGCGGTTCATATCGGGCTGGAAATGGGCGATGAATTGCAGCGCTGTCCACGCGAACGCGATTCCGATGGCACCCGCTGTGACGCATATGAGAACGCTCTCTGTGAGTTGTTCTCGCACCAGTCGGAGGCGGCCGCCGCCCAGTGCAGTGCGAATTGCTATTTCTTTGCCGCGCGCTGCGGTTCGTGCAACGAGGAGGCCGGCAACATTCATGGAGGCGATAAACAGAACACAAACGGTAGCGGCGAGAAGGACATAGAGCGGAGTTTTGTAATCCTGCACGGCATCGTCGAGCATGAGGCGACCGCTGGCGAAGGGATGCACGGCGGGCCCCGCGTGTTCTTTCTTGATCTGCTGCTGGATCGTGTTGATCTGAGCGACGACGCTTTGGAGCGTTGAGCCAGGTTTGATGCGCGCAGCTACGAGGGCTTCGTGATCTTCGTAGGTGGCGAGGAGACTGGGAGGCGCTTCGTGGTTGAAAGGTGTCCAGACTTGAATGTTCTTACCACCGAAGGAGCCGGAGTACACAAACCAGGAAGGAAGGACTCCGAGAACCGTGTAGGGATGGGCATCGAGCCACACAGTCTTTCCGACGATGGATGGATCGCCGGCATAGCGGCGTTTCCAGAATGTATTTGTGAGGAGGACACTAGCTGCGGCACCGGGTTGGTCATCACTCGCGGCAAAGTTGCGGCCAATCGCAGGTTGAACACCGAGGATGGAGAAGAAGTTCCACGAGCACCAGCCGGCATCAATCCTCTCAGGGAGTTTGCCGCCTTCGGCCGACACGTTATAGCTCTGAAACGGTGAGACCATTGCCATCTGCTCGACGCCAGTCGCGGACTTCTGCCAATCGAAGAAGCTCCTCGGATCGACGGGCGCGTATTGTGCTCTAGCGGAGGGGCCGTGCTCGCTTTCATAGAGCATGATGAGGTGGTTGGGGTCGACGTATGGCAGCGGCTTGAGAAGCACTCCGCGGACGATCGTGAAGAGAGCTACATTTGCGCCAAGCCCGAGTGCCATCACGAAGACGGCGATGAGTGCGAAGCCAGGGGCGCGGTACAGTGTGCGGCACCCGATGCGCACATCGCGGAGTATGGATTCCAAAGACGACCATGACCAGGTTGATCGTGTCTGTTCGCGAAGCAGTGCTGGATTGCCAAAGGTGCGAAGGGCGGAGTAGCGTGCTTCTTCGCGGGTCATGCCGGCGGCGACGTTCTCCTGGATCTGACGCTCGAGGTGGAAGCTGAGTTCGTCCTCAAGGTGGCTGCCAGCGCCAGCTCGACCAAAAAGCATCAGGAATCGCATTTGAAGTTGATGTAACCAGCGCATGTTCCCCTCCCTTGCGTGTGTCAGGTGACGCGTTACATCTCACTCACGACCAGGTTGATGGCGGCGGAGAGTCGATTCCAGCTTGCAGTTTCTTTCTCGAGCTGGCCGCGTCCGGCTGCGGTAAGTGAATAGAACTTGGCTTTTCGTCCTGTTTCACTTTCGGCCCACTTAGCTTTGATCCAGCCCTGCTGTTCGAGCCGGTGGAGGGCGGGATAGAGCGAGCCTTGTTGAACCTGGAGGACTTCCCCGGAGAGTTGTTGAATTCGTTTTGCAATGGCCCATCCGTGCATGGAATCAGGCAGGAGGGTCTTGAGGATGAGCAGGTCGAGTGTGCCTTGGACGAGATCGCTGGGCTTTCCCATGCCTAGATTATCTACAATAAGTATTGTAGATAGTCAAGGTGTTGTTTTTAATCCAATGCAACCGTAGACGTTTTCAGGGAGTCTATTCACTTGCGGGGTAAATGCTCTTTCGTTGTATGCTCCAGTGGCAAGGGGTGGCTGATGATGCATGCGCCGATCCGGGTGATTACGGTAGAGCGGGAATACGGTTCGCGGGGCGGGGAGTTTGCGCACGATCTCGCTGAGCGGCTGGGCTGGCGGTTGCTGGACTCTGAACTGGTGAGTGCGGCGGCTAAGCGGGCGGGTGTTTCGCCGGAACTGGCCGCTAAATTCGATGACCGGCTCGATCCCTGGTACTACCGCTACGGCAAAGTGTTCTGGCATGACACGGCATACCAGATGACCGGCCTCTCCGAAGAGCAGGTATTTGATTCCGAGCGCATGCTGACGCTGATTCGCGATGAGATTCTGGCGGCGGCGAAGCAGGGGAACTGCGTGCTGGTTGGCCGAGGCGCAGCGTGCGCACTGGCTTGCCAGCCGGGATGTTTTCACATTTTTGTATATGCAACGATGAAGGCGAAGCGCGACTGGTTTACGCAGGCGTTCCCCAAGCAGGCGCAGAATGCGGAGCAGGCGCTGGCGGCTTACGACAAGCGGCGCGCTGCAGTGATTCGCAAGTTTTATCAGCAGGAGTGGTGCTCGCGCGGGCTTTATCACATGCTGCTGAACTCTGCGATGGGGACTGAAGCGATGATCGCGTCGGTGAGCGGAGCGGCAGAATTGGAGATTGCCGTTCCTGCAAGTGCTGCAAGTTCTATCGGGCCTACCGGGGCTCCCTGCTAAATGGCAATACGGGGAACGCGTTCGCCGATGCGCGTAAATATTTCCCATGGGATGGTGTCGGTCGCCTTGGCGTGATCGAAGGCGGTTATCGATTCGGAGATCTGGCTCCCCAGGATTACGACTTCATCTCCCGCGGCTACGTCGGAAATATCGGTGACATCGATGACGGATTGATCCATGCTGATTCGTCCGACTAATGGTGCACGCTGGCCACGAACAAGAAGCTCGAAGCGATTGCCGAGCTGGCGATCGAGGCCGTCGGCATATCCTGCGGCGACAAGCGCAAGCCGCATGGGCTCGGTGGCGACGAAGGTTCCGTTGTAGCCTACGACAGCACCGGGCGCAATGGATCGCACACTCACAACCCTGGATTTCCAACTGAGTACAGGGCGCAGCTCACGGCGCGAACGGCCGAGAGAGATAGGCTCGCTGGACAAGAATCCTGGATCGTATTCCGGAACGAGTCCGTAGAGCGCGAGTCCGGGACGAATCAGGGTTTTCATTCCGAAGCGTGAAGCAAGTGCGGATATTTTGGGTGCCTGCCCGGCGAGCAGTGCGGCGGTGTTTCCGACATTGAGCACGCCGGGATGAACACCGGTGGTGTTAATCAAACTCAAAGCATCTTCCAAGAGCTCCAACTGATTGTCGGTGACCGCTTCATCGGCTTCGTCGGCGGCAAAGAGGTGGGTCATCACGCCTTCGAGGCGCAGAGGCGAATCGCGATGAAAGCGCGCGAGAAGCGAAGGAAGCGATTGCAGATCCGCGCCTTGGCGGCTCATACCCGTATCAATCTCGAGATGAATGGAGACGGAGCGCATATCAGCTGCACGGGCAGCGTCTTCGAGTTCGTCAAACTGCCATGCGTCCCACACAATTGGGGTCAACTTATGATGCAGAACATCTTTTCCCTGACCGGGGAAAGCACCGCCAATAACGAGAATGCGTGTGTCCGCGCAGAGACGCCGAGCCTCGATCCCTTCTTCCACGCTGGTGACGCCAAGCCACTCTGCACCGGCGCGAACCGCGGCGGGAGCGCAGAGTCGGAGTGAGTGTCCGTAGGCATTGGCCTTGACGATGGCCAGCAAATCGACGTGGGGACCAGCAAGGTCCGCGAGAAAGCGAAAGTTATTTTCGAAAGAGCGGGTATTGATTTCGACCCAGCAAGGGCGCGTATGCATCGGACTGTCCAAGTATCAGTCTAGGGCATTGTTGCGGCTATCGACGGTGATACGGTTGACGATGCTGAGTCGCTAATCAGCGAATTGCGCGAGTTGAGATTCTCGCGGAGGCGCAGTAAACAGGCTGACCACGATCAGAGCGGTAACAGCTACGAACAGCGCAGGGAAAATTGCGTCGCGATCAGCAATGATGTGCGGGAAGAGAGCTTTGACGAAGGGAAGATCCCAGGCGAGCGTGACCACCGTTCCACCGGCGATGGCGGCGACCGCTCCCCAGGCTGTAGCGCGCTTGGAATAGAAAGCAGCGAGAACAACTGGTGTGAGCGCGGCGGAGTAGATGGTGTAAGCCCACAGCATTTTTTGCAGAATGCTTTCTGCATACACGGCCTGATAGAGAGCCCAGCAGCCAAGCAGTACAACTGCAAGACGCGAGATAATGAGCACCCGTTTGTTTGAAGCGTCGGGTGCGATATAACGCACAAACACATCGTTGACGAGATTGGTCGCCGGCGAGAAAAGGTAGTTCGAAGCGGTGGAGATGACCTTGGCAAACACTGCGCCCAACAGAACCGCACCGAGTACCGCGGGGAGTCCGTGCCGCGCGGTGTAAGGGATGATCTCGCGCGGATGGAGAGCAACTTCGCCGGTGGGATAAAGGGCGCGTCCAAAGACGGCGATCGCGACGATGAGGGTTTCAAGAACTAGCGTGCCGATGATCCAGCCGACTACGGAATAGCGCGCGTCCTTTTCGCTCCTTGCGGAGAAGAACTTCTGATACATCACCTGGTTTCCCAACATCAGCAGCATGGTCGGAACAAGGAATTCGAGAGCGCGAATCAGGCCCATGGCGACTGGTAGTTCGGCACCGGTGGGGGAGAGGCGATAGTTGCCGAGCACCTCGAAATACTGTGGCGGAAGAACGGAGTGCAGACCGGCCCATCCGCCTGCCTGGAGAAACAGGTAAGGCGCTGCAATGAGGCAAATGACTGTCACCAGGGAGCCGATCGCCACATCCATGTAAGCCACCGAGGACATGCCCGCTAACGCAGTGGTGACGATGACGAAGACCGCAATGATGTAGGTACCGAGTTCTGAGGAGACCGTGTCTGGAAAGATGAGATGCAGAACGTCGCCGCCGCCTTTGAATTGATAACTGGTGATTCCAACGTAGGCGAAGAGAATTGCAAACGTGCCGAGCACGCGGGCGACCTGGTTGTAGCGTGCCTCAAGCAGGTCTGGCAATGTGAACTGTGCGAATTTGCGCGCGCGCGGAGCGATGAAATAGATGAGCAGCAGTCCGAGCCATCCACCTGCCGGCTGCCACAAGGCTGCGAATCCATTCTTGTAGGCGTTTTCAGCGCCCGCGAACAGAGAGCCTGCACCGATCCACGAAGTAAGCAGCGTGAGAACGAGAACGAAAGCAGGCAGGGATCGCCCCGCAACCAGGTAATCGGCCTTGGTTTTGACGAGGGTCGTCCTGAAGATGGCCACAGAAAGAAGGACAGTTACGATGACGACCAAAACTGCAACGTAAAGGTGGGACATCCTGTGGCTCCTTGGGAGTCTGCCTGGAACTCTTTATGTGTGTCGGCCAATTGTCGTCGCCTCGCAAGAAGACCGAGGAGCCAAAACGCCGGTTTTAGCGCAAGCTGAATGCCACATCGCAAAGGCTGCCAGAAGTGTAACGGATGGAGCGGCGGCGGGTCGCTTGGCGCGTTTGCCAGGGATTTGACCCGCCCAAGGTGGGTTGTTAAACTAAGGATGCGGGGTGGAGCAGCCCGGTAGCTCGTTGGGCTCATAACCCAAAGGTCGCTGGTTCAAATCCAGCCCCCGCAACCAATTGAATCAACAACTTGGGTTGATGCATCGGGCGCACCCTCCTTTTGAGGTTGCGCCTGAGTTGCGTTTGGTCCCATCACCAGAAAGAAGATGATTGAAAGACTGAAGATTATCTATATATATGCTCGAGCAGAGCGATCCGGTGTCCAAAGAACTTCGTGCCCTCGCGGGAGATTTCGCGCGGGAGATTTCGACGGAAAAGCGAACATCACGTCCGGGCCTTTGCATCCAATCGATCTACATACGAGACATCTGCTCCTGGAACGAGATGACCATAGGTGTCCACTGTGACCTGAATCGAGCTGTGTCCCATCTGTTCCCTGACGTACACGATGGATGCGCCGAGATACTGCGCTTCTTTTCTGAATGGGACCTCCATCATGTGCGTTGAGGTCATTGGGCGCCCTGCTCGGCGATCCTACTTTTCCTTCGGATGAGCTTGCCCCGATGGCAATGAGGTGCCGCTTCCTTCCACCAAAGATATAAACCGATCGCCAGGGCCGCCTGTGAATTGTTCGTGCAAGCCACTGGGCCATTGGATTTCGATACGGTCAAAGTAGGGAGCTGATCCGAGTCCAAAATGTAGGCGTGGGTCGCTGGTGGAGAGATAGCTTCCTCCGGCGCGCACTTCATCCACTTGCTTGATGTTACCGGTGGTGACCGTGACTCGTGCTCCGATGCCCATGCGATTACTCTTTGTGCCGACCAGGCGCAGCGTGATCCAGTGGTTGTCATTCCTGGTCTCGTTGAGAAACAGCGACGGTGGAGCGCCAACGTTGAAGACGAGGATGTCAAGTCTTCCGTCGTTGTTGACGTCGCCCAAGGCTGTTCCCCGACGAGATTTCAGGGGGCCTGCATTCAAGCCTGTATCGGCGGCAACTTCACGGAACGTGCCATTTGTCTGATTGAGGAAAAGCTCGATCGGCTCGACAAAAGGCGGTTCGCTAGGCGCGCCATCGAGCAAAGTCGAGAAGTTACCCGAGGCCATGAGAAGATCGTGCCATCCGCTGTTGTCGAAGTCTGCGAAGTTCGCTCCCCACTTGACGGGCGGAGAAGTTGGGACGGCGATTCCGGCGCGATCTGCCGCATCATGAAACTCGTTGTGGCCGTCGTTGATGTAGAGGCTGGCGGGCTGACCTGCAAATCGGGTCACGAAAAGGTCAAACCTTCCGTTGTGATCAAGGTCGGCAAGATCGCATGCCATGTTGCCAAAGGTTTGCCCCATCTCACCGTAGGCGGTCCCTGAATTGAGGCCGATATCTTCGAAGGTTCCGACTCTCTTGTTGTGAAAAAGAAAATTGCTGGAAGCATCGTTGGTGACATAGAGATCGGGCCAAGCATCGCCGTCGAAATCTCCCCAGCAGATGCCCATGCCGTGAGCTTTCTGAGGGTTTTGGACACCAGCTTTCGCCGCAACTTCTTCAAAGGTTCCGTCGCCTCGATTGCGGTAGAGGAGGTTGGTTTCACCCGGCATTTTGTCTGGCAGTTCGGTGAGGACGTTCTTGTAAACCTTGCGTTGAGGGTCGGGAAGATGGCGGGGATCAGTTGAGACATAGCGAGCGACGTAAAGATCTACAAATCCATCACGGTCATAGTCGGCCCAGGCGGCTCCAGCACTAAAGCCTCCGCCGGCGACGCCTGCTTTTGCCGTGACATCTGTGAATTTGCAGCCGCCTAGATTGTGGTAGAGAACATTGTGGCCGTAGCCGGAGACATAAATATCGGGAAGACCGTCGTTGTCATAATCGGCGACCGCAATCCCAGTGGCCCAGCCCTTGGTGGTCAATCCTGCGGCCGCGGTGACGTCGGTGAAATGCAGTGTCTTGCCGTTGTCATCTTGTCGGTAGAGGGTGATCATGGGATCGCCACCAGCGAGGTAGCGGTCGATTGAGGAATCATTCACTACGGCGATGTCCAATTTGCCGTTGTTATCGCAATCGAGAAACGCAACTCCTCCCCCACTCATGGTTTCGATGACGTAGCGCCTGTCCAGATTGGTGTGAGGTAGAGTGCGAATTCCGACCTCCGTCGAAACATCCCGAAAGTGCGGCACAGCGGGTTGCGCGAGCGGTAAGGTCACGGAAGCTGTGGGAGTTTGTGCACAGAGAGTGAGAGAAGAGAAGAGCAAGATCAAAGAGACTGTGGCTCGATTGCTCATCTTTTCCGGAATTCTAGCACTGCATGGTTGCCGGCATATCGCGGCATGTGAATGGCCTCTGAATGCTTGACAAGGAGTCTTCGCGTAATTGAGACTCCGAAGTCCGGCGAAGCAGGTCTTACCGCTGCAGCAATCAGCTTCACATCACATATTCTGTGCCTTCCGAACTCTGCGGTAGCGGAAGACTTGATGCGATTCACAAGTGAATTCAATGTTTTGTGCGTTGATTTCGGCGTTAGTCCCTTGGCGGTTTCGCAATTCATGTCGAGAATGGGGTCTGCTTGTTTTTAGGTTCTCCGGCGAGACGCTGAAGAAGACTTTCTGATGGGCGCGAACTCAAGATCAAAGAGGGCAAAGTGAACGTGGAAAAGACGGCAAGAGAGAAAAGTGAACTGACCGGAGGCGATTGGCTGTCCAGCCGTAGAGAGTTCGTGGCAGGATTTGCTGCACTGGGATTCTTCGCATGCGCTGAAAAGGAAATCGCATGGGCCGAAGCAACGCCTGGCTGGAGCGGGCTGCCGGCTCGGCCAGAGGAGCGTCCGCTGGATTTCCATGCGCTCGCCAATGCCTTTGACGCGTGGGTGATGGACCCGGCACATGGGTTGAATACGATCGCGAAAGATGGCCGCCAGGTTTTTCCTTCCGCGCTTCAAGGCGAGCAGGACGGAGGACTGACAACCTACGCACCAATGGCTCTCGGCAAGGAACTCCGAGGAGAGGGTTTGGATGGCCTCGCAACCTCACTAAAGGGCTACTTCAGCGAGCCGTATGGGCTGTTTCTTGATGGGGCGGGTGCGACGCTCTGCGAGTACTGGTACCTGATGAATGTCACTGCGATGGCCTATGGGCTGATCCGGTTGCGCTTTGTAAAGGATCCGGAATGGCTAGCGCGGGTAGAGAAAAGCGCGACGCGGCTGAAGGACATGGCGCAGCAAATCCACTACGACTTCAATAGTCAGGGTTACGACTTTGCAAAAGCTGCAGCCTTTACCAGGCAGGACATCTATCGACAACCCGACGCTGTGGGCGGCTACAGCTATGTGATGCTTCTGGCGTGGAAGCTGACTGGTAAGGAAACATTTCTCGCGGAAGCCAAGATCGCGATTGACCGCTATCTCGATTTTGCGGCGAACCCCTGGTATGAGATTCCAAGCGGGGCTATGGCAGTGTTGGCAGCCGCGCGACTGGAAGCGATGGGCCATCCCACGAATGCGGAAAAAGCCTTGCGATTCGTGCTTGATGCCAAGATCGGGCTGATGGCTACTGGCAGGTGGGGCGGACGCGAGGTCAATGGCCTTATGGCAGGCTTCTGCACGGAGCCTGCCGGCCAAACCTACAGTATGGAGTCGATGGTGACGCTGCCGTATCTTTTGCCGGCGGTTCGATTCCGTCCGGAGTTAGCTGGCGAGGTGGCGCGCCTGGCATTAAACGTCTCAGCAAACATGCGCTTGTTTTATCCGGAGTACTTGCCGCACGAGAATCAAAGTCGTCCAGAACTGCCGCCGATGTTCCCCTACGAGCGGTTGAGCAGGGAAGAGAAAGGGCACAGTCCCTACGCAACCGGGGACTTCGCCGCGCACCGCTCAATCTATGGGGGCGCGTATGCGATGTGGCTGGACAAGATGATTCAGACGCAGGGAGATCCATGGCTGTTGCGCTGGGATCTGGGTAAAACGGACTTTATGGAGCCAGATCTGCCACCTGCATTTCTGTATTACAATCCTTGGCCGGAAGCGAAGCGCGTAACAGTTGCGATGCCGAATAAAGAAGACCGATTGTATGACCTGATGCGCAAGAAGCCACTGCAAACCCATGCGGGGACCGGAGAGTTGATTTTGCGTCCCTTTGAGGCGAAGGCCGTCGAGATTCGAAGTTAGGGCTGATTTCCGAACCGTGCGTCGACGTTCGGCGATGCACGACAGTTTCAGGGGTTGATCACGCGTGTGGAGATGATTGACGTTGCATTGGGAGCGCCTGCAACTGCCTGAGTCCTGATGAGGGCTTCGAAGTAGACGGGCTGGGTAGGCGAGCCGGAGAAGCCGAGGGCTTGTTGGAGCTTTTGCCGATTGCCGGCATCGGCCAGGAACAGTCCAGCCGCCTCGGTCCCCTCCTGTTGCAATCCTTGCAGGATGAGGACACTACCTCGGCCGTTGGCAAGTGGCAACAATGAGATTGTCGCGTAATCTTCCCCTGAACTCCCGGTGAAGGCTAAACCCTGGTAGGTTGCTTGTTCGCCCGGTTTCGGATGGGCATTCCGGAAGAATTTGAGGCTTTCGCCAACCTTGCCTTCGCCTTCCTGAAAGTTGAGCTTGTCTTGAAAATAGGACACCCAGGGATTTGAACTGGGGCTACCTACAAAGACAAAATTGCCGGCCTCCAAGTCACGCGGTCGCAACTCTCTCGCCGATCGAATCGCAAGCCAGTCGCGCGAGCTCCCACTCAGCCGCATGAGAGTGTCCACCACGACAAGGTCCGCATATGACGTTAGCAGTGAGCCGGACAAGTACTTCATCATGCGCGCTTCGCGACTCGTCGGGTGAGCATTAGACAGATCTTCGCCACTTCGATAAGAGGGGCTCAGATACCGCTCGAGTGTCACGGGCTGCTCGTCCACCAGACGAGTCATCCCGTAATTGACATCCGCAACGACTACTTCGACCGGTTTGTTGGGCGGATTAAAAAGTGCAGCCAGCGGCCAGGGCGGCGCAGGTGGATTCGCAATCGTCGGACGACTGAACCAGGCAATTAGAGTGGTGGCGAAAAAGCACGCCGCAAGGGCCCAGGGCAGCACCCTGATCCAGAGTCCGGGTCCCAATTGATTTTGTGCGACGGGCACCGGAGCCGTCGAAGTCCTGTGCTCAACGGGCCGAAAGAGGGTTGTGTAGGCCCCTTTTGGGATCTCGACGATGGATGGTTCTTCTCGTCCTTCTCCGTCGAAATACTCGTGGAGCTTGAGACGCAGCTGCCGAACGTGAACCCGTACTGAACTGTCCTCGACAACGCTATAGCCTTCGGCCTTACCAAAAACAGCGCTGCCAATTCGGTGTTCGCTCAGATCCTGGATTTCGCCTCGAATTGACCTTTCGGCCATGAAGCGAAGGAGTTCTCTTAAACGCGCCGACTTCTGGAACGGCGGGCTGGCTGTGATTCTTTCGATCAACTGCCAGCGGGCGTCAGCCCGAAGTTCCGGATCTACTTCCTTCATCCGAGTCTGATTCCATTTCGCTTGATACAACCGATTTTCAAATCCAATCTTGGCGCTCACAAGAAGTTCTTGAGTGCGCGCTGATTGTAGCGCATCCATTCAACGAATGAAAGCCTGTTTGGGACAGACCTATGCGTCGATTCAGCATAAAAATTCCTGCAGTACATGATGGGCTTCTTCTCGGGGAAACTCGTGCTTGGAGGTCCCAGGCGAAAAATCCCTCGCAGTCAACTTCGACAAACACAATGCGAATCACATGTTATTCGCGTTGTTTATCAAAGATTCTTCCGGTAAGTCCCTTTTCTGTCATGTGTGCACTGGAACAGGCTTATCGACGGCTTTTCAGAATGATTTCGTTGTGCAGCTAAAATGCTGCTCCCCAAAACCCATTTCCCCAAACGGCCGAAGAGTTCACGATGAAAGATCTGGCACGACGCTTCCGAGAGAACCCTCTGCTCAAGCCCGCAGACATCCGTCCCAGCGTGGATGGCATGGAAGTTACATGCCTTTTGAATCCGGGAGTCTTCAAGTACAACGGAAGAACCTGGCTGCTGGTGCGAGTTGCCGAACGTCCCAAGCAGGTTCCTGGTAGAACTTCTTTTCCAATCCTGAATGCCGACGGCAAGCTTGAAGTTCTGGAGTTCAACTCGGATGATCCTAGGCTGGACCTGACGGATCCTCGCGTAATCAGTTTCGATGGAAAAGACTATCTCACCACTCTCTCCCATCTCCGGTTGCTGGTGAGCAACGACGGCGTCGATTTTAGAGAGCCGGAGCACGGTGTGCCCCTTATGGGGAGCGGTGAATTGGAGACCTACGGAATCGAAGATTGCCGAGTCGCGAAGATCGACGGCACATATTGCCTGACCTACACGGAGGTTTCAAGCAATGGCGTAGGCGTGGGACTGAGGACCACGCGCGATTGGAAGAACTTCGCACATGAGGGGATGATTTTTCCTCCGCACAACAAAGATTGCGCTCTCTTTGAAGAGAAGATTGGTGGCAAGTACTACGCTCTCCATCGGCCCAGCAGCCCGGAACTGGGCGGTAACTACATCTGGCTGGCAGAGTCGCCGGACTTAATTCACTGGGGTCGGCACCGCTGCCTGGCCCAGAGCCGCGAGGGGTATTGGGATAGTGCGCGTGTTGGAGCCGGCGCGGCACCGATCCGAACTGCCGAAGGCTGGCTGGAGATTTATCACGGCGCGACCAAGGAAAACCGCTATTGCCTCGGCGCTCTGTTGCTAGATCTTGAGGAACCCTGGCGAGTGATCGCACGCTCCGAGAATCCGATCATGGAGCCGCTGGCTCCTTACGAGCAGGAGGGCTTTTTCGGCCACGTTATTTTCACCAATGGCCACCTGGTCGATGGGGACAACTTAACGCTTTACTACGGCGCCGCCGACAGCGTGATATGCGCCGCGCAAATGTCGATTGCTGGCATCCTTGCGAGCCTCCCTTTGACTCCGACGGTGACAGCATGAACCGTCTACGCAAAGAGTTTGAAGTCTTCCGAAGTTGCTCGCGTTCGATGCAGATATTGATGGTCTCCAACATGATGTATGCCCTTGTCCTGCCAGTGATTGAGATTTTCGTGGCGGCATATGTCATGCGGAACTCCCGGGCCGTTGCCAAAGTGGTCACTTACCAGTTGTCGATCTACGCGGCCACTCCGCTGGCTTTCTATATAAACGGCAAGCTGCTCGGCCGCATCGGAGCCAAGCATCTCTACGCCGCGGGAATGCTTCTGTCGGGAGTTGCGATGATGCTGATGATGCAACTGAGCATCCTCACTCCCATCGGCGTAGCCACATCAGGATTCACCATGGGACTGGCAACCGGGCTATTCTGGGCCAACCGTGGTTTCCTCGCCCTGACTGCGACGGAGGACAGCAATAGGAATTATTACTACGGAATCGAAAACTTCGTGGCCACCCTGGCTGCAGTTGCGGTTCCGGCTTCGATCGGGTGGTTCATCAGCGGGACCACTCTGTACGGCTGGCTGGGAGGAATCCCTAATCGCGCGTACCACATCGTAGCTATGGTGGTGTTTGGCCTGACGATTCTCGCTGCAGGCATTCTTGAACGAGGCACCTTCCGAAATCCAAAACACACGCGCTTTGTTTATTTCCGATTTCATCGGCTATGGTGGCGGATGCTCGAGCTGGCTCTCCTCAAAGGCCTGGCGCAGGGATATATCGTTACCGCGCCAGCCATGCTCATCATGCTGCTGGTAGGGCAAGAGGGAACTCTGGGAGCAACCCAGGCCATCGGTGGCGTGTTTACGGCTTGCATCATGTATACGGTTGGCCGTATTGCCGCTCCCAAACATCGCATCATTGTCTTTTCCGCAGCGCTCCTGCTTTTCTTCCTGGGCGCAATCGCTAATACCTTGCTCTTCAATGCCGTCGGCGTACTGATCTTCATCGCATGTCTCTTGCTGGCTAAACCGCTTCTGGATCTTGCCTATTATCCGATTCAGTTGCAGGTCATCGATGTAGTCTCGCGGCTCGAGGAGCGCAATGAGTACGCATACATTTTCAATCACGAATTCGGACTGTTCACGGGGCGCTGTCTGGGGTGTGGACTATTCCTCGCCATTGCTTACGGCTGGTCCGGCAATGCCGCACTCAAGTACGCCTTACCTGTAATTGCGCTATTGCAGTTGTTGTCCATCCGGGTAGCTGGCCAGATCTTTCGCGGTCTTGCCGCAGCGGGCACCACCTCCACCGCCGCAAGCTTCACCGGACTCACTTCGGAGGCATGAAAACAATGATTATTAGGAGGCACGACATGATGCACAGAGATTCCAAGGCGCAAACGTACTGGCGAGTGGCGACGTGGCTGTTGGTGGTGCTCAGTTTGTGGGTCGGAATCCCCGTCCTGGCCCAGTCGAACAGAGGCACTCTGATCGGCACTGTGAAAGATGCGAATGGCGCGTTCATCCCAGGCGCCGGATTAACTCTGAAGGAAACAAACACAGGCAGCAGCTATACCTCCAAAGCGACAGAGGAGGGACTGTTCACGTTCAGTGAACTTCCCCCCGGAACCTATACGCTCACTGTGACAGCGCCAGGGTTCGAGTCCTACAGTCAGAGCGGCATTGCCGTCGACGTGGGCAGCACTTCCACGGTGAACACAGCGTTGAAGGTGGGTGCTGAGTCCGCTACGGTCAGCGTGAACAGCGATGCATCGCATCTGGAAACTGAATCGCCCGAAGTCGGCTTCACGATGACCCCGCAGGTGCTGGATGCGCTTCCTCTGCCTTTCGGCGGTGAGATTCGCAACCCGCTCGATTTTGCAGCTCTCGCGCCTGGATTCGCCGGCGACATGACCAATAACCCCTCCTCCCCGCCCTCCGGAAACTTCAAGCTCAGCGGAGGACAACAGGGCGGTCAGGACATCCTTCTTGACGGTGCGACCACCGAGCTCGCCTCGGCAAATATGCAGGTCACTTATGGGTTCAGCGTGGAGGCTGTCTCCGAGTTCAAGGTCTTAACGAACACGTTTGATGCTGAGTTTGGAAGCGCCAGCGGCGGAGTGGTGAATCTTGCCTCCAAGCAAGGGAAGAACGACTTTCACGGCTCTGCTTACGATCTGCTCAAGAATCGCGTCCTGGACGCGAACAGTTGGCTCAACGATTACCAAAATGCTGTCTTCGGGGCCAACTCAGCAACCAAGCCTCTAGACACCCAGAACGACTTCGGCGCAAGCCTGGGCGGACCGGTGCGCGTTCCGTGGCTCTACAACGGCAGAGACAAGACCTTCTTCTTCTTCAATTACGAAGGCTTCCGGCAGGTAAATGGCGGCAAATCATTGCTGTCTGCTCCCACCCAGGCAATGCTCGGCGGCGACTTCTCGGCTCTTCTCACTCCTGTGACAGTCAACGGGCAGAACTTCCAGGCCCACATTCTCTACGACTACACAACCTGCACCGGAGCCAACCAGGGACAGCCCTGCCAGGCATATCCGAACAACAAAATCACCGAAGCCCCAGACCCCGTTTTTGCAGCAGCGCAAAAGGTTATGCCGGTTGCCCCCGCAGGCGTCACCAGCCCCTATTTCAACATCCCAGTCAACAGTGCCAACCACGAGCAGGCCGATGAGTGGTCCATACGCATGGACCAGAACATCAACGCGCGTAACAAAATCTCGGGCAGTTACTTTACCGGTAACATGCCCTACGTCAGCACCTCGAGCCTTGGGCCCCTGTACACAGGTGGCAACACACAGGGCAACAAATATGTGCGTCTGGGTTATGACTTCTTCATCTCGCCCACCATGTTGAACCACTTCAACGCTGGCTTCACCCGTCGCCATCGCATCGAAGGCTCGGGCCAGGGCGGATATGGCGGGAACTGGGCCAGTAAGTTTGGCCTCAAGGGCGTAGAGGACCAGGTCTTCCCACGTTTCAGCTACAACTATCCTGGCAATGGCATCAATACCCCGAGCGATGGCGCCAGCACCTTTGTCGACAACGTCTTTCAATATGACGACGTGGTCTCGTGGCAGAAGGGGCGGCACAGCTTCAAGTTTGGCGGCGAATATCGCGCCGCGCAGTTCAACCTGGATATTCTTACCGGCAGCGCTGGCCAGTTCAACTTCACGAGCGGCCCCACAAGCACTGCCGCTGACACCAACTCCGGCTTTGGCTTCGCCAGCTTCTACCTCGGCGCAGCCTCAAATGCTTCTGTTTCAATCCCGCAGAACAACGGATGGCGCGCCAAGTATCTTTCCTTCTTCGGCAACGACGACTGGAAGCTCAACAACAAGCTTACCGTCAACCTGGGCCTTCGCTACGACATGCCAATCCCGGTGACGGAGCAGAAAAACCGCATGTCCTTTGTGAACCCAACTCTGCCGAATCCTGGCGCGGGAGGTCTTCCTGGTGCCTACGTATTCGAAGGCGACGGACCGGGTCGCCTTGGCGGCAGTACCCCACAGACGAGCTTCAAGAAGGGCATCGGCCCTCGCGTCGGTCTCGCCTATCAAGTTGATCCCAACACTGTCATCCGCGCCGGCTATGGGATTTACTTCTCTACCCAACGCGTTGGAGGTTTTGCTGAGAACGATAGCCAGGGCTTCTTCTCCAGCTACACCTACCCCACCGCAGCCAGCATTCAGACCCCGGTCGTCGTGCTCTCGCAGATCACGGCCTATCCCGGCAAGGAGCCGCCCTTCATCGACCCCACAGTCATGAACGGGAATGGCAATGCCCTCTTCATCGAGTCGAAGGTCGACCGCCCAGGTACTATCCAAAACTGGACGCTTGATGTTCAACGCCAGCTGCCCCTGCAGACAATCGTGGACGTCGCTTACGTAGGCGCTCACGGCGACCACTTGCAGGCATTCATGCACGACCCGAACCAGGGGAATCCCGTTAATATGGCCCGAGGTGGATGCCTGCAGGTGAACATCGCGGACCAGTCCGGCAATCCTGCTTGTGCAGGCCAGAGTGTAGTGCCATCACCGTTTGCCGGATTCACCGGCACCGTCTCGCAGGCTTTGCGGCCCTACCCGCAATACGGCACCGTCTCGGTTGATTCCGCAACGATGGATGATCCATTTGGCGACTACACCTACCATGCACTCCAGGTGCAGGCAACAAAGCGACTCAGCGGTGGATTGACCGTTTTAGCCAACTACAGCTGGTCAAAGAACATCACCAATGCCGATTCGGAATATCCGAGTGAGGCCGGTTGGGAAGGCAATGGGAATGCAGGTGCCCTGAACACCTACAACCTGAAGGTCGAGAAGGCGCTCAGCTCGTTTGACATCCCGCAGCGTGTTGTTTTGGCGTGGACTTACGATTTGCCTTTTGGCAAGGGAAAGAAGTTCGCGAACCAGGGCGGCCCCGTCAACGTGCTCGTTGGTGGATGGAAGATTGCCGCCGTCCAGAAATATCAAAGTGGCACCCCGCTCACCGTATCTTCATCCGGATGGACTTCGGGAATCTTCGCGGGCCCTGAAGGCGCAACCGGCAATTCACACGGACGTCCCAACATCGTTTCTGGACAACCAGTCCGTGCGCTCCACGGCAAGTATGTCTGGGGGCAGAGCCGCCTCCTGAACCAGGCTGCCTTCACGCCAGCTCCCAACTTCACCTTTGGAGACGCACCTAAGGCTCTTGGGGTAAGGGAACTGTTTAACAAGAGTGAGGACTTTAACGTCACCAAGGCCATTCCCATGTTCACCGAAAGGGTCCACACCGACTTCCGTGTGGAGTTCTTCGACATCTTCAACCGGCACACCTTCACCGGTTTTGACACGTCAGTGAGTTGCAGTACTTCGGCGACGGAAACCTGTGACCCACTGGTCAACACCAATTCAAACTTTGGAAATGCTGGAGGCCTGGCGTATGGACCGAGAAACATTCAGGGTTCTTTGCGGATCGAATTCTGACGCCGACAAGTTAACCTGAGCTGTTACGTATGACCTTGAAAACCACCCAACACTTCCGGACCTCTTCAGCGAGGTTCGGAAGTGTTGAATATTCAAGCGCTACCTAATTCGGATTACAAATTCATCTTTAGAAAACTCCGAACAGGATCAGGCAATGGCATTCAGCGAAGCGAAAATACAATTCTATCGATCCATGTTTGCTTGCCGTTGCGCGCAGGTTTTGTATTCCTGCGCTCTAGTTTTAATTGCATTCGTGCCTTCATTATTCGGCAATGCCCAGATCTTAAGTTCACAAACCCAGGATCAGGTTCAGCAACACTTTCTCGCTGCTCAACAGGCACAGCAGCAGAACCGGCTTGATGACGCAGTCAATGAATACTTGGCCGTGTTGAAGCTTGCTCCCGGACTGCCTGAGGCGTGGGTAAATCTTGGGCTGGTCTATTATGCTCAGTCTAAATTCGACGATTCTGTGCGTGCGCTGTCGAGAGCAGGGAAGCTGAGGCCCGGCATGCGCGGTGTAAGCCTATGGCTGGGGATTGATGAAGTTCGTCTGAATCATCCGGCACAGGCAGTCCCACTTTTACGTGAGGCAGTCCGACAGAACCCGCAGGAAAAGCAGGCTGAGAGTTGGCTGGGAACAGCGCTCTGGAACGCAGGACAATTGGATGCAGCCTTGCTTCAATTGCGAAAAGCCGCCGCACTGTTCTCAGATGATCCTGATTTGCTGTTCGCGCTTGGTGAAGCATACGGCAAGGCCGCAAAGCAGCAATCGGAACAGCTACTGGAAGACTCTGCCGGGACGGCCATTTCGGATCGAATCTATGCGAGCACCTATGCAGTTGACCACGATTGGACCAAGGCCGAAGGCCATCTGCGCCGCGCAATTCAGCGCGATCCCAAGTCGGTCGATGCACACCTCGATCTTGCCGAGGTATTCCTCGATCAAGCTCAACTGCCCGCCGCTCTGGAACAGCTTCAGCAGGCGGGCACGCTGTCTTCAAGGTCGGCAACTGTGCTGGCAAAACGCGGTGAGGTGCGGATTCTCTCCGGCCAACTACTAGAAGGACTTTCGAACATCGAGCTGGCGATCAAAGTCAACGAAAGCGAAGCACTCGATGCAATTGGACTGCCCGTAGAAGGGCGCATCTCAGCCGGCGAGGCGAATGCCGACCTTGTTGCGCTTTGCAGTGCACAGGAGCAAAAGCTGGAGGCGACGCAACCGTCAAGCGTCGCAAGAGATGTCGCACTTGCGGGCCTATATGCACTTTCGGGAGATGACGCTGCTGCGGCCCGAGCATACAAGCGGCTCGCCCCTGCTCCGCAAAAGGCGAAACCGAATGAGGGTGCCTTCGCCCAAGCGATTGATGCAATGCATCAGCACCGCTATGACACGGCCGAGGCAGATCTTCTTCGCTGGTTGGCAATCCACCCCAACGATCTTTCTGCGCGCTATGAGCTCGTCGTCGTGCGTCGTCAAGTGGCGATCGCACAAATTGCCCGTTTGGTCGCCGTCGCGCCGGATTCTTACCATGTGCACCAGTTGATGGGCCAGCTTTACGTCGATCGCGAGGAAGACGAGAAGGCACTTGCTGAATATCGTGACGTGGAGGCAGCTGATCCGAATCTTCCCGACGTACATTTTTGGCTCGGTCATCTCTACTGGAAGCATGGCGATGCGGATCATGCATTTGCCGAGTTGACGCGTCAATTGGAACTTGATCCGGGACATCCTGAGGCTAACGGGGAACTCGGCGCCGTACTCATCGCGAAAGATCGCACAGCAGAGGCAATTCCCCATCTCGAGTTGGCAATTCGCAGCAAGCCCGATCTGTGGCCTGCATACCAGCAACTGGGTCAAGCCTACGCAACGCAGAAGAACTATGCCCAAGCTGAAGAGATTCTAAAACGCGATCTCGCGCATGATCGCGATGGAGGTGTGCACTATCAGCTTGCGCAAGTCCTGCGCGCTGAGGGCAAGACAGACGAAGCCGCTAAGCTCTTTGCCCAGGTGCGCGCCATCAAAACCGAGAGGTCAGCCGCCGTCTCCACCGACGATCATGCAGACCACGGGGCGAAGCAATGAACCGGAATCGAATCCCTGCTCTTGCCGTCCTATTGCTTATATCTGTGTATTCACTCACCGCGCAGAATTCTGCCTTGGACGACGGTGCAAGGCTGATTCGAGAAGGCCATTTCGATCAAGCTCTGGTCAAGCTGGAAGAGGCGCACCGAGCTGCCCCCCGCAATGCCACAATTGAGAATCTGCTCGGGATCACAGAAACCAACCTTGGTCATCCAGCCGCAGCGTCAACTCACTATCGCAATGCAATTCGTATCGATCCATCGCAAGCAGCGCCGCATCGAAATCTTGGATTTAGCCTGTTGAACGAAAAAGATTATACGGGCGCGGAACCGGAACTCCGAAAGGCTTCCGCTCTCGATCCCAGCGATCCCTTCGCGCACTACTATCTGTTGCTGCTGGCACTAGCCACGAATCATGATTCTGAAGCCCTCAAGCAGGTTCATGAAGCTGGGCAATTGGTCGACAGAGATCCGGAAGCTGGCGCAGGTTTGATCGAAGCTGAGATTCGTGCTGGACGGGTAGACGATGCCGCCAACCGAATCAAGAAGATGGAGGAGACCGATCAACTCCAGCCAGCACGCGAATACAGGATTGCGGTGCTACTGAGCCAGCGCGCGCAATTTGAGCAGGCGTCTCACTGCTTCCAACGCATTGCCACAATCGACCCGTCATGGAATAACCGATACAACCTGGGACTAGCGTTGCTTTACGACGGCAATTCAACTGAGGCGTCAACGCTGCTTGCGGCACTGCATAAAGAGCGACCGGGAGATGCAAACACTCTCACGTTTCTCGGAGCGGCGTTCGAAGCTCAGCAAAAGATGTCTGAAGCATTGGATGCCTATCGTGCTGCAGCTATCGCCGACCCATCCAATCTGGATCGAACACTGGATTACACTCGGCTATTGATGGACATGGACCGTTACGACGAGGCGATCCAGTTTATCCAAATTGGGATGGACCAAACTCTGGCGACCTCCCCTTTAAATCTGCGTCTGGGCGCCGTCGAGATGATTAAGGGCGACTATTCTGCCGCCCGCGATGCGTTCAATGCTGCTCTTGCCGAGAATCCCGAACTCGATGCCGCCTACGTCGGCCTGGCCCAGACTTACGCTCGTGAGGCCAATGACACGGAGGCGATACGCGTTCTTGAGGCAGCACGCATCAAACGCCCTGGCCATTATTTGCTGGAGTATTACTTTGGCCTGTTGGCAAGCCGACTTGGTCGCGAACAGGAAGCCATCGGCGCACTTCAGCAGGCCGAGCAGTTGGATCCGAATTCACCTGATCCATCTTTTGAACTGGGCAAGCTGTACGAGGCGAAGGAGGACTGGCAGAAGGCGCGGCAGGCTTTTGAGCATGTTGTTCAACTGAATCCTCAGTTCGGAGCCGCGCACTTCCAGTTGAGCAGGGTTTACACACATCTGGGGTTACGCGATGAAGCCCAACAGGAAGCGCAGAGAACTCAAGAGTTGGTAAGCAAGAAACGAAACGATGCGCTCCGCAAACAACGTGAGCGAGGCGGTAGTTTTCAGCCGCAGGACACTGCGACATCTTCACCCAATCCATGATCGAAAAGGAAATCCTGAACCGTCAGGTCCGTTGTGACCAATTGAATCCAGATTCAGCTGTTAGAGGAGTGAGTGCGCCATGAGTGTTGTCCTGGGAATTGACGGCGGAGGCACTCGTACGCGTGCTTCGGTCGTGTCAGGAGAATCGGTTGTTGCATTTGCGGAGTCTGGATCGATCAAGCGTCTCCGCGTAGGCGCAGAAGTGGCGGAAGAGAATCTGCGCGAGCTGCTCTCTACCGTCTACAAACAAGCTGGTATCAGTGGCGTGTGCGCCGCATCTGTGGGCGTCGCAAGTTCCACTATGCCCGGCGTCGCCGAATGGATCAGAAACGTCTTCAGAGATTTCGGGGTAGAGCAATCTGAAATTGTCGGTGACGAGGTCATTGCCCTCGATGCAGCTTTTAAGGGCGGTCCAGGCATCTTGCAGATTGCAGGTACAGGTTCAAACTGTATTGGTCGTGCCCCTGATGGCGGAAGAGAGAGCGTTGGTGGATGGAGTTCCCGGCTGGGCGATGAGGGCTCAGGCTACTGGATTGGCCTACACGCCGTCCGGCGCGCATTGAAGGCTTACGACCGCAATGAGCCTACGCGAGTCCTTGAAACTGTGGGTCGCATTTGGGACACCTCATGCATTGATGAACTGGTGAATATGGGCGATAGCACGCCAGGGCCAGACTTTGCGGCGCTCGCTCCCGCAATTCACAATCTTGCCGAGGAAGGCGATAGCGTGGCTGCGGATGTTATGCACCAGGCCGCAGCCGATTTGATCGAATCCGTACTTTTGGTGCGCGCAAAACTGCGCCAAAGACACAACCTTGTCGATGAGGTTCCTGTTGCTTGGATTGGCAGCGTGATCGGTAGAGGGCGTTTGGTTCGCGAACCATTCTTTGCCGGTCTCCGAGCAGCGGCGCCCAACATGCCTGTTGGCCAGCGCGAAGTGGCTGGTATCGAGGGCGCTGTGTGGCGCGCTCAGCGCCTTGCCAACCTAATTCAGCTCAGCCCTCAAGTTGCAAGCTCTGAACGATAAAAGGAATCAGCAAATATGGCGTCTCACTCAAGACTGGACCGCCGTGAGTTTCTTGCGCTTTCGGCACTTACTTCAGTGGCAACTCTGCTGCCCGAATCCGTATACGCTTCTCAGTCATCCGAAACTGATGGGATCTCTCTTGAGACGACTGGCGATGCCCAAAATGGGTACGGAGTCACGATTCTTTATCGTGGTCGTGCTATCGCGCGGCATCGTAACGGCGGGGAGTTCTCAGCCGTCTTCCAGAACGACGAAAGGAGTCTCGAAGATCGGGTCGATGATTGGAAAGCCGCATCCTGGAAGGGCGACGGAAGGCAGGTTCATCTTTCAGGAGAAATGCAACTCATCAATCTACGCACGACTGTTTTCGTCGAAGTCAGGTACGAAATTGTATCGACACAGGTAATAAAAAAGACGATTCATTTGCGACAGGCTGATATGTTCGCGCTGCTTTACCAGATTACAAATCGTCTGGATCCCGAGACAGTTCCCGCAAAGCTCTGGAGTTTCGATCATGCGGATTGCAAAGGCGGGGCACTGCATGAATATTTCCCAGCTGCCGGCTTCCGCACCCAAAATGGAGTGACCGTGGGCCTTCTCACAGATTCCGGATATCGCAATCAATGGAGCCGGATCATACGGCGTGATGGAACACCCGTGAAGCCAGCTCCGGCCAGAATCCCCGATCTGAATCTCTACAGTCTCCCAAACATCGCTGATCGTGCGGAGCGAGGCTCATTCATCCAGCAGACATTTGGAGAATCCACTGTCCAGATGTCTGGGGAGGGTTCGCACATCCGGGTTGATCTCGCCGCTCCATCAGCGTGGAAAAAGAGCGGCAACGTCAAAGTCGAACAGCAAGACGGTGT